>CACWIW010000149.1 GCA_902761035.1 uncultured bacterium | reverse complement strand
GTCCGTCGCGCCCGTCCAGAGCGCGGTCTTGCCGCCGCGCGAGTGCCCCACCACGCCCACGTGCTTCGCGTCGATGGCGGGTTCGGTCTCCATCCAGTCTAGGACGCGGCTCGCGCCCCAGGCCCACGCGGATATGGTGGCCCACGAGTCGCCGCCGCGCGCCTTCGCGGGCTGCACGGCGGGGAAGACACCCTGCGAGAACCCGGCGTTCTTGTTGTCCGCCGCCACCTTGATCACCGGGAACGCGGCCGTCGCGTAGCCGCGGTCGATGATCTTCTCCACGGGCCAGTATTCGCTCGTCGCGACGGCCCCTTCCGCGTCGTACTTCGTGCGGAAGTTGATCCCGATGTACACGAACGCGGGCACGGGACGCCCGGCCTTCGGGATGTAGGCAGTGATGGGGAACACGTGCTTGCCATTCGGTCCGTCGTACTTCACGCGCACGTGCCGGCAGACCGCCTTTCCGCCGAACACCTCGGCTTCGCGGTACATCTCGAACGACACGCGGCCGCGCTCGTTTGCGGCGGCGGGACGTTTCCCGTACTCCTCCCGCTCGAAGCACGCGAGCAGTTCAGGCGCGCGCACCTTCTCCCAGTCCTCGCGCGTCTTCACGTCCGCCCCGGCGAATGTCTTCATCAGCTCCGGCACGTTCTTCGGCACCGGAAACGCTTTGTCAGTGTTAGCAGCCGCAACTGTCTGCGTGGACACCGCCATGCAGATCGCCGCGACCACCGTGAGTTTAATCTGTTTGTTCATGAGTTGCTAGTGGTTAGTTGTTAGTTGTTAGTTATGACGGCTTAATTGCTCCCGTCGAAGAAATCATCCCACTTGGACTCAAGGAGATGGTCGCCGAGGCGCGACGCCCAGGTCATGCTCCTGTTCGCCGCAACGCCCGTCAAGAGCTTGTTGAGGTCCTGGCGCACCTCCTCGTCAGGCACACCAAGCACATAACGCCCGGCGGGTCAGTGCGCCCACCAGGCCGGTGGCACCTGATTGTTGAGGTAGCCCGTATCCAGGTAGTCCTTCACCTTCATGTCGTTTCCGATGAGACGCAGCGAACGCTGGAACGGGACGTCGTGCGAGACGGGCGAGCCCCACGCGGCGTGGCCGGACCACTTGTACATGTTCTCCCAGTCCTTGCCGCGCAGGTGGTGCCACGTCGTCTCGATGAAGCCGAAACCCCCGATCCTCACGATGTGGTCGGACATCGACTTCATCTCCGTTCCGTTCATCCACGGACATGCCGCCACGGGGAAGCCCTTTTTCTTGAAGTACGTCATCGTCGGCCAAGGCTTGCCGTCCTTGTCCTTGGTCTGCTTCCAGTACTGCCAGTCGCAGATGATGATGTCCTTGGGCAGCTTGTCGAGGATGGATGCGGTCTCCTTGCTGCCGAACTTGATGAACCCCTTCCAGCGCGGGTCGCTCGCGTCCAGCAGCATGTCATGCCACATCATCGCCTGCGCGCCACGCAACCGGAGGAACTCCGCAATCCCGGAGATGTGCTTCAGCAACAGTTCGCCCTTGGGATGCTTGGCGCACGACGGACACGACTGCGCGCCGAACGCCTCGTCGCACCCGATGTGGAAGAACGGCGGGTTGTCGAAGTTCTCGTGTATCTCCGCGATCAGCTCGCGGAGGACGCGCTGCGCCTCGGGGTTGGAGATGCACCAGCTCCAGCCGTCCCAGTCCGAGGAGCCGTGGACCGGCTTGAGCGGGGCCGGCTCGAAGAGCGGCTCGTATTCGGGATGCAGGTCGAGCACGGCGTGCTTGATCGTGCAGCCACGCGAGGCGGAGGCGTGTCCGTAGCAGTTGATCTGCGGGATCAGCGTGATGCCGATGTCCTTGCCGATCGCCACGAGGCGGCGCACCTCGGCCTTCGTCATGTTCGCCTGCGGCCAACCCCACCACGGATGCTTTTCGCTCTTGTACATGCCCCATGGCTCGATGATCGCGTAGTTGTACTTCATCAGCGCCGCAAGGCGGATGGCGCGCTCGATCTGCTGCGGACGCGTCTCGGGGAACCAGCAGAGGTGGACCGCGCGAAACGCCAGGTGAGGACGATCCGTCGTCGTGAGCTTCGGCAGCAGGTACCCTTCGGCCTGGGCCGTGCCGCGCTTAGCGATTGCGAGCTGACGCAGGGTATAGGACGCCCAGCGCGTGCCTGCGAGCGTGTTCGCCGCGATCTTCACGCCGTTTGAATCGGTGCTCGCCGCATACGCCTCGTCGCCAGCCTCCGGCTTGAGTCCGGTCGCACCGACCTTCACCTTCGGCGCGGACTCCCCGTACCATTGTGCGTAATGCGCCTGGAGCCACTGGGCGGCGGCGGGGTCGGGACACTCCAGCGTAACCGTCGTCGTCGCGTCGAACGGAACGTATGTCGTTTTTTCCCATTGGAAGTTCTGGTACTTGTTCGCCCCGGCGACCTGCAGCGCAACACAGCACGCCGCCAAAGCCACGAGCTTGACGTTCATTTGAATAGTTTTCATTTTCTTCGTTGTCTCCTGTTTAGCGTTCCTGTTTGCATGGCTGTTTTCTTTCCAGTAAATCATGGCGCACGGTATTCGGCGCGGATCACGGCGTCGGCCTTCGCACGCACCGCGTTCAGTACCCCCGTGTTCACGCGGTGCCAGAGCTTTAGGTCGTCGAGGTCGGCCACAGTCACGCCATGACCCCAGTCGTCGTAGAACGGGTCGATGTTGCGCGGCACGCCGAGGTCCACGAAAAGAACGTTGCGATCCGCCACCGCCGCGCACATTTCCTGCGTCACCACCGGACGTGCGGAGTCCACCGCGCTCAGTACGATGTCCGCCTCGGCAAGCGCCTCCGGCAGTTGCGCGAGCTGCACCGTGCGCGGGAAATCGGGCTTGTGCACGTGGTATGCCCACGTCACCTGTGCGCCGGTGCGCACGAGCGCCTCCACGGCGCCCGTCCCCACCATGCCCGTACCGATCACGACGACGCGCGTCTTCGGGTCGAGGCCGCCGTGGACGCTGAGGTAACGCACCGCGATCTGGTCGATCTCCGCCACGCGCAGCATTCCCTCCACTTCGTGCCGCACGGCCTTTGAAACTCGCATGATCTCGGCACCCGACGCGCGGAGCGCGGGTCCGCTCCAACCGTTCGCCTCCGCCTCGTCCAGCGCGTCCTTCACCTGCGATACGATGTGGAACTCGCCAAGGAGCGACGATTCAAGGCCGGACGTCACCAGCACGAGATGCCGGAACGCCTCATAGCCGCGCAAACAGAAATACTCCTCGCTGCGCAGGCGGTTGAGGGCCGTCAGCCGCTTGAGCACGTCCAGCACTTCCGGCTCGGGCGACGCCACGGCGACCAGCTCCACTCGGTTGCACGTGTTGAGGATGAAGAACTCGCGCACGCCTCGCACGCGCGTGAAGAGCCGCCCCACGGCCGTCCGCTCCTCGGCGGGCAGGTGGAACGGCGCGCGCTTGCGCGACGGCAGGAGCGCGTCCGACGTGCCAAGCACGAAGAGCTCCAGACTCTTGCGCGCTTGCAGAAGCGCGGCAATCTCGTCGCGGAAGTCGCGCGCGTCCGTGCAGCTCTGTCCGCTCGTGGACACAGCCACCTGCATGTCGCCCGAACGCGCAATCGCGGGCGTCGTGAAGTCGCCGTCAGGCCAGTTGCCGTCCGCGCAGCAGCATGGCACTCGTGCGGCGCGCGCCGCGTCGAGGATGGCCCGGTTGAGGTGCTTGTCGTCCGTGCAGGCGAACGCGAGGAGATGCCCCGACACGTCGTCCGAGCGGAACGGACGCTTCGTCCAGCGGATGCGCCCTTCCGCAGCCAATTCCGAAAGTTCCGCCACGGCGTCCGGACATACCAGCTCCACCGTAGCCCCTGCCTCCAACAGCTGGCGCACCTTGCGGCGCCCGACCTGTCCGCCGCCAACTACAAGCACTACTCCGTCGTCAACGATCACGTTGACGGGGAATGTTTTCTTCCTGGGACGACCTTCTCTGTACATGGCTCGCGTGCGATGGGACTAGTCGCGGCTACGACCCATAATGCGGAGAAGGTAGATGAACAGGTTGATGAAGTCGAGGTAGAGCTCCAGCGCGCCCATAAGGCCCACCTTGTGGCGCGTGGCGGAGTCCAGCGCACCCTCTTGCTGCGCGAGCAGCTTGATCTTCTGGGCATCCCACATCGTGAGTCCGCTGAAGATGAGCACGCCGGCGAACGAGACGATCCAGTCGAAACCGGTGCTGTGGAAGAACATATTGACGACCACCGCCACGATGAGGCCCCAGAGAGCCATACCACAGATAGAGCCGATCTGTGAAAGGTCGGACCTCGTCATCGTTCCGAACACGGCAAGGCCGCCGAACATCGCGGCCGTGATGAAGAACACCCGCTGCACGAGCGCGATCTCGTAGGCGATGAACACGACGGACAGCGTGAGCCCGTTGAGCGCTGCATACCCCACGAACATCAGACACGCCGCGCCAACGGAGAGCTTGCGGATCGAGGCAGAGAGGATCCACACCATCGCGACTTCGGCGATGATGCATACCCACAGCCCCGGACCCATCAGAACCTTCTGCCACAGGCCGCTTGTCGCCGTGTACCAGGCGACGAGGCCCGACAGCGCGAGCCCCCCGCACATCCATCCGTACGCGAGCTTGAACACCGTCGCGATCTGCGTCTGCCGCGCACCTGTCTCGTATGCGGGCTTCTCAAACTGATTGTCAAAGTCAACCATAGTCTTTTTCCTTTCTTTGCGTGTGTGAAGTTTAGCAAATATCCCCTTCGGACGCAAGATGTGCCGACCTTGGGAAATTATGGTAAAATAACCGCCGACATGCACGACATCGAACTTCTCGCCCCCGCCGGCTCCTTCGAAACGGCCCTCGCCGCCTTCCAGGCAGGCGCGGACGCCGTATACCTCGGCCTCGACGCCTTCTCCGCGCGCGCGGAGGCCGTCAATCTCACGCCCGCCCAGTTGCGCGACCTTCTCGCCTGGGCTCACCCGCAGGACCGCAAGGTCTACGTGACCTTCAACACTGTCATCGACGACGCCGACCTCCCCGCCGCCATCGAACGCCTCGCGATACTCGACGAGTTGCGTCCCGACGGACTCATCGTGCAGGACCTCGGCGTCGCTCGACTCGTGCGCACCCACTTCCCCGCCCTGCAGCTCCACGCCTCCACGCAGCTCGTCGCCCACAACCTCGAAGGCGTGCTCGCACTGAAGGAACTCGGTTTCACGCGCGTCGTGCTCGCGCGCGAACTCTCGCTTGAGGAAATCCGCACTATCACGCGCCGGTGCGGAACGGAGATCGAGGTGTTCGTACACGGAGCGCTCTGCTACTCGCTCTCGGGGCTCTGCCTCTTCTCGGCAATGGAGAAGAACCGCAGCGGGAACCGTGGGAAATGCGCCTACTGCTGCCGTCTTCCCTACACTAACGCCGACGGCGCGAAGACGCTCCCCTTCTCCATGCGCGACCTACGCCTCGACGACTGCCTCGACGCCCTCAAGGACGCCGGCGTCGCCTCCCTCAAGATCGAGGGCCGCATGAAGTCCCCGCTCTACGTCGCCTCAGTCACGAGCCACTACCGCCAGCTGCTCGACGGCGTACCCGTCACCACCACGCGCGCCGACCTCGAGACCGTGTTCTCGCGCCGCACCACGTCGCTCTACATCCACGGCACGCCGGACGATCCAATCGACCCCACCTCGCTCGGACACCTCGGCACGCCCGTCGGAACGGTCAAACGACTTACGAAGGACCGCGAGGGACGCTCCTGGCTGCGCTTTCACACGAACCGCGCCCTGGAGCGTCACGACGGGCTCCAGTTCGCCGTAACGGGCGGCAAACCTTTCGGCTTCGGCATTGCCGAAATGCGCCTCGCCCTTTCGCGCAAGCCCGTGTTCGACGTCCGGGCAGGTTCCGACATCGAAGTGCGCGTGCCCGACGACCGACTCGCCGACATGCCGCCCCTCGCCGGCGCCACGGTGTACTGCTCAGCCTCGAACGAAGTGAAACGCCGCTTCCCCGTGCCATCGTTCCGTCCATCGGAGGTCGTTGCAGGAACGCCCGTGGATCTCACCGTAACGCTTGCGCCAGACGGCATTTCCGTTTCGGCAGCAACTGGGACAACGGGCATCTTGCCCGTTGAGGCCGCGACAAGCGCGGCCCTCCCGCGAGCACAGCATCCCGAACGCACGGCCGCAGCAGTTGAAAAAGCCTTTGCGCGCATGGGCGGCACGGACTGGTCGCTCCGCAATCTCACGCTGATCGACCCCGACCATCTCTTCGCGCCCGCCTCGCTCCTGAACGACTTGCGCCGCGAGCTCGTGGAACGTCTCGACGCCGCACGCGACGCCACGCGAGCGCAGAAAATCGCGGCGGCGCGCTCGGTGATCGCGCCCTACCAGGGGGAACATGCTTGTCGCGGTCTACCAGAAGCGGCGCGCTCGGTGATCGCGCCCTACCGGGAGGGCCGCGCTTGTCGCGGCCTACCTGTGCACGCCGTCCTCAAGCAGCGCCTCGACCAGCCAATACCCGCCGACGCCACGCGCTACAACGAGATCGTGTTGGCGATCGGACACCGTTCAGGTCGCGACGCCGAAGCCGCGCTTGCACCGTTCGCCGGCCTTCCCCTACGACTTGCCCTTCCCGTATTCACGCATGAACGCGACGTAAACGCACTGCGTACTTCAGTCAAGCACCTTGTCCGCACCGGCTTCACGCGCTGGGAGGCGAGCGACCTTGCCACACTGCGCATTCTGCGTCAAGCGGGTGTATTGGACATCACCGCAGACTGGACTCTCTATGCGTTCAACCGCGCAGCGAT
This sequence comes from uncultured bacterium, assembly GCA_902761035.1. GTDB lineage: Bacteria > Verrucomicrobiota > Kiritimatiellia > RFP12 > UBA1067 > RUG572. The sequence continues at coordinate 5,419 of CACWIW010000149.1, read as the reverse complement.
TGCTCAGCTCATTGACCTCGGCGTCACGCGCGCAGTCGCGTCGCCTGAGAACACACAGGAGAACCTAGAGTTTCTAGCCACGTGTCCGCTTCCCGTTGAATGCCTGGAGCAGCAGTCCACGCCGCTGTTCATTTCCCTCACGCAACCCGCCGCCGACTGCACGGGTGGTGACTTCACAGTGTTTCCCCTGGATGGACTCTGGATCACCACGCGCAAAGTGCCGCGCCGTTTCACACCCCCAGCTAATGCCCCCCGCCGTCTCGACCTCAGCTGGGACGCCTAGATAAATCAGCACTACTTCGACCAGCCGATTGCGCGCGGCGTCTCAAGACGGCGCCAACCGTTCCGCGTTGCGAGTTCCTTCACAGGCGTTCCGGGCGGGAGAGTTGCGACGACCGGCGAGGAGTCTGACGGGGCGAAGCGCAGCACCACCACGGGGGAGGCGGCGGAAGTATCGGAAGAATTTCTCTTCGCATCCACGGAGTCCGTCACCGTCACGCTCGTGTTCTCCGTGCTTGCGGCCTCGGCGGAGACGAATGTGAGTTTGAGCGGGTTCGCGCGCGCCACTTCATAGCGTTTCGTGCTCGGGTTGAAATAGTTGACGGAGACGGATGAGGTATTGGTGGCCTGCGCTGTACGCGGTACAAGGTTTTGCGTCCAGACCACGCGGCGGCTTGTGCGTGACGTTTCCTTCGGCTCGTATGCCTTGAACTCGCTTGAGAGGTTTTCGACGTTGGGGAAGATGTTTGACGGACAGTACCCGTCGAAATCAAGCGTGTAGGTGGCGGTGACCAGGTCATTTGGCCGCACATGGTCGCGGTCAAGGGTCTGTTTGATGCTGAATCGCCGTCCGATAGCCCCGGAGAAGTCCGCAGGACGGCCGTCCTTCGGAATCGACCGCGCGTCAAAGCGCAGAGGATTCAGCCTCCGTCCGAAATTGCTGAAGAACGACGAACCACCCTGAACCGTCCCGATCATTCCCTGTACCGTCAGCGACACGTCGCACGAAACTGGTTTCAGAAAGCGCACCGGTATCCGAATGCGCTTGACGACGTGCCCCTGCGTGGCAGACTTCCCGTCCGCCAGGTTCTCAAGTTCGCCGTACACGATGAAGCCGTCATTTGACTCGGGCAACCCGCTCACGCTGACTTGCTCTACGACGGCGCTGCGGTCGACGTCTAGCTCCAGGATGACCGCGCACGGCTCTCCCACCACGGGCGTGGCTGGTTCGCAATGCGCGGTGGCGGACACCGTGAACTGCGGCATCTCCTGGAAACCGCGCGAACGCGGGAAGCTGAAAAACTGCGCGGAGGCGCTCAGCGCGAAAGCCGCGAACAAGGCGATAACGATGCTATTCCTGCACATGGAGCACCTCCGTCACGTGATGTTCCTCCACTAGCGACACGCCTACGGAGATTGCAGCTGCGCAGAACGCGACAAGACACGCCGTCAGCAGGAAGCGACGTACCGCGCCGACGGGCAGCAGCGCGACCAGCCACATAAACGCCCACAGCCCAGCGGCACACAAGAGGCGCATATCGACGCTCCAGCTCACGTGCGGCTTCAGGAAAATGCGCGCTGGCGACAGCTCCGCGCGCGGATTGTTCGTCTGCTTCGCGCGCGCGGCCTTCAGTCCGCGTGCCGTGGATGGAGTTTCGCCGCCGCGCCGTTCGGCGCAGCCGAAAGCCGCGACCGCACCGCGCGTGTCGCCAGCAAGGAGCAGGCATGCGCCGAGATTCTGGTAGATGCATGCGTTGTCCGCCCCCGCGTCAAGACAGGCACGATAGGCGTCCGCCGCCACGCGGAACCCCGCCTCGTCGACCGCCTGTACGGCCAACGCGGAGGCCCGCTGGTAGGAGAACGCGGCGCGCGCCGCGTCCACCTCCGCAAGCGCCGTTCCTCCAAGGCATAGCCCCGCGGCGAGCAATATGGCGATCGCGCCCGCGCCGGGCTTCGCGGAGTAGGTCTGGGCGTCGTGCGTACGGAGGTTCGTCACGATGAGGGCGATGTCCTCCTCAGCGTAATCTGACGCCATGAGGCGCTGCGCGTCGGCCTCCGTCACGGCCGCTCCGTTCACGCCGTAGCGCACTGTGAAGAATGTGCGGATCGCGGCTGCGCGGCGTTCGGCGTTCCGGCTTTTAAGCGCACGGCGGCATACGCCGAACGCGCGGGACTTGCGGTATGCGGCGTTGCTCGCAGCGATGCGGCGGCGCACCGGCGGCGCGAGCCGGATGCAGATGAACAGCACCGGCGGAACGAGGAACAGCAGCACGGCGAGGGCAAGGTGGGGCAGGAACGGACGACACTCCGCGCCGCGCGGATCCAGGTCGATGCCGTCTGGCATCGGGAACTCCTCTCCGCTGCTCTCATCCGTTAGCACCACCTGAAGGCCGGCCTTCACCTGGATGGGGATGGTATCCGTTGTGCGCGTGATGTAGGCGCGCCGGTCGAGGTCGTAGTAGGAGACGGGCAGGGATGGGAATTCCACAGTCCCGGCCTTAACAGGGCGCACACGCCATGAGAACCGGCGCGCACCGCTCAGAGTCTCGGTCTTCAACGACGATGCGTCAATGCGGAAAACGGAGCCGGTGAGCGCGTTGGAGAAGTCTGGCGGATGGACCAGCGACGGATTGGCGGCGCCTGCTACTTCCAGCGTGAGAGTGAGCGGGTCGCCCGCCGTACACACACGGGCGTCAAGCGACGCCTTTACCGTGAGGTTGGAGGCTATCGCACCGCACCATGACGCCGGACGCCCCTCTGCCGGCGGCTCTGCTACAGTGAGCGTAAATGGAGCCGTGCGCAACACGACGTTGGAGAAAAGCGGCACGTCAACGGCGCGGTTGAACTGGTCGCGTCCGCGTTTGACGCCGGTAATCAGGGGGACCTCCACCGTGACCGGCGGAAGCCGTACCTTTCCTGGCGCGGCGGCGCGCCACGGTGCGACAGCTGCCGTCAAACGCCATCCCTTGTCCGTCTCCCGCGCAACCGTGAACGGAAAGAGCTGGCGCTTGGGTCCGAAATGGCTAAAAGGATCCATGTCAAACGGATCGTCCATAGCCGAGAAGATGCTGTCCGTGACGTAGTTGTTTAGCGTGAAGGCGGGGCCCTGTCGTCCGCGTCGCGGCATCTGCTCAGGGGCGAGCGGCGCGCGCGGATCGCCGCGGTCGATGGAATCGTCCTTCCATTCGCCTTCGAGGAACGGACACGTGACATGCGGCGGGCGCTTGTTGATGAACGGAGCCTGGGCGTCAGCATACGCGCCTGGCACTGGTGGAAGGCGCAGCACGAGCGACACCTGCACCTGCTCCGTCACGACTAGGTTTGTTGAAGTGGCGACGATCTCAAGCGCCGGCTCCGTCGCACCCAGCGCGAGGGCGGCTGTGGAGAAGATGAGAAGCTGCGTCGTCTTTTTCATGGCTACTGGATTACGACGACGGAGACGTTGCGGTGCGGCGCCGATGTAGCGGGGAGGCCCGTGCCGGGAAGCGCCGATGGCGCGTTCGTGGAAACGGTGGCGTTGATCTGCGAGAGCGCCTTAGCAAGGCGTTCAGAGCGTTCGCGGTTCTGGCGGCTCTCCGTCACGGCCACGCCGCCAAGGAATCCGCCCGTGGCGGAGAGCAGCACAAGGAGTACAATGCTCACGAAGACCAGCACCGGACGACGCCGGCGCAGCAGCAGGGCAGCCTCTGCCTCTGCGTGCGCCCGCGCTGCCGCGAGGCGTTCGCGCTCTACGGCTATTGCCTCTCGCTCAAGGCGCAGACGCTCCTCGGCGAGATTCTGGTCTTCGTCATTCATCGAACAGGGGAGTTGAGAAATAGCGCTCCGCCGTGTCGGGCAACACGGTGACGACCGTCTTGCCGGAACCTAGCTTCTGCGCGAGCTGCAATGCAGCGAACACGTTCGTGCCCGCCGAGATTCCCACCATCAGACCCTCCTTGCGCGCAAGGTCTCGCGAGGTGTTGAGCGCGTCCTCGTCCGACACGATGCAGATGTGCGAGTAGATCTTCGTGTTGAGGTTGTCCGGAATGAGCCCGTCGCCGATGCCCATCTGGAGGTGCGTGCCGATCGTACCACCGGCGAGAATGGCGGCATTCTGGGGCTCGACCGCCCAGATCTCGATGCCGGGATTCTGCGCCTTCAGCACCTCGCCGATGCCGCTCAGCGTGCCACCTGTGCCGATGCCGCTGCAGAAGCCGTGGATCGGACGCGCCGCCTGTTCCATGATCTCGAGCGCGGTGTGGTGGCGGTGAACCATGGGGTTCGCGGGGTTCGAGAACTGCTGCGGCACGTACACGCGGGGATCGGACTTCTGCATCTCCTCCGCCTTGCGCACGCACTCGGCGATGGCGTCGCCGATGTTGCCCGCATCGTGTACGAGCACCACCTCCGCGCCGTAGTGGCGCATGAGCTTGCGGCGTTCCTCGCTCACGCTGTCTGGCATGATGATGACCGTCCGGTAGCCACGCACCGCCCCCACGAGCGCGAGACCGATGCCCTGGTTGCCGCTTGTGGGCTCCACAATCACGGAGTCGGGCTTCAACAGCCCCTCGCGCTCGGCTTCGAGAATCATGTTGTAGGCCGTGCGGGTCTTGATCGAGCCGCCCACGTTGAGCGCCTCGAACTTGACCAGCACCTCGGCCGATCCGGGCTTGACCATGCGGTGGAGGCGGACGAGCGGGGTGTGTCCGATGGCGTCGAGGACCGTATCGCAGATCATTGCGCGGCCTCCTCCTCGTCGGGCTCGGACTCCGCGACGGAGAGCGAGACGAGCGTGGCGCCTTCGGTGAGACGCACGAGCCGCACGCCCATGCCGCTGCGTCCGACCACCGTGATGTCCACCACGCGCTGGCGTACCATGAGGCCATCGGAGGTGATGGAGATGATCGACTCGTCGTCGCGCACCGCGTGCGCGGCCACCACGTGTCCGTTGCGGTCCGCCCCCTTGATGGCCGTCACGCCCATGCCACCGCGGTGTTTGCGCTCGTAGGCGCTGAACTCCGTGCGCTTGCCGTAGCCGTTCTCGGTCGCGACGAGGAGCGTCTTCGCGTCGTCCACCACGTCGAGCGAGCAGACCGCGTCGCCCGCGCGCAGCGAGATGCCGCGTACGCCGCCGGCCGCGCGGCCCATGCGGCGCACCTCGTCCGAGTTGAAGCGCGTGCCGATGCCGTTGCGCGTGATCATGACCACGTCCTCGCCCGGCTTCACGAGGCGCACTTCCACGAGTTCGTCGCCCTCGTCGATGTTGATCGCGCGGATGCCGTTGCGGTTGACGTTCTTGAAGTCGCCGAGAAGCGTCTTCTTCACCGTGCCGTTCTTCGTCGCGAACATCACGTCCACGTCGCCCTCGAAGCTGCGGATCGGCAGGAGCTGGAGCACCTGCTCGCCGGGCTGGAGGTTGAGGAAGTTGACGAGCGGCTTG
>CACWIW010000148.1 GCA_902761035.1 uncultured bacterium | reverse complement strand
CATCAAGCTCGCGAAGGCCGACGGCACCGAGCTCGACCCGATCCAGGTCCTCAAGGACTACGCCGAGAAGGCGTACTCCAAGAAGGGCCAGGAAGTCGTGGAGATGAACTGGAAGTGCATCGAGGCGGCGAGCGCCGCCATCGAGGAGGTCAACTACCCGGCCGCCCCCGCCGGCAAGCTCAAGATGCCGCCGATCGTCTCCGACGCCGCACCCGACTTCATCAAGAAGGTCACGGCGAAGATGATCGCGCAGAAGGGCAACGAGCTGCCCGTCTCCGCCATCCCGGACGACGGCACGTGGCCGACCGCGACCACGCAGTGGGAAAAGCGCAACGTGGCGGCGTTCATCCCGCAGTGGGATCCGTCCGTGTGCATCCAGTGCGGACAGTGTTCCATCATCTGCCCGCACGCCGCGATCCGCATGAAGGTGTATGGCGCCGACAAGCTCGCCGGCGCGCCGGCCACGTTCAAGAGCGCCGACGCCAAGACGCCCAAGATGAAGGCCCTCGGCGAGAAGGTGACCGTCCAGTGCGCCCCTGAGGACTGCATGGGCTGCAAGCTCTGCGTCGTCAAGTGTCCGATGGCCGCCAAGGGCGCCCTCAAGATGGTCGAGCACTCAAGATGGTCGAGCAGATCCCGCTCCGCCAGAGCGAGGCCGAGAACTGGAAGTTCTTCCTCGAGCTGCCGGACGTCGATCCCGCGAAGCTCGACACGAAGCAGGTCCTTGACAGCCAGCTGAAGCGTCCGCTCTTCGAGTTCTCGGGCGCCTGCTCGGGCTGCGGCGAGACGCCCTACGTCAAGCTCCTCACCCAGATCTGCGGCGACCGCCTCCTCATCGCGAACGCGACCGGCTGCTCGTCCATCTACGGCGGCAACCTGCCCACCACCCCGTACTGCCAGCGCAAGGACGGCAAGGGCCCGGCGTGGTCCAACTCGCTGTTCGAGGACAACGCGCAGTTCGGCATGGGCATGCGCGTCTCGGCGGACAAGCTCCAGGGCTTTGCCTTCGAGCTCGTCGAGAAGCTGCTCGCGAGCGACAAGACGCCCGCCGAGACGAAGGCGTGCCTCGAGAAGATCAAGGCCGTCGACCAGCACGACGAGAAGGGCCAGGGCGTCGAGCAGATGCGCGCGCTCGTCAAGGAGCTCAAGGGCTACCTCAAGGCCGGCAAGGACGCGGGCTGCGACGTCTGCGCCCAGCTCCTCTCGGTGGCGGACAACCTCGTCCGCAAGTCCGTGTGGATCCTCGGCGGCGACGGCTGGGCCTACGACATCGGCTACGGCGGGCTCGACCACGTCCTCGCCTCGGGCCGCAATGTCAAGGTGCTCGTGCTCGACACGGAAGTGTACTCCAACACCGGCGGTCAGGCCTCGAAGTCCACGCCGACCGGCGCGATCGCGAAGTTCGCGGCGTCCGGCAAGGTGCAGGCCAAGAAGAACCTCGGCCTCATGCAGATGCAGTACAAGAACGTGTACGTGGCGTACGTCTCGATGGCGGCCAACCCCGCCGCGACGGTGAAGGCCTTCAACGAGGCCGAGAACTACGACGGTCCCGCGATCATCATCGCCTACGCGCACTGCATTGAGCAGGGCCTCAACACGGCGACCGGTCCGGCGCACCAGGTGGCGGCGGTGGATTCCGTCCACTTCCCGCTCTGGCGCTACGACCCGCGCAAGGCGGCCGAGGGCAAGAACGGCCTTACGCTCGACTCGAAGGATAAGAGCGACACGGTCTCCTTCGCCGCGAACGCGGTGTCGAAGGAACTCGGCGAGAACCGCTTCCGCCAGCTCGTGAAGGTCGCCGGACCCGACAAGGCCAAGGAGATGCTCGAGAAGGCCGAGGTCGGCTTCAAGGAGAACTACAAGCTCCTCACCGAGCTTGCCGCGCTCCCCGTGCTGTAATCGGTAGGGCGGTCGCCCCGCGACCGCCGTCTGGAAGACCCGCTCGCCGAGCGGGCCGCAAAGGGAGGGCCGCGCTTGCCGCGGCCTTCCTTTTATTTTTATACGACTGGACGGCGGCGCGCAAGTGTGGTATACTCACATCATGCTTCAATCTCGGAAACGGTTTCATTTGATGCAGAGACGTGATTTTATCAAGGTCGGCGCCGCTGCGGTAACGGCAGCGCCGGCAATTGTGAGTGCTGCCGCTGCGCCCCAGAAAGTGCGCATGGGCTTCATAGGCGTAGGCAACCGCGGCACGCAGCTGCTGCACCTGTTCATGCGCCAGCCGGACGTGGAGGTCACTGCCCTCTGCGACGTATACGAGCCATTCCTCAAACGCGACGAGTCCGCGTTCGATCCAAAGTTCCTCGACTGGGGGCTGAAGGACCGCCTGCCGGTGTTCAAGGGGAAGGATGGCCAGCTGTTGCCTGACGAGAAGCGCGTCCTTGATTCCGTGAAGGTGCGCACCTGCAAGCTGTATGCGGACTACCGGCGTCTCCTTGAGGACGCGAACGTGGACGCGGTCTGCATCGCGGTGCCCGACCACTGGCATGCGATCATGGCAATTGACGCGATTAAGGCCGGCAAGGACGTCTACTGCGAGAAGCCGCTTACCGCCACCGTAGCCGAAGGTCGAGCCATGGTGAACGCCCAGAAGGCGTCTAAGCAAATTGCGTGCGTTGGACTCAACCGGCGCGGCAGTGCCGTATATCGCAAGCTGAAGGGCGAGATCGACAGCGGCAAGTACGGTACCTTTCGCGTGGGGCGTGCCGCACATGTCTCCAACCTTTTCCCGAACGGCATCGGGAAGTGTCCTCAATGCCAGCCTCCGAAGGGTTTTGACTGGGACAAGTGGCTCGGCCCGCGGGCGTTCCGTCCGTACAAGTACACGATCGCACCGTACTACTTCCGCTGGCACGGGGATTTTTCGAGCCAGATGGGCAACTGGGGCGTACACTACCTGGACGCGTTGCGCTGGATGATGGGCGAGGTCGCGCCAAGCGCCGTTACGGCCGTGGGTGGACAGTACTTCCTCGACCACGACGGCGACATCCCCGATACGATGGAGGTCACGTTCGAGTTCCCAGACAAGAAACTCATCCACTTCATGATCTACGAGGGCGGCACGGCACGTCCGATCTTCACACGCGAGCTCGAACTTCAGGGATCCGACGGCGCGATCTACGCGAACGAACGCGGCTACGACATTTTCCCGCAGAGGAGCCGCGAATTTGGTAACCCCAAGAAGCCTCTCTTCGGCGAGCGGCACTATGAGTCCAAGGACATGCAGGCCGATGACGGCAGCGACAGCATCTGCACGTCCACCGTGATACGCGATTTCCTTGACCGCGTCAAGGACCGCGGCACGCCTCTCTGTACGCTTGAGGACGGGCACCGCTCCACCTGTTTCGCCCACCTCGCGAACATTGCCCTCCGTATGGGCCAGCGACTTCAATGGGATCCCGCCTCCGAGAAGTTCACGAACTGTCCGAAGGCTAACGAGCTACTGTCCTACACGTACCGTGACGGGTATGTGCTTGGATGAACCAAATACGAGGGAATGCGATCATGAACATGACAAATGACGTGGCAAAAGCCGAGCAAAAGATAGTAGCTGTTCTGGCGCGCATGTTGGTCGTTGCACCAGAGTCAATCAAGACGGACGTGCGCTACAAAGAGCTGTTCAACAATGATCCTGATCCTGTGCACGCGTTCGCCGTGCAGGTTGAACAAACCCTGGGCGTTATCGTCGGCGATTCCGTCCTCGACGCATATCCGACCATCGCTGAACTGGCCGTATACTGTGCCGCGCACAAGGCAGAAGCGAACGGCGGACGGCGCTACGTGGTGGTGTGCCGGATGCCTGGTGGCGGCGTATGCGAGCGCATCTACAGCGCACGCTGGCACGAAAAAGCCGTCCAGAAGGCGATGGATGATGGTGTGGAAGCGGTACTGTCGGTCGAGCGCGAGGACGCCGAGGATTCTCCTCCACAGAAGACGGGGCATCTGGGCAAAGTTTTGTTGCCGATTCTAATTGGAATTATCTTGGCTGGCATGGTTTTCCTTTTCTTCTGGTGGCGTAACGGTCGTCCGCGTCTCTGGTAAGAAAATTAATCCATGTGTTTAGCCATGCTCATGGCGCTTCCCTTTACGCGAGAGGGTACTGGTTTTGCGTCGGCCTATTGTGGTATAATAGAGTGTCTTCAACACCAAAGGAAGTTAAAATGGAAGTTCGTTACACGACCGGTAAAAACGAATACCGCCGCATGACCACCGAGGAACTGCGCGCGGCGTTTCTCAACACCAAGCTCTACGAGAAGGGCAAGGTGAACCTGATGTACTGCGAGGTGGAGCGTGGCATCGTCGGCTTCGCGGTTCCCACCACGAAGCCGCTGGGGCTTCCGGCGGGCAAGGAGCTTGCAAGCGACTACTTCTGCGAGCGCCGCGAACTCGGCATCCTCAACATCGGCGACCCAGGCACGGTGACCGTGGACGGCAAGAAGTACGCGCTGCGTCCGCTCGACGTCCTTTATGTGGGCAAGGGCGCGAAGAAGGTGCTGCTCGCCTCGGATTCGGCGAAGAAGCCTGCGGAGTTCTACCTCGCGAGCTATCCCGCGCACAAGGAGTATCCCACGAAGCTCATCAAGTTCGAGGACGCGAACCACCGCCATCTCGGCACGGTCGAGGACTGCAACGTGCGCACGATTCACCAGTTCATTCTCCCCGGCAAGTGCGACAGCTGCCAGCTCGTGATGGGCTTCACGCGCCTCGAGCCGGGCAGCAACTGGAACACGATGCCCGCGCACACGCACGAGCGGCGCACGGAAATGTACATGTACTTCGACATCGCGCCGGACGCGGCGGTGTTCCACTTCATGGGCGCGGGCGACGAGACGCGCCACCTCGCGATGCACAACCACGACGTGGTGGTGAGCCCGATGTGGTCCATCCACGCGGGCGTGGGCACGCGCGCGTATACCTTCTGCTGGGCCATGGGCGGCGAGAACCAGGTGTTCGACGACATGGACGGGATCGCGATCAGCGCGTTGCGCTGATCGAAAGTGTAAAGTGTAAAATGTAAAGTGTAAAATTGATGGTAGGAGTGAAAATGATTCTGGATCAATTCAAGCTGGATGGCAAGGTAGCCGTGGTGACGGGTGCGGGACGCGGCATCGGCCAGGCGTATGCGCTCGGTCTTGCGGAGGCGGGCGCGGACATCGCCATCGTCGACGTGATCGACATGACGGAGACGGCGGAGAAGATCAAGGCGCTCGGGCGTAAGGTTCTCTGCGTGAAGGCGGACCTCGCGAAGGGCGAGAAGGAGAGTCCGAAGATCGTCGCGAAGGTGGTGAAGGCGCTCGGCCGCCTCGACATCCTCGTGAACAACGCCGGCATCATCCGCCGCGAGCCGTTCGTGGAGCATTCGGCGAAGAACTGGAACGACGTGATCTCGATCAACCTCTCCACGCCGTTCTTCCTCAGCCAGGCGGCGGCGCGGCAGATGATCGCGCAGGGACAGGGCGGCAAGATCATCAACATCGGCTCGATGCTCTCGTTCCAGGGCGGCATCCTCATTCCCGGCTACGCGGCGGCGAAGGGCGGCATCAAGTCGCTCACGATGCTCATGGCGAACGAGCTTTCGAAGCACGGCATCTGTGTGAACGCGATCGCCCCCGGGTACATCGCCACGGAGAATACGCGCCCGATCCGCGAGGACAAGAAGCGCAACAAGGCAATCCTCGACCGTATTCCCGCAGGGCGCTGGGGCACGCCGGACGACCTCAAGGGCCTCTGCGTGTTCCTCGCCTCCCCGGCGAGCGACTATGTGACCGGATTCATGTACGCCTGCGACGGAGGCTGGCTCGCGCGGTAGGTACTGGACAATGAAGATCCTCACGCGATACATCCTTAGGGAGTTCTGCGTCCCGCTGTTCTACTGTCTGACGGGATTCATCTCCATCTACGTGCTCTTCGAGCTGTTCGGCTCGTTCAGCAAGCTGATGGCGGCGAAGCCCGGGTTTGTTGCGTCCGTGACGTATTTTGCGGGGTACTTCGCGCCGTTCTTCCAGTGGATGGCGCCGGCGTGTCTGATGCTGGCCACGCTCTACACGATGTGGCGCTTCTGCAGGAATTCGGAGATTGTCGCGATGCGCGCGAGCGGCATCGGATTCTTCACGATCGTTAAGCCGGTGCTTGCAATGTCCGTGCTGATGGCATGTGCCGTAGCGTGGGTGAACGAATCTTACGTGCCGCGCTACAGCTCGTGGGCAAAGCAGTTAAAGGATGCGAAGTTCGAGGTCGGCGCAATGGGAGATGCGAAGGGCATCCTCTTCGTCAACGAAAAGGCCGGGCGTCGCTGGCAGGCGGACATGCCTAAGTCCCGAAGCGCGCGCGCACTGGAGAACGTGCGCGTGACGGTGCGCGATCCCGGGTCGGTGCTGGACATCTCCGCGCGCCGCGAGCGCCGCATAACGTCGGTGCGCGCCGTGTTCAAGGGCGGACAGTGGTATTTCTTCGCGCCGCGTGCGGTCTGGCACGAGAACGGCGTGGAGACGCCGGATGAAAGCGTGCCGCAGGGCGCCGGGCTGTGGTGCTTCCCGGAGTTCGACGAGCGTCCGGAGGAACTCGTGCGCGAGAACTGCGAGTGGGGGTACATGTCCACGCGCGACAGGTTTGGATACCTCAAGGCGCACGACGGCCTTGACGAGCGTACGCGTCGGCGGTACCGCTACGACGTATGGGCGAAGGTGGTTGCGCCGCTCGCCTGCATAGTCATCACGCTTTTCGCGATTCCAATGGGCATTGCGACGGGGCGGCAGAGCGTTTCCAAGGGCATAATCGGGGCCCTCGCGATGTTCTTCGCGTTCTACGGCCTTTCGATACTCTGCATGGTGTGCGCCGCGCGTGGGTGGCTTGCACCGTTCCCTGCGGCGATACTGCCGGATATAGTGTTTTTGGCGCTCGGAGTGCGACTTTTCTGGAAAAACCGATGAACGCTGGACGCGCCGCCCCTTTTTTGATATACTTTCCTCAATTGATTTCGGTTCACTATGGATATAAAAGAAAGGCAATTTAAATGGTAACGGCAATCATCGTGGCGGCGGGAAAGAGCGAGCGTATGGGCACGGGAACGGACAAGGCGTTCCTGAATCTGGGTCCAAAGCCCGTTCTGGCCTGGAGCCTTCTGGCGTTCGAGCGCTGCACGGACGTCGACCAGATCGTCGTGGTCGTGCGGAAGGACCAGATTGTGGCGACGAAGGCGCTCGTGCGCATGTTCGGCATTTCAAAGATCCGAACGGTCGTGGCGGGCGGGCAGAAGCGCCAGGACTCCGTGATGAACGGCCTCAAGGAGGTCGATTCGGATACGCGCATCGTCGTGATCCACGACGGGGCGCGCCCGTGCGTCAAGCCCGAGACGATCGCCGAGACGGTGAAGGTCGCCAAGCGGACGGGCGCGGCGGTCATCGGCTGCCACATCTGGGACACAGTGAAATATGTCGAGAAGGGCACCACCGTGTCGCGCACGGAGGACCGTTCGAAGCTCTGGGCCGTGCAGACGCCGCAGGCGTTCAGCGCGTCCGTCATCCGCCGCGCCTACGCGGAGGTCGTGAAGAAGAATGTGGACGTCACGGACGACGCCTCCGCAGTGGAGCTGATCGGCGAGCCGGTGAAGATCGTGGAGTCGAACGTCCCGAACCTGAAGATCACCACGGTCGAGGACCTGCGAGTCGCCGCAGGGGTCGTATTGAAAGGCTGAGCGAAAGGACGCGGTCGCAGCTGTGGGAAGAGTCTACGCCATACTCGGTGACATCCACGCGAACATCGAGGCGCTTGAAACGGTGCTGGCCGATGCACGCGCCCAAGGGGCCACGCATTACGTCTGCGTGGGCGACGTGGTGGGCTACAACGCCGCGCCTGCCGAGTGCATCCGCGTGGTGCGCGACGAGCTCCAGTGTCCCGTCGTGCGCGGCAATCACGACCACTATGTGTCGTACTTTGATACCAATCTCGCCGACTTCCACCCCGCCGCCGCGCAGGTGGTGGAGTGGACGCGCAGCCAGCTGACGAACGACGACATGAGCTGGCTCCACAATCTCCCGCTCCAGAAGCCTGTCATGGGTTTCATGCTTGTACACTCCACGCTCGACATGCCGGACCACTGGGGCTACGTGTTCGACAACCAGCAGGCGGAGTCGAACTTCAACTACCAGTACACGCAGATATGCTTCCACGGCCACACGCACGTGCCGATCATATACGCGAACACGCCCGGCGGCGTGGTACACTACGAGGCGTGTGACTTCACTTACGAGTTCGGTCAGAAGCTCTTCATCAACGTCGGCAGCGTGGGGCAGCCGCGCGACGGAGATCCGCGCGCGTCGTACGTCCTCTTCGACATGTCCGCTCGGCAGGTCCGTTTCCGCCGCCTTGAGTACGACGTGGCCGCCGCGCAGGCGCGCATACGCGACGCTGGACTTCCAGAGCGGTGCGCAGAACGTCTGGAGCAGGGCAGATGATCGGTACCGTTGCCATAACGGCCGCGCTCATCCTCTGCGCCGGCTGCTTCTCGTCATCGGTACAGCCTCCGAAGGCGTGGGCGGTTTCCCCGACTGACGCCAAGCCTCCCGCAGTTCCGGCATCTGGTGCCTTCTCCGTGACCCGTCAGGGCGCAGTGACCGTGACAGCTCCGTTCGACTCGACGAGCTTTGTCGTACGCCGTGCGGACGGCAGCGTAGCGCGCGATCCCTACAATGTTTTTGCATCTCCGCCTTCGACCCTGCTGCGCGCGGCCGTGAGGGCGCGCCTTGAGGCGGACGGACGTTTCGGACGCGTAGTGCCGCAGTCAAGTTCAGCCTCTGCCGACGTGCAGGTGGAGGTGCTCGTGCGCGACCTGTCGCTCGACTGCACGATTCCCGAACGCCGCACGTCGCGCGCGGCCGTGAGCATCGACGTGCTGCGTGCCGACCGCGGGGCCCGCACCGTGATTCTCTCCGGTGATGGCGATGGCACGGGCGACGTCAAGGACGGCAACTACTCCGCGGCCTTTTCGCAGGCGTTCGACGCTGCTCTCGTGGGCGCGCTCCGCAACCTGAAGGAGCAGCCGCCAGTGAAACCACTTGAAACAATCCCCAAGAAAAAAGGAGAAAACAAATGAAACAAGACGTTTCCCGACGCGAATTCGTGAAGGGCGCCGCCGGGATCGCCGGCGTCATTGCCGCTGGACACAGTCCGTCGCTGTACGCCGTAGGCGCGAACGACAGGGTGCGCGTGGCATGCGTCGGATACTCAGACCGCTTCCGCCAGTCCCTGCTGCCTTGCTTCAAGGCCCACATGAAAGATCTCAACTTCGACATGGTCGCCGTCGCCGATCTCTGGAAGAAGCGCCTCGTGGAGAATGCCGTACCAGGCCTCAAGGACGCCCTCGGACACGATGTGGCCGCATACCGCAGCGATGTTGAACTCTACGAGAAGGCGAAGGACATCGACGCCGTGATCATCTCCACGGCCGACTTCCAGCACGCGCAGCACGCGACGCACGCCGTCAACGCCGGCAAGGACGCCTACTGCGAGAAGCCGATGGCCGAGGACATGTACTCCGCCAACATGCTGCTTGACGCGGTGAACGCGAAGCGCAAGGCCGGATTCGCCCCGGGCGCGGTTCTCCAGATCGGCTCCCAGCGCCGCAGCGGTCCCGCCTACCACGCCGCGAAGGCTTTCCTCGAAAGCGGCCGGTTCGGCAAGCTCACCTACGTGGACCTCTGCTGGAACGTGAACCAGAACCGCCGTTGGCGCCGCGACGAGAAGCTCGTCGCCTCGCTCAAGAAGGAGGACATCGACTGGAACCTCTGGCTTCTCGACCGCGATCCGTCCAAGTACGAATTCGACCCGCGCAAGTACCTCGAGTTCCGTCTCTTCTGGCCGTTCTCGAGCGGCATTCCCGGACAGTGGATGTGCCACCAGATCGACACGGTCGGCTGGTACACGGGTCTCCTCCACCCGCTCAGCGCGGTGGCGAGCGGCGGAACATACGCGTGGAACGACGGTCGTATGAGCTTCGATACGTTCACCACGATCCTCGAGTACGGTCCCTCCAAGCTGAACGACAAGGGCTTCCAGGCCGTGTTCTCGTCGCGCCAGACGAACAGCGCGCGTGGCAACGTGGAGAAGTACCACGGGCCGAATGGCACGATCGATCTCTGCCGCGGACGCTACACGAGCGAAGGCATCGAGCGTCCCAGGAAGAAGATCGACGAGAAGCTCACTGAGAACTACCAGGCGGCTGCTACTGCGGCCAACACTGGCGGCGACAAGCTCACTTCCGCGCACATGCGCAACTGGATGCAGTGCGTTCGCGACCGCAAGGACCCCAATGCGTCGGTTGACGCCGGATACGGACACGCCATCGCCCTTATCATGGCGAACGCCGCGAGCCGTACGGGCATGAAGGCCACGTTCTGCACGAAGACGCGTCAGGTGATGGTGGCGGGCAAGCCGTTCATCGGCTATTCCTCCACGGCCTGCTGCGCCAAGAAGACGTGCTGCGGCTGAATAAATTGAAAGGCAGAGAAATGAAGGTTGAAAAGAAGGAATCCAGTCCCTGCGTGCTGGAGTTGTCGGTGAAGGCCGAGGCGGACGAGGTCAAGGAAGAGTACCAGAAGGTGCTGACGGCGTTTATCAAGAATGCGATAGTGCCGGGATTCCGCAAGGGTAAGACCCCGTTGCCAATTATCAAGCAGAAGTTCCAGACCGAGATCTCGCAGGAGACACAGCAGGCCTGTTTCCACAAGCTGTACCCGGAGGCGCTCAAAGAGGCGTCCGTCGAGCCGCTGTCGCTCCAGGACGTGACGGAGCTGTCCTTCTCGCCCGAGACGGGCTTCGCGTTCACGGCGCTCGTCGAGGTGCGTCCCGTGTTCGACCTCCCGAAGTACAAGAAGCTCGCGATCAAGCCGGGCGACTTGTCGGTGAGCGACGACCAGGTGACGGCCGAGCTCGAGAACTACCGTCGCGCGTTCGCGAAGTACGAGGACGCGAAGGAAGGTGCCGTGGTGGCCGAGGGTGACTTCGTTTGCTTCGACTACACCGGCACGACTGACGACGATCCGCCGCAGCCGCTCAGCGAGCTCGTGCCGGACCAGAAGGCCGTCTGCGCCGGAACCGACTTCTGGACGCAGGTGGAGGAGGGCCGCTTCGTGCCCGAAATCCTAGAGGCGCTCAAGGGCATGAAGGCCGGCGAGACGAAGGAGGGCGTGAAGGTGTCCTTCCCGCAGGATGCCGCGCCGGAGCCGCTGCAGGGACGCACCGCCGTCTACACCATCACGCTGAAGAGCTTCCGCAGCCGCACGCTGCCGGACGATGCCGGATTCGTCGCCGCCGCGAAGGCGGAGTCTATGGACGCCCTCCGCGCCGACTTCCGGACGCGTCTCGAGGAGGCCGCCAAGGCGCGCGACCTCGCCGCACGCAAGGACCAGGCGGTAGACCTGCTTCTCGCAAAGTCCGACTTCGACGTGCCGCCTTCGCTCGTGCGCCGCCAGACGCAGACGACTCTCGAGGAACTTGCGCAGCGCGCCCAGTATTCGGGTTTGCCGGCCGACTACTTCCAGCAGAACCGCGACCAGATCCTCGCCGACGCCACCAACACCGCAATCCGCCGCGTGCGTCTTTCGTACATTCTCCTCGGCATCGCCAAGGAGGAGGGACTGGAGATCACGGAGGAGGACGTGATGGCCGGCCTCGAGAAGATGGCTGCCTCCACTGGCGGCAAGCAGACCGCCGCCGACCTCCGCAAGCAGGTCGAGGAGAACGGCCAGCTCGCCGCCTATCGGGAGCAGCTTGCCGCCGAGAAGGCGCTTGACTTCGTGCTCGCCCAGGCGAAATGAACAGACAAGGTGAAACAGTGAAAGCGAACGCTTCCTATCTAGTGCCATACGTTGTCGAGCAGACATCGCGCGGCGAACGGTCATACGACATCTACTCCCGCCTCCTGCAGGACCGCATCGTCATGCTTGGAGGAGAGGTAACGGACGACTCGGCTAACTCGATCGTCGCGCAGCTCCTCTTCCTCCAGGCGCAGGACGCAAAGAAGGAAATCTCGATGTACATCAATTCGCCGGGCGGCAGCGTCACGGCGGGCCTCGCGATCTACGACACGATGCAGTTCATCTCGTGTCCCGTGGCGACATACTGCATCGGGCAGGCGGCATCGATGGGAGCGGTGCTGCTTACCGCCGGCGCAAAGGGCAAGCGCTTCGCGCTTCCAAACGCGCGCATCATGATCCACCAGCCGTGGGGCGGCGCCGAGGGCAAGGCGAGCGACATTGAAATCACCGCGCGCGAGATTCTCCGCCTGAAGGAGATCCTCAACCAGATTCTCGCCTCCCATTCCGGTAAGGCGCTGGAAGACGTCGTACACGATACCGACCGTGACCACTTCATGAGCGCAGCCGAGGCCTGCTCGTGGGGACTCATCGACAAGGTGCTCGATCCTAAGAAGGCCTGACATGGCAAGGAAAAAACGCGATGACGAAATGTTCGGGCCCGTCTGCTCCTTTTGCGGGCGCGGACTCGACGAGACGATCGTGGTTCCCGGCCCCGACGGTGTCAACATTTGCGAGGACTGCGCCCACCAGGTGCTCGATATCGCGGACGAGGCGCGCCGCCAGAGCGGTGGCATCCTCGTGGACACGAGGAAGACATACGCGAAGAAGTCGCAGAACGAGGCACAGGCACCTGCCAAGCCAGAGCCCTTGGGCCCGGTCCCCTCGCCGCGCGAGCTTAAGGAGTTCCTCGACAAGTACGTGATCGGACACGAGGCAACGAAGAAGATTCTCTCCGTTGCCGTCCACAACCACTACCGCCGCCTCGAGTCCTCGGCCGCCGAGGCCACGCGCGGACCCGAGTTCGCGGACGTCGAGATTGAGAAGTCCAACATCCTCCTCATTGGCCCGACGGGCTGCGGCAAGACGCTCTTCGCCCGCTCGCTCGCCCTCACCGAGGCCGGCTACGTGGGCGAGGACGTGGAGAACGTGGTGCGCTACCTCTGGCAGAACGCCGACGGCGACACGGCCAAGGCCGCACGCGGCATCATCTACATCGACGAGATCGACAAGATCGCCTCGAAGACGGACAACGTGTCCATCACGCGCGACGTCTCCGGCGAGGGCGTACAGCAGGCGCTCCTCAAGATCCTTGAGGGAACCGTCTGCCGCTTCCCGCCGAAGGGCGGGCGCAAGCACCCCGACCAGGAGTACATCGAGGTGGACACCTCGAACATACTCTTCATCTGCGGCGGCGCGTTCGTGGGCCTCGACAAGATCATCGCCGAGCGCACGGGCCGCAACGTAATCGGCTACGGCGCTGCCGAATCTGGTGCGTCGGAGGAGGCTTCTAAGAAGTCCGGGCCGCTCGACGTGCGCCCCGAGGATCTCGTCAAGTTCGGCCTCATCCCCGAGTTCACGGGCCGTCTGCCCGTCGTCACTTCGATGAGCGAACTTTCCGAGGACGACCTCGTGCGCGTCCTGACGGAGCCGAAGAACTGCCTTGTGAAGCAGTACCGCAAGCTTCTCGCGATGGACCACGTGGACCTCGAGTTCGCACCCGAGGCGTTGCGTGAGCTCGCGAAGGCAGCCCTCGCGCGCAAAACGGGTGCGCGTGGTCTCCGCGCCGCGATGGAACGCATCATGACGGACGTCATGTACGAAGGCGCGGGCGATCAGGGTTCCAGGAAGGTCGTGGTCACCGCCGACATGGTGAAAGAAGGCTTGAAATGACCGTCACGCTTCTGCGTGCCAAACTTCACCGTATCCGCGTGACAGAGGCGTGCCTCGACTATGTGGGCTCGCTCACGGTGGATGCCGACTTGATGGACGCCGTCGGGCTCTACCCCCACGAGAAGATCCTCTGTGCGGACGTGGAGAACGGCGCGCGCTTTGAGACGTACGCGATTCCCGGCCCGCGTGGCTCGCGCATGTGCTGTCTCAACGGCGCTGCCGCGCATAAGGGGAAGGTCGGCGACCGGCTCATCGTGATGGCCTTCGGACAGTTCTCGCCCGAGGAGGCCGCCCTCCACGCACCGAAGGTCGTGTTCCTCGATGAGCGGAACAACCCGGCGCCGCAAGCGCAGACTTCTGCCGGAACGCCCGCGTGAAGGTCGCCGTCGGACTCTCCGGCGGCGTTGATTCGTCCGTCGCGGCGCTGTTGCTGAAGGACGCCGGCCACGAGGTGGTCGGCGTCACGATGAAGCTTTGGCGCGAGGGCCGCTACCAGGGCGGCGCGCGCGACGCCTGTTTCGGTGCGGGCGAGGAACTGGACATCGCACAGGCCGCCGCGCTCGCGGAACGCCTCGGCATCGAATACCGTGCCCTTGACTGCGCGGACGCCTACGAGCGCGACGTGCTCGATTACTTCCGTGAAACCTCCCTTTCCGGACGCACCCCCAACCCGTGCGTGTTTTGCAACGCGCGTATGAAGTTCGGTCTCCTGCCGCGCCTTGCGCGCGAGGCCGGACTCGACTTCGAGGCGTTCGCCACCGGACACTACGCACGCATCGTGCGCCGCGACGGACGCTTTGCCGTTCAGCGCGCGATGGACGAAGGCAAGGACCAGAGTTATTTCCTTTATCGTCTCTCACAGGACCAGCTTGCGCACACGCTCTTCCCTCTCGGCGATCTCACGAAGCAAGAGGTACGCGCCTACGCGCGCGCGCATGGACTCGGCATGGCAGACAAGCCCGACTCGCAGGATTTCTACTCCGGCGATCGCAACGAACTCCTCGGCATCGCGGACCGCGAAGGGGAGGTCGTGGATCTCTCGGGTCGTGTGCTGGGTCGCCACCGCGGATATTGGCACTACACGATCGGTCAGCGGAAGGGACTCGGCATTGCCGCGCCGGAACCGCTTTACGTGGTGCAGATCGACGCCTGCCGCAACCGCGTGGTGCTGGGCAATCGGGAGGCGTTGTGCGTGAAGTCGTTCCATGTGGACGAACTGAACTGGATGGCTCAGGCCGAGACGGATACGCCACTTGAGTGTTACGTGAAGATCCGCAGCACGGGCGCGCCGCGCGGTCCGGTCACGTTCCAGAACGGCGTATGCACCGCACCGGAAGGACTTGCCGGCGTCGCTCCGGGACAGTCCGCCGTGTTTTACGGTGCGGATGGCGAAATCCTCTGCGGCGGCGTGATCCAATGAGTCTCCTGTCTCACGTCAAATATGCTATAATATTCCCATGACCGCCAACCCTAGAGACTGGTATGTTCTTCATGTGAAGCCGCGAACTGAGAAGAAGGTTATGCAGTACCTTGCGCTCGGTCGTGGATTCCGCCACCTTCCCGTCTACATAAAAGTGACGAAGGTCCAGCGTCGGAAGGTGCGGCGGGAACTGCCGATCTTTCCCGGTTATGTGTTCGCTCACCTCTCGCCGGACGAGCGGCTTGCGGTGCTGAAGTCGAACCTCATCATGCATCCGATTCCCGTGCCGAACCCGCGCGAGATGATTCACCAGCTCCGCCAGATCGCGCACGCGGGCCGAGGCACGACTGAGATGCGCCCGGCAAACCCGTTCAAGGAAGGCGACTACGTGCGCGTGAAATACGGGCCGATGCACGGTACTGAGGGGTATGTCAAGCGCGAGGGTGCGAAAGCCACGATCGTCCTCAATGTGGAGGCCCTCGGCACGGCCGTGGAGGTCTCCGTCTCCCCGGAAGACGTCGAGTTGGTAAAAGATAAGCGCGACGACTGAGGACAACGGTCGTGGAGGATCTGCTCAGATTGCTGCAGTGGCCGTTAGACGGGAAGTCTCTCGCCCGCAAGCGCATCGCGCTCCGGCGCGCGTTGCTGGAAAGGCCTGGGCTTCTGGAGAAGCGCATTGCCGTGCTTGGCGGTTCCACTACCCATGACCTCGTTGCGTTTCTCGAATTGTTTCTCCTCGACAACGGCATTCGCCCCATATTCTACGAGAGTGAGTACAACCAGTGGTGGGAGGATGCCGTGTTCGGCAATCCCACGCTTGATGCGTTTCGCCCAGACGTCATTTTCATCCACACAAGTGTACGAAATATCCGCGAATGGCCCGCGTTCGGCGCGGAACCATCCGATGCGGGCGTGGAGGAGACGGTCGCGAAATGGCGTGCGGCGTGGGAGAACATCGCGGAGAAGTTCCATTGTCCCGTGATCCAGAACAACTTCGAGTACCTGCCGTATCGTCTGCTCGGCAATCTCGACGGCACGGACCTTCGCGGACGCGTGAGCTTCGTGCGGCGTCTCAATGTCGCATTCGCGGACTGGGCGCGCACGCATGACGGCCTCTACATCAACGACATCTGCTGGCAGGCGGCCGACTTCGGTCTTGCGCGCTGGCATGACGAAGCGTACTGGTGTCTCTACAAGTACGCGATGAGCCGCGAGGCGTTACCGACGGTCGCGTTCAACGTCGCGAACATCGTGAAGGCTCTCTTTGGCAAGAACAAGAAGGCGCTCGCGCTCGACCTCGACAACACGCTCTGGGGCGGCGTGGTGGGCGACGACGGCCCGGAGAACCTCGAACTTGGTACGGAGACGGCCGTCGGACAGAGCTACACGGAGTTCCAGCAGTACCTGAAGGACCTGAGCCAGACGGGCGTTCTTCTCAACGTCATTTCCAAGAATGAGCCGGAAAACGCGAAGGCCGGTCTTGCCCATCCGCAGATGGTGCTGAAGGAAGGGGACTTCATCAGCGTCAAGGCCAACTGGGAGCCGAAGAGCGAGAACCTCAAGCAGATGGCGCAGGAGCTTTCGCTTCTTCCGGAGTCGTTCGTGTTCGTGGACGACAATCCCGCCGAGCGCGAGATTGTCCGCCAGCAGGTTCCGGACGTGGCGGTGCCGGAGATCGGACAAGTGGAGAACTACATCTCCGCCCTCGACCACGGCGGCTGGTTTGAGCCCGTCAAGCTCTCCGGCGACGACCTCAAGCGGAACGCGATGTACCGCGAGAACGCCCAGCGCGCACAGTTGCAGAGTAGTTTTGCCGACTACGGGGCGTACCTCGACTCGCTGGAGATGACGGCGACGATCCGTCCGTTCGAGTCCATCTACATGGCCCGAATCGCGCAGCTCACGAACAAGTCCAACCAGTTCAACCTCACCACGCGACGTTACACGCAGGAGGAGATTGAACAGACGGCGGCGGATTCCGCGTTCATCACGCGCTACGGAAAGCTTGAAGACCGCTTTGGCGACAACGGCGTGGTCGCGATCTCCATCGGAGAAGTGAAAGGCGACGTGTTGGGACTCGTGCTGTGGCTCATGTCCTGTCGCGTCCTCAAGCGCGACATGGAGTTCGCGATGATGGACGAAATGGTTGCGGCGGCGCAGACGCGGGGCGTGCGCCTCGTCCGCGGTTTCTACTATCCCACCGCGAAGAACGGCATGGTGCGCGAGTTCTACAAGACGCAGGGGTTCGCCAAAGTCTCCGAGGACGCGCAAGGCAATGCCGTCTGGGAGCTGGATGTTTCGGGCGGCTACGAACCGAAGAACCACCACATCAAGATCGAACGATAAGGAGAGATCATGGATCGTACAGAAGTCTACACGCGACTCGCTTCGGTATTTCAGGACGTCTTCGACCGCGAGGTCGTGCTTACGGACGAGACGACCGCGGCGGATGTCCCCGGCTGGGATTCGCTCAACCACATCACGCTCATCGGAACTGTCGAGGACGAGTTTGACGTCAAGTTCCCGATGAAGGACGTCGTCGGCATGAAGAACGTCGGCGAACTCGTAGACAAGATCATCGAGCTGTCAGCATGACCATCCACCACATCGGCTACCTCGTGAAGAAACTCGAACGCGCCCGCCTGGCGTTCGAGGCGCTGGGGTATGGCGTGGAGCAGGAGACGATCCGGGACGAATGCCGCAAAGTGGACATCGTGTTTCTCTCCAAGGACGGCTACTGCATCGAACTCGTTTCGCCTTATGCCCCTGACTCCGTTGTCGCTGGGCTGCTCGCGCGCGCGGGCAACTCGCCGTACCATGTCTGTTACGAGGTGGATGATTTGGATGCGGCAATCGAACGTCTGCGCGACGCCCGGTACGTGGTGAGCAGCGAACCCGCGCCGGCTCCCGCATGTGGCGGTGCGCGCGTCGCGTTTCTCGTCCACCCGTATTTGGGCATGGTTGAACTCCTTGAGAAGGCTGGTTGATGGTATTTACGACGCTCGAGTTCATCCTCTTCTTCGCGGCCGTGTTCGTCGTCTACTGGGCGCTGCCGTCACGCGCGCGTTGGGGAATGCTCTTGGCTGCGAGTTGGTTCTTCTATGCCTGGGCGTCGCCGTACTATCTGATCTTCTTGGGCGTGACGACGGGAGTAACGTACCTCGTCGCCGTCGGCATTGATACAAAACGCATCTCCCGCACGTGGGGAGGCGTGGGGGCCGCCGTCATCACGATAGGGATGCTCGTCGTCTTTAAATACTTGGAGTTCCTCTTCGCCAATGTCAACTGGCTGATGGGTGCGGTTGGGGTTCATGCTTCGTTGCCCGCAGTTAAGTTGCTGTTGCCGATTGGGCTTTCCTTTTACGTGTTCCAGAGCCTTGGCTACTGCATTGACGTGCAGCGCGAGATCGTTCCCGCCGAGCGGAACTTCTTCAAGCACGCGCTCTTTGTCTCATATTTTCCGCAGATCTTGCAGGGACCGATCGGCGACTACGGGCGTCTCGCGCCGCAGCTCTTCGAGAAGAAGTCCTTCAACTACGAACAAGCGGTTTTCGGCATCCAGCGCGTGGCGTGGGGTTTCTTCAAGAAAGTAATGATCGCCAACATCATCGCGGACCGCATCAATCCCGTCTGGAGCGCGGTCGGGGACTACCCCGGTTTCATCTGCTGGTCGGCGATCCTTGTCCTCTATGCGATTCAGCTTTATGCTGACTTCTCGGGGTACATGGACATTGCCTGCGGGTGTTCGCAGATGCTCGGCATCCGGCTTGACGAGAACTTCCAGTGTCCCTATTTTGCGAAAAGCATTGCTGACTTTTGGCGGAGATGGCACATCACGCTCGGCGCGTGGTTCAAGAACTACGTGTTCTATCCGCTCCTGCGGAGCGGTGCCTTGACGAAGCTCCGCAAGCGGCTGAAGGGGACTCGCACGAGGTCGCGACAAGCGCAACCTTCCCGTAACTGGCTGGCAAACACCATGCCGACGGTCCTCGCGCTCTTCGTGGTCTGGTTCCTGATTGGTCTCTGGCACGGCGCGGACTGGTCGTATGTCGCGTATGGACTCTTCCACGGGGCGTTTATCATCATCGCCGTCGTGCTCGCCCCGCTCTACGACGGTTTTCATACGCGTTTTCCAACGCTTGTCGCCAGCAAATTTTATGCGCTCTTCCAGATGGTGCGCACGTTTGCAATCGTCACGATGGGTTATGCCATTTTCAAGCCAGCCGACCTTGCGACGACGGGTGAGATTTTGCGGCAGATGTTCAGCGCGATCGACGGCGGGGGCGTCTACCAGATCCAATACACGCTGCACCACAGTTTCATCAAGGTTTTCGCGTGGATCGCGCTCATGTTCGCGGTCGACGCGGT
This sequence comes from uncultured bacterium, assembly GCA_902761035.1. Classification (GTDB taxonomy): domain Bacteria; phylum Verrucomicrobiota; class Kiritimatiellia; order RFP12; family UBA1067; genus RUG572. The sequence continues at coordinate 7,630 of CACWIW010000148.1, read as the reverse complement.
CCACTACACGAAGCCGAACGGCACGATTCGCGCGTGGCTGCGCCGGGTGCCGCTGCCGGTGCGCTGGACGATTTACGTGGCGGGACTGTGGCTCATGGTCTTCTACGGAGAATACGGTTCTGGGTTCGAGCAGTTTGAATACTTCAAGTTCTGATGGTTAAGTTTTTGTCCAGATTGGCCGCAGTGTCGGCAATCCTGCTGATGATCATCATCGGCATGCATGCCGTCGCGATTTGGAACATGCAGGACGAAGTAAATGCGGTTTACAAAATCGACGCGGCGACGGAGGTACTGTTCCTTGGGTCGTCGCAGGTCGGCTGTTCGATTGACGAGGATGCGGAGCGGGTTTACCGCCTCCGCAAACTCTGGGTGTCAGAGACGATCACGCCGTCTTGCCTGATGCGCTTGAAAGAGTTGGAACGCCGAGGGCAGCTGGATGGATTGAAAACTGTTGTCGTGCCGTTCAGCATATACTCTGTGACGAGCCTGGGCAAGAACGGCTATCTGTGGGCATGGTACCTTGAGCTGCCGGTGTCATGGCGTTACATGGACATGCTTCCGTATGGCAAACTTGATCTTGCATGGTATATGCTGTGCAACCAGCGCTTCCCGTTCAGGATGTTGCTGGAGGAGATGCCGCCTGAACGCGAGGCATTGGCGGAACGCCCTGAGGCGTACAGGAACAAGATGTTGTCGCAGTTTCGCAAGGAGGCTCGGGAAATGCGCGCGTGCGGGTCGGCGCCAGGGTGGGAAGAGCGCCTCTTCGATGCCTACCGCGAGATGGATGAAATCTGCCGACGGCACGGAATCCGGTTCGTGGTCTACAAGGCGCCTCTCCTACCGGCATTCGAGCGCAACTTTCCTGCGGAAACGCAGGCGCAGATCGCCGCATACGAGCAGCGTCTATGCGACATGCACATCGAGTACGTCAAGCCGCAGATTGGACTAGATGAAAGGCACTTCTTTGATTCCGTGCATCTCACGATGCCCGGTGCCAAGATTTTCACGGAAGAACTCTTTCGGCAGTTGAACGGCACACGGTGAAAGCTTCGTATTTTCACCTTTTTCATTTTTTTTAAATTGCCCCCTTGCGCTCCGAAAGGGGTTTTGGTAAACTACTCCGCCATGGGACAACAATTGAGAACACGTGCCAAGAGAGCCCGTAGGAAGGCGCAAGCAAAACGCGCCCACGCGAGGCAGCTTGAGGCGAAGAAGGCCAAATAAAACGGGCCTTTTGAACGGTGGGATGGCCGAGCGGTTAGGCTACGGACTGCAAATCCGTCTACAGCGGTTCAACTCCGCTTCCCACCTCCAGCAGAAACCCCGTCAAGACGGGGTCTTCTTGTTTTTACTACTGCTGATGTGAAATTGCAGCCAAGGATTTCGGAATCCTCAGCGCGAACGACGGTATATTAGAACTCTACGTACTACGATCCATATATGCACTTAACAGGGGAGAATCAGCATAAAAATGACAGATACCGTATCAAAAGTCGTGTAGTGAAACAAAACTGCTTATATGAAAAAAAACATCTTATTTACGTAATATTTAAGACATTTCACTGCGAACGTGGAAACACGGGCTAGGGGAGCGCGCCCGCCGCGTTACAGGCGTACGACCCAGAGCCGCTGCGCGACTCCAGTAGGCCCTCGCGCTTCAGTTCCATAAGCGCGCGTTCCACAGTGGGTTGGCTTGCGCCGAGCCTACGCGTACGCGCGAGTGCCTCCTCGCTCGGAAAACTTTCGTGCGATTCGTATTTGCCGTTCAGGATCTCACGCTTGAGCGTGTCCGCCACGTCAAGGTACTTTTGGGTGCGTTCAGCCATGACACTAGTATATCATTTCAGAGTGCTACCGTGGAGGTCGAAACGCCGGACGTTTCGGAACGACACGCCACCTTTTTATAGTTTTTTTTGTGTCAGAGGCGTTTCGACCTCCCGCAAAGTTTTTTTAAAATGACCCCTTGCGCATCTGCCTGAGGCGTGGTATACTACAAACCGGAAATTCAAAAAGCCCCATTGGGTAACTGGTGGGTCTTTGGAAGCCGAGGAAGAAGCAGAACCTTTCCAAGGCGTTAGCGGCTGGCCAGCGTAATTAACGAATTACGGCTCATCTGCTGACGGACGAGGGTCCGGCCGAGGCGCGGAAGGAAGGCAAAGCGACTGATCGGTGTGTTTTCGGTGTGCGGCAACGCGCACCAACCGCCGCAAGGCGGCCGGGCCGGATCTGGGCATCGCGAGATGCGCGGGTCCGGCTTTCGGTTTTCAAGGAAGTGACCCTGCGGTGACATGCAGCGGGGTGATTGTGCTATACTTCACCACGCGCGGTGAAGTATCCGCGCACGAAGGACAGATGAGCGAAAGAGGAAAACGGAAGATGGATTCCGAAGCCAATGCAGTGCCGCGCGAGTTCCTCGAACTGGCGGCGGATGTGTTTGGCGTGGGCGTTGAGACGCTTACGCCTGAGACGGCGTACGGTTCAATCGAAGCCTGGGACAGCGTCGCGCATCTCCGCCTGGTGATGGAGACCGAGGCGAAGTTCGGCAAGCCGATTCCGCTGGAAGCTGTACCCAACCTCAAGACGTTGACGGACTTTGGGAGGTATTGTTGAGGACAAAGGACAGAAGACAGAGGACAGAGGATTTAGGACTTTGGACTTTGGACTACCAACTACCATCTACCAACTACCATCTAAAACAGGAGAAACCAAATGCATAAACTGATACTTGCGGCCCTTTGGGGTGCGCTGTTTGCCGCGACTGCGGCGCCACTGGAAATCGTCTCGCCGAAGGAAGGGGCGACTGTGCCGATCCTTACGGCGGACATGAAGGCATACCTCGCGCAGCCGCGTGCGGCGCGCGTGGCGCAGTTCGCCGATCCCGCCGCGCGAAAGCGCATCGCAAAGTTCAAGGACCGTCCCGTGAAGACATTGTTTTCCTGGAACTGCACGGAGCCCGGAGCGACGGGCGTGGTATGGAGCGTAAAGGTGCGGCGTGCCAAGGACAACGCAGTGGTGTTCACTGCGAAGACGCGCAAAAACTCAATCGAGATAGACAACCTCGAGATTGCCTGTTCATACAAGTGGCGCGTAAAGGGAACGCCGTCTGGTGGTTCGCAACTTCGCGCGGAGGGAACATTCAACACTGAGGATGTCGCGCCGCGGCTCATGCACCTCAGCCGCGTACACAACATGCGCGACTTCGGCGGACGGGTGGGACTTGGCGGACGCCGCGTGCGGCAGGGAATCCTGTACCGTTCCGCAGGACTCAACGCCAACGCCCGCAAGTCAAAGTCCCAAGGAAAGATGGTACCGGGTAAGGTCACGCTGACCGATGCTTCGCGCGCGTATGCGAAGGGCGTTCTCCGCATCCGCACGGACCTCGACCTGCGCACGGACCACGAGTGCTTCGGCATGACAGGATCGCCACTTGGTCCGGAGGTGAAATGGGTACACATATCCTCGTCCGCCTACGGCGGCATGGGCAAGGATAAAGGCAAGAAGGCGTTCGCAAAGGGATTCCGCGTGTTCCTCGACGAGAAGAACTACCCGATGGTGTTCCACTGCATTGCGGGAGCGGACCGCACTGGATCGCTCGCGTTCATTCTCGGCGCGCTGCTGGGCGTGGACGAGGAGGAGCTATGGCGCGACTGGGAGGTGACTGCGTTCCAGAGCACGAATATCAAATTCTCCCACAAGTCGCGTTTCAACAAGCTCGTGAAGGTCTTCGATGCGTTCCCAGGGGCGAACATCCACGAGAAGGTGGAGGCGTACGTCAAGTCTCTTGGCTTCACCGACGCCGACATCGCGAAGTTCCGCTCGATCATGCTGGAGCCGTGACCGCAAAATTTTGGTATAATACGGGCCATGAGAATTCAGCGACGTGATTTTCTGCGCAGCGCCGTGGCGGCGTGCGCGTTTCCATATCTGCGCGCTTCGGCGGCCTCGCCGAACGGCAAGGTGAACATGGCGTTCGTCGGCATCGGCCACCAGGCCGCGCGCGACTTCTCCATGTTCGCGTACTACAGGGACCTCGTGAACGTGGTCGCCTTCTGCGACACGCAGATGGGCGCTTCGCATACGCAGAACGTCCTGAAGGAGTACCCGGCCGTGCCGCGCTACCAGGATTTCCGGAAGATGCTCGACGAGCATGCCTCGGAGATCGACGCCGTGTGCATCGCGACTCCGGACTTCTCGCACTTCCCCGCCGCGATGCTCGCGATGTCGATGGGCAAGGCCGTGTACTGCGAGAAGCCGATGTGCAACTGCTTCCGCGAGATCGCCCTGATGACCGCAGCCGCGAAGAAGTACAAGGTCGTCACGCAGATGGGCAACCAGGGGCATTCAGACGCGAACTATTGGCAGATGAAGACGCTCGTGGAGTCGGGCGTGATAAAGGACGTGACGCGGATCAACGCCTTCATGTGCGCGAACAACCGGCGCTGGTTCAAGTGGAAGGGCACGATGACAGAGATGCCGGGCGAAGAGGCGGAGCCGGCGGAGATGGACTGGGACGTGTGGCTCTCGCAGCGCCCGTTCCGTCCGTTCAACCACAACTTCATCAACGGCGACTGGCGCTGCTTCTACGAGTACGGCACGGGCGCGCTCGGCGACTGGGGCGCGCACATCTTTGACGCCGCGCACGAGTTCCTGAAGCTCGGGCTGCCGTGCCGAATCGAGACGGTGAAGAACGACCGCCGCACGCCCGTCGTGTTCCCGATGGCGTCCACCATCCGCTACGTGTTCCCCGCGCGCGGGCCGGGACTTCCCGAATGCACGCTCGAGTGGAGCGACGGCGCGGGCAACTTCCCCGCCATGCCAGAGCATGTTACGGACAAGAAGTGGCGTCGCAAGGACTACGGCGCGGAACTCTACCTCGCGGACGGACGCGTCTTCGCGCGCTCAAGTCACGGGGCTGCTCTACAACTCATCGCGGGCGGCGACCCGCGCGACCCGCAGGTGAAGAAGACGATGCGTGACTTCCCGAAGGGGAAGAGCGGACACTACCTCAATTTCATCAAGGCCGTGAAGGGCGAGGAGAAGGCGAACAGCGACTTCGCGGTGGCCGGTCCGCTCTCTGAGGTGATGGCCCTTGGCGCGCTTGCGCAGCGTCTCGCAGTACCCGTACTCACATTCGACCGCGAGAAGCTCCGCTTCACGGACAACGACGCCGCCAACGCCTTGCTCGACGGACCACCCGTCCGCAAGGGCTGGGAAGAGTTCGCCCGGCTGTGATATGCAGGGAGAAAAACGGGTTAGGCTGTCGTCTTTGAGGTGACGTGCCCGCGCAGAACGGTGAGGACGGGCCAGGCTGCGAATCGCATTCCCGTGAAGGGCATGTTGCGGGACTTCGACTTGAACGTATCGGGATCGACGGCGCGGTTAGCCTGCGTGTCGATTACCGTGAAACTGTCGGGGTCGGGCGTCTCGCCGATTAGGGAGGCCGGGCCTGTCGTCCAGCGGGCGATCCAGTCCTGCGGGGACATTCCCTCTTCCACTACCATCACCTGCCATGTGATTGCGGCGGCGGTTTCGAGTCCGATGATGCCGTTTGCGGACGTGCGGAAACCGCCAGCCTTCTTTGCGGCGGGGTGAGGCGCGTGGTCGGTGGCGAAGAGACCGAGCGTGCCGTCCTTTACGCCTGCGCGTATGGCGGCCACGTCTTCGCGGCTGCCAAGGGGCGGTGCCATTTTCCAGTTCGCGTCGTCTTCGGGGATGTCGTCGCAGGAGAGGAGCAGATGGTGGGGCGTAGCCTCGCCCGTGACAGGCAGACCTTCGCGTTGTGCGGCGCGGATGAGCTCCACCGTTCCCGCGCAGGAAATGTGCTGTATGTGGAGGGCGCAGCCTGTAGTGCGGCAAATGGCTATGTCACGGCGCACCGCCTCGGTCTCGGCTTCGGGCGGCATGACGGGAAGGTTGAAGCGGCGGGCGACGGCGCAGTCGCGCATCACGCCCGCACCGAGAAGGGCGGGCACGACGGCGTGCTGCATCACTGGCTTGCCGAGTTTTGCGGCGCGGCGCATTGCCTCCTCCATCACATGCGCGTCGTCCACGAACGCGCCGTCATCCGTGAACGCGACGGCACCGGCGGCGGCGAGCGCCTCTAGGTCGGCGACTTCGCGTCCGAGGCGTCCCTTCGTGATGCAGGCGGAAGGCGCGATGCGGCAGGGGAGCGAGGCGTCCTCGAGCTGCTCGCGGAGCCATTCTGGCGAGTCGCCGGCGGGAGTGGTGTTCGGCATCGTAGTGACGCAGGTAAAGCCGCCGGCGGCTGCCGCGGTGGCACCAGTGGCGCGCGTTTCGGCCTCGGGCACACCGGGGTCGCGGAAGTGCACATGCACGTCGCGGAGTCCTCCGGGCACAACTACGTAGCGCGGATTCCCCTCAAATGGTCTGAGCAGGTCGTTTGTCATGGCGATATGATAGCATATCCCCGTCCGTTTTCAAAGGTAACATTCACGCCCTCTTTCGCGTGTTGCTTTTCTTGCCACAACACCAACAACCATCCTCCCACCAGCCGCGTTGTCCCAGTTGGCGCTGTCAAGATGGCGGCTCCCAATGCGGCGGTCACGCGGGACGCATGACCCTGCCAGGCGTGTGACCGTGGTTGGGCCGTACGAAGGACGGTTTCACTGGATCGATGTTGGCAAACTTCACGCCTCGCCTCCGCTCCTCTTCTTGAAAGGCATAAATTCCCGCAATGTATTCTTTCCATGTGGGATACTCTTCAGCAATTTCGCGCTTGATGCGCCACATTTCTTCCAATGTGTCTTCTTGCTGCATGATCATGACTCCTGCCCTCCAACTTCCTGTAATTGATACGGGGTGCATATTTCTGGACAGACAAAACCCTCTTCGGTACAAACCCGCTTGATGAGCGGAATTGTCTGTGCATTTGTTATGTGTTTGAAATTCCAAGACACGAGGAAGTCCATCCCACATACAGCAGCCAATGCGATATGAAGCGCATCATCAGGGAACTCCTTTGGTACGGCCTTACGACGGATCAACGCGTCTGCAAGACGGAGAGCTTCGTCGGTAGTAGCCAGTTCGGACAAGGTGGCTAATGCCTCCATTCTCCGACGGGCCGCATCGGAATCACCGCGCATCGCTTCTCGCTTGACGACATCTGAAGAATACAAAGAAAAGCGCGTCGCTGCAGTCGCCCACCAAGTGCGAGTTGTAATTTGACGTCCCGCAACCGCCAAGTCGTTCGTTGGCAAAGCGGTGGCATCGCTGACGACCGTAGTCTCAACATACACCTTTTTCTTCTCTTGTTTAGCCGCTTCTGTCATTTGTTTACCTTCCTTTGCCGGGCACGCGGAAAAGTATAGCAAAACCCCGTGCCTACGGCTAGTGGGTTTCAGAGATTCCAAAACTAGGGAATCCTTCTATGTGAAGTGACGCCTTTAGCGGCGTTTTTACGGGGCCGTTCCGCCACGAGGCGGGGCGGTCCCCGGAAATTTCTTTCTTTTTGCTCTATTTTCGCCTTGACTTCCCCCGAAATGGAGCGTATAATTACGTTCCATGAAAATTCAAAAAAAGACAGGAGGGCCTGCGCAGCGAAGGCGAGCGCCCTGAAACGCCTCCTCGGGCGGGGAATGCCCCTGGAGGGGTCGCTGAACATGTCGATGCG
>CACWIW010000147.1 GCA_902761035.1 uncultured bacterium | reverse complement strand
ATTAGCCGCAAAGAACGCAAAGGGCGCAAAGAAGGAATGGCCTTTTAATTATACACGCCTTTCTTGATGTACGGCGATTCACCCATTTGGTGAAAACAAGAAGTAGAAGACTAACCTGAATAATTCGCAATACGCCCCAATTATAATACGCTTTGCGATCTTTGCGTTCTTTGCGGCTAAAAACCTACTCACCAACTGCTGAATTTAGGTTTAAAACAACTTGCCTTTGGCGCGTGGGCGCGGGGCCTTGTGGCTGCTTCGCACTTCGCGCTCACCCAACCTGATCGCTTCGCGACAGGCGCATCCACTCGCCCGCGCCCATTTGCCGATCCTCGAACTGCCACAATTCTGAATGTTCAAGGTGCGCCCGCAGGATAATGTTGTTCTTGAAAGTTGTCATGGTTGTTTCCAAATCCCAATGCGCATGGGAGAAAAACGGAGATGAGCCCTGTCCGCAAAAACCGCCGTGCGGGAGGGTCGCGCTCCGTCGCGACCGCCGTGCGGGAGGGTCACGCTCCGTCGCGACCATGGTTACTATAAGGTCAAAAATCGCTAATGATTAGTCAACACTCAAAAATTACTTGAACACTCCATCGAGTATTGCTCACAAATCTTCATTGCCAACATTGTTCACAAATCACAAATATCAATTGCAGAGCGGAGAAGCCCCCTCCTATTTGTATTGGTGGCAATGGTGGCATTTGTGAACAATTGAGATTTGTGAACAATCGCAATTGTGCCTACAAGTGTGCAAGTTATTGTTGAGCAACGACTTAGATGTGAAGCCTCTGGTATGGAAGTCGAAAATCCCACGTAGGGAAGTCAAACCCTCCTAGTAGGGAGGCCGAACTTCCCATGTGGCTCAAAAATCCCCCCGTCCTAGGGAGGCCAAACTTCCCATGTGGCTCAAAAATCCCCCCGTACTAGGGAGAACCGATTTAGCTCCTATGGAGAACTGATTTAGCATCTAGCCCCCTACTATGAGCGTGTCAAAATGACACACTCAATTGAAAGCCCAAACGAGCCCGTTGCTTTCGCTATTGGGAGATTGGGAGTTTCAGAGTTAAGGAGAGCTACAACTTCTCCCATTCTCCAAGACTCCGAAACTCCCAGCAGCGAAAGCAAGATGTTTTGCCTTTGAGCTGCTTTGCTGCTTGTTATGGCCTATAGAGCCCCAATTCCTGACACCTAGGTGTCACACCCTCTGACACCTAAGTGTCATAACCCTTGACACCTAGGTGTCACACCCTCTGACACCTAAGTGTCATAACCCTTGACACCTAGGTGTCACACACTCTGACATCTAGGTGTCACGGATCACGGAAAGTGATTGGAAACTCTTCCTTTTTTGGACAACGCATTAGTAGAACGGGCTGCCAGCCCGTTCAATCCTCTGCCCACGGGCAAGCTGCCCGTTGTACTATGTCCGCAAAAATCCACAAAAACCACCTCGCACAGCAAGGCGGTTTTGGGTATTCTTTTCCGAGTTCCGGGGAATGGGGCCTCAAAACCCCGCACCGAGGAACTACAGATTACCCGCGCGGGGTGGGGTGCGGTTGCTGTTGCCGTTGTCCATTGCAGTGCCTTGAATGCGTCAAGTGCCGGGTTTGGTGGTCAATCCTACGCTGTTGCGGCAAGAGGTGCAGGTCGCAAGCCGTCGTTCCATGCGAACGGTTTTACCGGTTCAATAGTTGCCATGCGAAACCCGTCAAACGACTTGGCGGCCAGCATCTTGTTGTATGAATGCACGTCGCCATTGTGTTCAGCAAGTAGTTCATGGCGGATTGCATGGATCTCTTCAACGATGGGGTCATAATATGGCATTGTACACCTCCAGGAATTCTCTTGGTGTCATGATCTGGGGACATTTGTAGCCGGCAAGGGCCACTTGGGTTATGATGGAGGGAAGCATGATTGGGTTGTTGATATGGGTGCAGTTCCAAGTCAACAGCACATCCATTCCGTAAGCGGCGGCGGTTGCGACATGGTATGCGTCGAGTCTTTCCGTGGCCGGTATGGCATCGGGCCGTATGAGGCGATCTGCCAGTGGCGTGACGACGGATTCGTCAACATCTATCATCATCGCGATACGGTCGTACTCAAGTCGAGCCTTCGCCCGGACGGGATCGCCCTTGGCGTTTTCCTCCACAACGTATTTTGATACGAACAAATCGCATTTACCACTCCAGGTCTCATGCCATTTTATGGTGTATGCTTGGCGTTCTGCATTGACTGCGCTGGAAGAAGGCAGCGCGACGTAGTAACTGGAAATCGTGCTTTCCAGATACACCTTCAATCTTGTAATGGCTACCATGGTTTTGTCCATGCCGCAAATTATAGCAAATTTCTTGTGCTTGGGATGAAACAAAGTCAAGAAATCTCCAAAATTCTTGAAATCTTTAAAAGCACCTAAAAACCACCTCGCACAGCAGGGCGGTTTTTGGTGTTCTTTTACCCGTCTGGCGGATGGGGACCTGCCCCTCTCCAACAAACCGATTCCCCGCTCGGTAAACCGCGGATCATGTCGGTGAGTTTTCTTTCCCCTTCAGACTGCGCCGAGGTTGGAAATGCCAATTAGGCGGCTTGCGCGCATCACGCCGAGGATGTTGCAGGCGGTATCCGTGGCTTCGTACACAACTCGGTAGGGTTTGACCACGAGTTGGCGAAGCCCCACGAAATCAGTGAAGTGATCTTCGAACGCGCTTTCGGGGACACGCGGTCCGCAAAGCGGGAAGTCCGCGAGATTGTCAACGGCGTCGTTAATCTTGAGGAACCACTTTGTCGCCGTGGCAATGTCGCGCTCGGAGGCGATGGTATTGTAGATTTCGTCAAGCTTTCCAAGCGCGGTGGGGGACCAGACGACGTTCATATTCCGTGCCTTTCGCGGAACTGCCGCATGGCCGTCTCGTGGTCGATGCCGCGTCCTTCTGCGATTTCCCTACGGGACTTGCGCACGGTGTCGGCAAGGAGAAAGACGTCCATCAGCGGGTCGAAGTCCGCCGCGCTGACGAGGACGGCGTCGGCGCGTCCTTTACGCGTGACGATGAGCGGGCGGTGCGTCTCGTTCACGCGGTCGAAACAAGCGGCGAGATTGCCGCGACATTCTGAAAACGGCATGATGTCCTCGGTGAGGCGGGGACGGCGGCTGGCTGCGGTACGTGTTTGCATGGACGGTCTGCTCCTTGGGTTGACGGCATGTATTGTACAAAAAAACGTCCAACCGGTCAAGTGTGTACCCTAGTAGAACGGGCTGCCAGCCCGTTCACGTCCCCAACGGGCAAGCTGCCCGTTGTACTATGTCCGCAAAACCGCCTTGCGCCGCAGGGCGGTTTTTGGTATTCTTTTACCCGTCCGGCGGATGGGGGCCTGCCCCTCTCCAACAAACCGATTCCCCACGCGGGAGGGTCGCGCCTAGCCGCGATCGCCGTGCGGGAACAACCGATTTGAAGTAAACCGAAAGGAAAGTAGAACGATGAGTGCAAAGCAAATGTTGATGGCTTCAGTAGTTGGCCTGTCGATGCTGTGTTGGCGCACCGCGCAGGCGGACACGTGGACGGATGAGAACGGTGTCGTTTGGACCTATAAGATTGCCAATGGCGTTGCTTCCCTTGGCGGGGGCGGGTTCAACACTCCAGCCATTCCAAGGGCAACGACGGGAGACGTAGTCATTCCTGATACGTTGGGTGGGTGTCCTGTGAGAACAATAAACGAATGTGCGTTTCAGGACTGTAAAAGTATCAAATCGCTTGTTATTCCTGATAGCGTAACATCAATCAAGCAAAGTGCGTTTGCATATTGTACGTCGCTACGCAAATTGAAGTTTGGGAATGGTGTCAAAAAGATAAGTTATGGCACTGGGTCACAAATTGTTTTTGCAAGCACAACCTATACTCTTTTTGCTAATCCATTTACTGGGTGTTCATCTCTCGTCGGCATTGAGTTTGGAACGAACACACTGTCCGCCTTAACGATAAGCAATTTCTCCGCTGCAAAGCAATTGGCGTATGTGTATTTTCCCGGAAAACTTCCCGCAAGTGTCTCCGGCACGATGTCTGGCGTTGCTGGACGGGCTTGCTATGTCTCTCATGAAGCCTACCCCGATGAATTGCCAAATCCGACTTGGGCGGGTGTGCCGTTGAAGTACCTTGACGGACGGCTACCGACCGAAGGGGAGTGGTGGGATTTGGCGTTCTATCAGCCTGACGGTTGGCCGGCTTCGTTCTATTTGACTGATACGACAAACGCGACAGAGGTCTGTAATCGCTTTCTGGTAGGTGATCCGATCTATTGTGAATTTGCCTTCAAAGATGCGTGGGGGAGTGTTGATATAGCTGATGAGATAAATTGTTCATTTTATGTTGATGGCAAAGAAGATGTTGACCACGTATGGTGGAATGGACTAAAAGCAGGAAAGTGGGGAAGGTTCGTGCCAAGTTTGTTGCCAAGCCTACAAAACCTCGAGCCTGGCGAACATACCGCGACATGGGTTTTGAACGAACCACGATCCATCAACGAGACAGACTACGCCAACAATACCAACACGGTCACGTTCACCGTGGTGCCGTCGATCGACGTGATATTTGTGTCCGAGGGGAACACGGTTGCCACGCGCAGATATGGCATCGGCGCCCCATACGAGTTATTCCCGTCTTCGCCGATACGAGATGGATTCCGTTTCGTTGGCTGGTTTACGGAAGAGGAAGGCGGTAATGTCGTCACTGCGACATCGATCGTTCCCGATTCTCCGACGACGCTTTACGCGCATTGGGAAATTGCCATCAATCAAACACTCACGGTCGGTGGTACTCTCTCTTCTGGTACGACAAAATGGACGTTTGGCAATCTCTATAAAGTGACTTCCGACCTCACGGTTCCGTCCGGTGCGAAGCTTACGATTGAACCGGGAGTGATCGTGAAGTTCGCGGAGGGCAAGTCTCTCACGGTCAACAGCGGCGGATCGCTCTCTGCTATTGGTACGCATGCGCTGCCCATCGTCTTTACCTCCATCAGGGACGATGCCAACGGCGGCGATACGAACGGGGACGGCGCAGCAACAACGCCGCAGCCTGGAGACTGGGTTAAAATTGGTGTCGACGGCGGAACGGCTACCTTCGACTATGCGAAGATCCTCTATTCAAGCAGAAACGCGACCACCGGCGCAATCAACATGAACGGCGGAACAGTTAGATTCTCCAATGGAGAGATCGCGCACGGCGCGTATGATGCCGTTGGAGTGGAGGGTGGACACTTCTTCATGGAGAACTCGGTCATAAGGGATTGTCTGATAGCATTCCGCCATTGGGTATATGATCCAATAGTCAACTGCGTAATCTATGACTGCGGACGCATCACGCAGGGTGGAACAGGACATGATTTCCGCAACTGCATATTTGCGAAGATTACGGAGACATGGGAGGCGTTCGACTTCCCGTCGCGGAGTACTTATCGGAATTGCTGTTTCTGGAATGAGGAAGGCAGCATACTAAGGGGTGATGGCATGGTTCAGGATGCCAAGGAAGCCTGTGGCAAGAACGGTAACATCTGGGCCAATCCGATCTTTGTCAATCCCGAAAAAGGCGACTTCCGTATTGCCGCAAACTCGCCGTGCGTGGATGCGGGTGATGGATTGGTTGCGCCGGAGAAGGATTATTACGGATCGCCTCGCATGAACGTGGATGCGGTGCGTCCGACGGGAACTCTGGCGGCGAACGGCGCGGTGCCGGACATCGGCATCTACGAGGTGCCGGGCGACGGGAACATCCCATCCGCCGACTTGACAGTGACAGCCGTGACCGCACCAGCTTCGCTGACCGTTGGCGAGAATGTTGAGATTTCGTGGACGGTGAAGAATATTGGCGAAGAACCTACTGCGGGAATGTGGCGCGATGAGATCGAGATCGTGGCGGCAAACGGGCAGACGTTCACCATGGGAACGGCCACCTCGCAGGCGGAAATCAAGTCGGGTGCGACGGCGAATTTCAAGAGAACGGTGACGGTGCCGTCTGCGCCGGAGGGTGCTGTTCAGGTGCGCGTGACGGCGAACAAGTACCAAGACCTCTTCGAGGCGATGAAGTCTGAGAACAACGTCGGCGCGGCGGCGACTACGCTCGCCGTACCGACGCTGACCGTGCCGACGGATGGAACGGCGACGACCGTTACGCTTGGCGGTGATTCTGACTACGGTTTTAAGGTCGCGGTAAGCGCGGCTCTCTCGTCGCAGGGCGGCGTTCTCGTCATTCGCGGCGTGGGTGAACTCGACGCATGGATGGGCAACGGTTCGATCGCGGCGAAGGACAACGCAATCCGAACAGCTGTGAAGATTGCGGATGGCACATGGCTCCTGCCTATTCCGGCAGGTTCCGAACCGCGCGTGACGGTGCGTAACGACGGCGAGGCCTCCGTCGCTGCGCAGCTGGCATTGGAAGTGGGAGAGTTCTTCCTGTTAGATGCGGGAAAAATCTCCGCCTCCAATTCAGGTATTGTTACTGTGCCGTTCGCGGGCAACGGTTTTGACGAGACGGTGACATGTTGGCTGGAGAAGGATGGCGTACGCATTGATGCAGCCGACGTTTCGGTTGAAAGTGGCGTCTCCGCCCATGCGACATTCGATGTGACCGGCAGCGCGGCCGGCGACTGGACGCTTCATGTCAAGAAGGGTACGGATGAGGCGTCCGCGTCACTACTCACGCTTACGGAGAGCCGGACCGGCGCGAAATGGTTTGGCGATGTGGATGTCCCCGATGTGATTCGTTCCGGTCGTGCCTACGTTGGCACGTTCCGCTACGGCAACAGCGGCGATACGGCGACGAATGCGCCGTATGTGCGGTTGGAAGCGAAGGGCAGTACCTTGATCCGTTTCAGCGAGGCGGATGCTTGGTCGAAGTCCATTGAACTCATGGCGGCGTCTGACACCTATCCCGCGAGCGTACTCAAGGCAGGCGATTCATCCAAGGTCACGTTCTTCTACAAGACCACCGGATCGCAGGCGGAGATTGAATATGCCTGCACATTCTCCAGCGTGAGCAACGTCCCGTGGGCGAAACTTGAGACTGAAATGCGTCCGGCGTGGGCCTCGGACGAACTGTGGGGTTTCGCCTTCACGACGCTCCGCGCCAACTTTGGCGAGACGTGGAACGATTATCTTGGCCGTATGCGGTCCGACTGCGACCATCTGCTGAAGATCGGCTCGCCCGTCAAGCGGATGGACCGGCTCATGCAGCTGGAGGTCAATGACGCGCTGGGCAACGACACCGCACTCTCGCGTCTCGCCTCCGCCACCGATCTCGCGCGTTCCGGACGCGGACTCGGCATTTCCTTCTCCCGCTCCTATTCGTCTTCCCTGCGCGGACGCTTCACGAAGGGAATACTTGGATACGGCTGGACCGACAACTTCTCCACCTACGCAGAACTTCAGGACTCGCAGACGCTCGTATTCCATCTGCCGTCTGGTGGCTCCTATTCCTTCACGAAGGTGACCGGCTCCTGGCAGCCGGAGGATGCCCGCGACAAGACGGCGTTGACGGAAACGACAGGCGCCTACATCCTCACCTACGCAAGCGGCACGGCGCAGACATTTGCCAAGTCCAACATGAAGACGGCATCGATCCGCGACAACCAGGGCAACGCATTGACATTAACGTATAGCGGGGCACAGTTGCAAAAGGTACAGCATTCCGATGGACAGTTTCTTACATTCACATACACAAATGGCAAGCTGACGAAAGTCATGGACGACCAGGGGCGCACGATGACATACGCCTACACGGGCGACTTACTCACGGCGGTCACATCGTTCAACGGACTCGTCACGAGCTACGAATATCTTTCCGCCTCCGGCAAGCCGACAAACCGCGCCTTGGCGAAGATCATGTATCCCGACGGCTCGAAGAAGGAATTTACGTACGATGCGAAAGGACTCGTCTCAACCTCGTCCGTGAACGGCGGACAGCTCAAGACGGAGATTGTGCGTGGCGACTTCGGCTGCTACTCAATCGTCGCGCCGAACGGCGGTGTGATGGAGGTGACGGTCGGCGCGAACGGAGAGACGCTGAAGACCGTCAACGCGCGCGGAGAGACGGTGAAGCAGTCCTATACCGCCGATTCGCTCCTTGAGGCGACGATTGCGCCGAGCGGCAAGCGCAGTAAAATCAGCTACGACAAGGACGGCTCGCCCATCGCGTCGATGTCCGCCTCTGGTGCGACGACGGCGTTCAGCTACACGTCCGAATTCGACAACCTTTCGTCCGTGACGGACGCCAAGGGCCATGCGCTCACCTATTCCTACGATGAACTTGGCCGCAGCACGGCGGTGAACTACGTGGACGGTTCATCTTCCACGCTTGAGTACAACGAAAAAGGCGACGTGGTGCGCTCGACGAATCGCCGCGGCGAGACGATTGAATACGAATACGACGCAGAAGGCAACCTTACGAAGAAGACCTGGCCGAACGGCCGTACCTTCACGCTCGCCTACGACGCGAAAGGCAACGTCACGAACGCCGCCGACAGCGTGACCGGCGCGGTGACGATGGAGTACGACGCGAAGGAACGTCTCATCCGCATCGTCTATCCGAAGGGCCGCGGATTCACCTATACCTACGATGAGTTTGGCCGCATGACCGAGCGCACAATGTTGGGAGGGACGCCGTCCTCGGCGACCGCAACCCAGCGCTACGCCTATGATTCCCTCGGCCGCCTCGCCTCCGTCACCGACGGCAACAACAACCCCTACCTCACCAACGCCTACGACCCGACCACCGGCTGGCTCATCACCCAAACCTACGGCAACGGCACGGTCGTTTCCAACGCCTACGACATCCTCGGCCGTACGATAGGAATTTATCACCTTAAACCTTCAACCTTTCAACCTTTAACCTATTTTGAATACGCCTACGATGCCGACGGCAAGTGCATCTCGCAGACCACTGCCGAAGGCACCGAATCCTACACCTACGACGCCGACGGCCAGCTCACCGCCGTCACCTACCCCGACGGCACCTCCGAAACCTTCACCTACGACGCCGTCGGCAACCGTATCACGTCCGGTAGGGCGGCCAGCCCTCTGGCCGCCGCAACGACCGTAACCTACATCGTCAACGCCCTCAATCAGTACACAAAGATCGATGACACCACCCTTGAATACGATCTCGACGGCAACATGACACGCAAGGGCGACACGCATTACTACTACGACACCCTCAACCGCCTCGTCGCCGTCACGAACGAGGCCGAGAACATCCGCTGGTCGTGCGAATACGACGTATTCGGCAACCGCGTTGCAGTGACCGACAACGGCACGACTACCGAACGCCTCTTCGTGCAAGGCTCGCTCCCCTCAGTAGCAGCGGAATACAACAGCGATACTCTTTCCAAGAGCCACATCCTTGTCGGTGCGGTGCGCATTGCTGACCTTACTGGGACAACGGGCGTCTCGCCCGTTGCATCCTCGGCCCGTTACTACCACGCTGATATGCTCGGCTCCGCCCGGCTCCTCACGGACGGCACCGGCGCCACCAAAGGTACGCGCTCCTTCAAGGCATTCGGCGAAACGCGTACTTCCACCGGCGAAACGACCGACGCGGGTTATGTCGGCACCCTCGGCGTCGAAACCGATTCCAGCGGCCTCCTCTTCATGCGCAATCGCTACTACGAGGCTGGCATGGGGCGGTTTGTGCAGATTGATCCGATAGGGTTGGACGGAGGAACAGTGAATTTGTATGAATATGTCAGTAATTTCCCTGTAATCGGGAATGACCCATCTGGTCTGTGGTTGGACTTAGAGCATCAAGGTTGGTGGCATGGATTAAAAGGTGCGGTGACAGGAATTGGTGTGGCCGCAGCTGGGGTTGGATTAGTTCTTACAGCACCTATTTGGGGGACGGGTGCTGCTGCTACTGCTGGAACAATGGGTACCATTGCGGCTACAACTGGCGTTATAGGTGGAGGACTGACGTGGTTTGAAAAGGGAGACAAGTTTGATGAGGCAAGCAAGCATCCAGAAAGAGGGATTACACAAACGACATCTGACACAGCAGAAATGCTATGGGCAGTAGGAGAGACCGTGTTAATTTCCTCGCTCTTCGAGAGAGCCAAGAATGTTGCCGCTTCAACCGTGCAACAGGTAGGAAATCGATTGCGCGATATTAAGACAAAACGATTTGTAAAAGACCCAATACTTAGAATCAAAAACATAGAAAGATTAGTTGCCGATGCATTGGCGATAGTTGACGGTGTGAAGGATTTCGCATGGTATCGCATTAAATGCTTTTTGTCTTGCGACCCCAACGAAATCTCCGGGCCGCTCGGCGCGGGCGAGAAGCGGTATGTGCAGCAGGGCGAGTGGATGGACTACACCATCTACTTTGAGAACAAGACGAATGCGACGGCGGCGGCGCAGGAGGTTTTTGTCGATCTGCCGATGGATCCGAATCTCGACTGGTCAACGCTGGAGCTTGGCGAAATCTCGTTCGGCGACCACATCGACACGTCGCTCGTCGGCAAGTCGCACGGCAAGGCGTCCTACGCAATGCCAGGCACCAACACGTTCGTCAAGACGGAAGTCAAGATTAAGGACGGCGTCCTCTCGTGGTACATGCGCGACTGGGATCCCACTACAGCTGACAACTTCCCTGCAAGCGCGACGGGCGGCTTCCTCCCGCCCAACGATCCCGATACCCATTGCGGCGAAGGGCATCTCTCCTTCCGCGTTCGCGCGAAGTCCGACGCTCCGGATGGTGCGGTCATCCGCGCCTCCGCGACGATTGTGTTCGATTCCAACGCACCAATTGAGACCGATCCATCATGGTGGAATACGGTCGGGACGTTCCACGATGTCGAACTTGAGATCGACGGCGTTACGACGAACCTCATGCTGATTGCTGGTGAGCCGTTCGGCGAGTTGCCGACTCCGAATGAAACGCGGACAGGCTACACGTTCGATGCCTGGTACACGGGTGAGAACGGCACGGGAACGAAAGCCGCACCGGATGCGCTTGTTCCGGCGGGTGATTTTACGCTGTACGCCAACTGGATAGCGAACAAGTATTTAATCGCCTACAACGCCAATGGCGGCGAGGGCGTTATGCCGAACCAGACGAACACCTACGACCTCGTCTCGTGTCTCACGTCCAACGCATTCACGAATGTCGGACATGCATTCGCTGGATGGGCGACGAACGAGACGGGCGAGGCGGTGTTCGCTGACTGTGCGGTCGTGAGCAACCTGACGGCCGAGGCCGGCGGCGAGGTGAACCTCTATGCTACGTGGACGGTCAACTCCTACACCGTAACGTTCGACGCGAACGGCGGCGAGGGCGGATGGAGCCGCGAGATGGAATATGGCACGGAGATTAGTGCGCCTACGGTGACGCGCGAGGGCTACACCTTCGCGGGCTGGCAGCCCGCGCTACTAGGGACCGTCCCGGCGAGCAATGTGACGTTCACGGCACAGTGGGAGATAATCGAGATCGTCAAGCCGGAACCTGAACCGGAGCCGACGCCAGAGCCCCAGCCGGTCGTGGAGGAAAAGCCGCGCCTGTGGTCCGAGGTGACCGGTGTGGTGCCTGCCGTGGCGGCGGTGTACGACGGGTATCTCTACGACTCCGCCGGGAACGTGAAGGGCACTATCCAGGTGAAGGTTGGCAAGCCCAACAAGAAGACTGGGCTCGCCGCCGTGAAGGCGACGGTGGTAGGCACGGACGGCAAGAAGAAGACCCTCAAGGCGGCCGAGAAGGGCAAGGCGAAGATTGAGGGCGACGGCCCGACCACTGTGGAACTAGTGGGCGGGGACGTCTGCGAGGTCAGGATCGGCGCGAAGGGCATGGGTGGCACGTATGGCGGCTACACCATCGACGGCGGGCTGAACGTGTTTACGTCGAAGGATGCGGCGGATAAGGCCGTGGCGGCTGGTGTGCTTGGCAAGTGGCAGGGGTCGGTGAATGTGGCGTGGCGGCTCGCCGGGGACGGCTCGCCCTACCTTGCGGCGCGCTCGGTGATCGCGCCCTACCATACGTTGTCCGTGACGATTGCCGCCAAGGGGAAGGCGAAGGTGGCCGGGACGCTTGCGGATGGCACTAAGGTGAGCGCGAAGGGGCAGCTGGTCGTGGGCGAGGAGTGGTGCTGCGTGCCGGTGGTGGTGTCGAAGAAGGGGGTGAACCTCCAGTTCGCGGTGTGGTTGCCGATGAACGCGCTGGCAGCGCGTTCTACTAGGGCGGTCGGGCTTCCGGATGCCATTGTGGGTAAACCGGGGACGCTTAAGGGCGGGGCTGTGTTCCGTCTGGGCGGGGCTATGGGCGACGCGAAGTACGGTGCCTATCTGCCGGACGGCGTGGTGGTGGGCGGCGGCGCTAAGTGGACGTTGCCGAAGGCCGGGAAGGTCGTCTACGCGAAGGGCACGACCACCGTGGATGAGGCGAAGTTGGGCGAAAACCCGTCCGCGCTAAAGCTCACGTACAAGGCGAAGGACGGC
>CACWIW010000146.1 GCA_902761035.1 uncultured bacterium | reverse complement strand
AATTGTTGCACCTAATTTGGGATTTCATATTTAGGTGCCGTAAAAGAAGATTGAGATTCACGGCACCTAAATAGAATATTGCGATTTAGGTGCCGTTAGCCTATTGACGGTAGCGAGTAAAAATGATACAATGCCAACCAAAAGGACAAAATGACGTTATGGAGAATGCATTTTTTGGTCGTGAAGACCTAATGGCAGACTTGCTCGCGCTTTGGCACAAGCGTGTGCCCTCATTTGTCACCTGCCGGGGGCGCAGGCGGATTGGTAAGTCAACGCTCATTGAACGGTAACTAGCCAATTTCGCCAACCAGCTTGCCGTCCAGACAGGTGCGGAATCAACAGTTCCACAGAACTGGCTGTCGGCGTTCGTTAGGCTGGAAAGAGAACTGAGCGACAAAGGCCGCACGGTTATTCTCCTGGATGAAGTCTCGTGGATGGCGCACGACGCTCCGACCTTTGCGGGAACGCTGAAAATCGCATGGGACAACTACTTCAAGAAACACCCTAAACTTGTTTTTGTCGTGTGTGGAAGCGTCTCGACATGGATCAAGGAAAACATAATCGAAGAAGGCTCGTTCTACGGGCGCAGGTCTTTGGACATTGTCGTGCCCGAACTGCCGCTTTCGGAATGTGTCAAGTTCTGGGGACGCGCGGTCGAGCGAATCGACATCCGCGAAATTATCGACATACTTTCCGTGACAGGCGGAGTGCCGCGCTATCTGGAGGAAATTGATCCTGGCATTTCGGCGAACGAGAATATAAGGCGTTTGTGTTTTCGTCCCAAAGCGATACTGCGCGAGGACTTTGACGAGATGTTCAGGGATGTCATCACGCATCTGCCGACCTTGACGGCGTCGATCATTCGCGCGCTTGTGGATGGATCTCTTAGTTCAACCGAAGTGGCTAAACGCATCGGAAAGACGAAGGGTGGGAATGTCACCGCCGCGCTTGACCAACTTGTTGAGGCGGGCATGGTGTCTGAGGACGTCGGCAAGAATCCCGTCACCGGCGAGGAGGCGCGCATGAAGCTCTACCGCCTAAAGGATAACTACTGTCGGTTTTATCTGAAATACATAGAGCCGGAAAAAGACACCATCGATAAAGGTGCATACGCGCTTGGGTCCCTAGAGCAGTTGGACGGCTGGCAGTCCGTACTCGGCCTCGCATTCGAGAACATGGTCGTCAACAACACGGCTAGACTCCTTGAACCACTGGGGCTTGCGTCTTCACTGGTCGTGTCCGCCACGCCGTACAGGAAAGCAGGAAGGGGCGATTCTCGGAACGGCCTGCAGATCGACTTGTTGCTTCAGACGCGCAGATCTGTCTGTCTCGTGGAGATAAAGCGGCAGCGTGAGATAGGACGAGAGGTGATAGATGAAATGGCGGAGAAGGTGCGTCGGTTGCCGCGTCGTGACGGGGTGTCGGTACGTACGGCGCTTGTATATGAAGGGCATCTTGCGCCAATCGTCGAGGCTGACGGCTATTTCGACGTAATAATTCCCTTCAGACGCCTGATGGGTTTGTGAAACAGACGTTGAAAACGTGGGAATGAACAAAGATTCTCGACAATACAATTAATTGAAGTGTGCCATGACAATGAAATATAGCAATGCAATCGTGCGTAGGACTATCGCTGCCGTAGGCGGCGTTCTATGTTGCACGCTTTTTACAATGTCCACGTTCGCGGAGTTGTGCGGCGATGGCGTGGGCGTGATGTCAATCGCTGGACGTTGGAGGTTTGCGCTCGGTGACTCCACGAACTGCACGGACGTGATCGACCTTCCGTCAACAACCGACATCGCGCGGAAGGGCGACGGTCGAATCAACGCCAAGGAGTTGGAGAAGATCGATCCCATGCGCGACGACGCGTACCTGACGGACGCCCTTACGCGCCATCCAACGCGTCGCTTCCCCTACGTGGGTCCTGCCACGTACGAGCGCGATGTTGACATTCCGGCGGAATGGGCGGGCAAACGCATCGAGCTGATGGTCGAACGCACCAAGTACGTGAGCGTGTATTTTGACGGGAAACCGATTGGGCGGTGCGAGATGCTGGCGACGCCTGCCGTCGTGGAACTGCCGCGCGGCACGTCGCCTGGACGCCATCGCCTGCGCCTCGTGGTGGACAACGGCCTTCGGGGGCGTCCTCTCTCCGGACACCAGATTTCCGACGACACGCAGACAAACTGGAACGGCGTGATGGGCCGCATGGAGTTGCGGGCGTACGGCGAGATGTCCATTGTACACGTGAAGACTTTCCCGTGTGCGGCGGAAAATCGTGTGACGGCGAAGGTCGTGTTCCGCAACGACGGCGCAAAGAAGAACCTCAACGTGGAGATATGCGCTGCCGAGGCGTCGGCGTTGAAACAGCAAGCGTACAACAGCAAGGTTGTGAAGCGGTCATTTCCCTACGTCGCGCCGTGCGGTGTATCGACCGGCGAGTTCAACGTGGTGCTTGGGCCGGATGCGCCGAAGTGGAGCGAGTTCAATCCCGTGTTGTACAGGCTCACGGTCAAGGCCGGCGAGGCGTCGTACACGGTGAAGTTCGGGTTGCGCGATTTCAAGACGGACGGTGCGCGTTTCATCTTGAACGGGCGGCCCGTGTTCCTGCGCGGACGCCTTGACTCGTGCGTATGGCCGCTCACGGGCGCTCCGCCGATGGAGGTGGAGCCGTGGCGGCGCTACTTCGCCACGCTGAAGGAGTACGGACTCAACCACGTCCGTTTCCACTCGTGGTGTCCGCCTGAGGCCGCGTTCGAGGCCGCCGACGAGGCGGGGTTCTACCTCCAGCCCGAGTTCGCGTCGTTCGGCGGCGACATGGGGCGGAATGTCCGTCTTCGCACATACTGTCTGGCGGAGTCGAAGAGGATATTGGACGCCTACGCGAACCATCCGTCGTTCGTGATGTTCACGCTTGGAAACGAGTACTGCAGCGGGCGCGAGGCGCGCAAGGCGGTCGTGCGCGAACTGCGCCAGTACGATTCGCGTCCGCTCTACGCGCAGGCCACGAACAACGACTATCCGAGACCGCGCCAGTGCGAGGGGGACGACTTCTGGGTGACGTTCAGAAGCTACGACGGCCCCGAGGGCAATGCACGCGGTTCGTATGCCCACTGCAACGCGCCTCTCGGGGCGGTGCAGTTGCCGGGCGGCGGCACGATGCGCGATTTCTCGTCCGCCATGCGCTACTGCACCATCCCGATTGTGGCCCACGAGACAGGACAGTTCCAGGCGTATCCCGACTACTCCGAGATCGCGAAGTACACGGGCGTTCTCAAGCCGCTCAATTTTGAGGTGTTCCGCGCGCGTCTTGCGAAGGCGGGCCTGCTGGAGTACGCGGCGGACTTCTCCCGGGCGTCAGGGCGTTTGATGGTGATCAACTACCGCGAGGAGATGGAGGAGGCGTTCAGGACGCCTGGCTTCGACGGTTTCCAGTTGCTGGACATCCAGGACTACCCCGGACAGGGGAGCGCGCTTGTGGGCATACTTGACGCATTTATGGATTCAAAGGGGTTCATTACGCCCGAGGAGTGGCGCATGGCATGTGCGCCAACGGTTCTCCTCGCGCGCTTTCCGCGCTACACGTATGTGGCAGGCGAGAAGTTCTGCGCGGACGTTCAGATCGTACACTATGGCAAGGAAGATACGCTCAGGGGCGATCTCGCGTGGCGGATCGTCGCGGAGGGAGGAACGCGACCTGTCGTGGCCGGGGGAACGTTGAAAGCTGAGGTTCCGTTGGGCGAAGTGACAACCATTGGACGAATCGCGGTGGAGCTTCCGCGTACGGAACGTGCCCGAAAGTTCATGCTCGAGCTGTTGCTGACGGAAGGCAGTGCGAAAAACGCGTATCCGCTTTGGGTTTATCCAGAGGTGGGCGGAGACGTACCGCAGGGCGTGGAAATCGTGCGCGATTTGGAGTCGGCGGAGAAGGCGCTTGCGGAGGGACGCAGGGCGCTCTGCATTCTCGACCAGACGAGGGCGCCGACGAATTCGGTCCCCGGCTTCTTCGCGAGCGACTTCTGCTGCTGGGCGTTGTTCAACGCATCGTGCGCCCGACGCGGAGGCAAGAACGTTGCGCCCGGCACGCTGGGACTTCTCGTGAAGGATAAGCATCCTGCACTCGCCGGGTTCCCCACGTCGTTCCATTCCGACTACCAGTGGCGCGAAATCATCTTCAAAGGTGTGAACGTGGTGCTGGACGGTGACAAGGACACCGACGTGATCGTGCGTGGAATCGACAACGTTACGCTCAACCGCAACCTGGGCGTAATCTGGGAGAAACGTCGTGGAAATGGTCGAGTCGTTTACTGTTCCCTTGACCTTGAGGCGGCGAAGGACCTTCCCGAGGCCCTTGCCCTGCGCCAATCGCTTCTTGACTATATGTCCACCATGAAATGAGCGGCGCATCTCATTCGACTTTTGCCATTGGTCGGCCTTAACGCGCCATAACGCTTTTTCCCCGCAGCCAGTTAGATTTTTGGTATAATACCCACGTTTCGGAGAGGATGTATCAATGCACGTACGAGAACATAGAGTAAATACAACGGGCAGCCGTCTTAACGGGCGGACTGTCCTGTGCGTCGTCGCATTGGCACTAGCCGAATCCCGTCCCTTGTGCGAACAGATGGAGCAACGCCGCGGGAAAAATTGCGCTGGCGGAGTGGAGGAGTTTACATGACATCTTTCGCGAAATGTCTTTCAAATCTCCTTGTACCTCAGGTAGCAGTCCACGAAAAGGTAGTTGATCTGTTCGCAGGTTGCGGCGGACTTTCGCTCGGTTTCGAGGCTGCTGGCTTCAAAACTCATGGCTTTGAAATGGTTCCTTCGGCGGTTCAGACCTATAGGCACAATCTGAACGGACCTTGTGAAGAGGTGAAACTTGAGGTCGGATTCGAATATCCGTCCGCCGACGTTGTCATTGGCGGTCCTCCTTGCCAGCCGTTCAGTGTCCGTGGAAAACAGCAGGGCATGAACGATGCCAGAGACGGTTTCCCAATTTTCATCGATGCGGTCAAGAGGCTCAACCCTCGCCTGTTCCTCTTTGAGAATGTCCGCAACCTGATGTTTTCGCACCGATGGTATCTCGACCTGATTCTCAACGAACTGGAGAAGCTTGGGTATGTAGTCGAGTTCCGGTGCCTCAACGCCGTCAACTTTGGCGTTCCGCAGAATCGCGAGCGTCTTGTAGTCGTTGGTCATCGTTCATCATTTCGGTTCCCCGAACGTGAACAGCATGTCGCAACGGTCGGCGATGCAATCGGCGACACCATGGAGACAATACCTGACGGAGCGAAGATCCTCACGCCCGAACAGGATGCGTACATAGCCGAATACGAGCGGAAGTCGCATTGCGCCCGACCTCGGGACCTGTATCCAAACATGCCTTCCCGTACCGTCACATGCCGCAATCTCGCCGGAGCGACCAGCGACATGCAGCGGGTGCGCCTTCCCGATGGGAGAAGGCGCAGGATCACCGTTCGCGAGGCGGCGCGGATTCAGAGTTTCCCAGACACTTTCGAGTTCTGCGGGAACGAGGTGCAGCAGTTCACGCAGATAGGCAACGCCGTCCCTCCGTTGCTGGCGTACAAACTGGCGCTTGCGGTAAGGGACACGCTCGGACAATCCGACATGGACGAGGCGGAGCTTGTCCGTCGCCGCCGCCCTCGTCCGATACAGACAACACTGGACATTTGACATGAAAACTCGTAGTACGAGAGCAGATAGACTTATTGGGCAAATGCTTGAAGTCCTAGCGGCAACAGGTATTCCCGTCGAAAAAGAGCCCGTTAGGACTCGACGGCGCATAGCCGAAGCGGCCTTGGCCGTTGCAGGAATATCAAAGTCGTTCTCGGAGGCTCATTCGTCGGACGATGGTTGTTTCCTGACCACACGGCAGATAATAGCCTTTGAAAACGAGAATTTCAGGCGCACCTACTCGCCAGGCTCCTACGATGATGTCCGGCGCCGCCATCTGATCTTGCTCACAGCGGCAGGTTATGTGGTAAATTCGTCGTCGTTGGCATCCCAATCCACGAACAATCCCACTCGTGGATATGCTGCATCGCCTGACTTCGCAACGCTTCTTCGTACATACGGGAAGCCCGGCTGGAAGAAAGCCGTTGCCGATTTCATGGCTCAAAGAGAGACCCTTCGTTCTGAACTTGAACGAAAACGCGAGTTGGAGCGGATTCCGGTCGTATTACCTTCTGGCATCGAGGTCAAACTTTCAGCAGGCGAGCACAATGCGCTTCAGCGCGACATTGTGCAAAAGTTTCTTCCGCGATTCGGTTTCGGGGCGGAAGTCCTGTACCTTGGAGATGCTACAGACCGATACCTTGTTCGGGAAACGGAACGGCTTTCGCAGCTTGGATTTTTCGCCTTAGAACACGATGAACTGCCAGACGTGATCGCTTACAGCGAGTCGAAGAACTTGTTGTTCTTGATTGAAGCTGTCCACAGTTCCGGTGAGATAACGGAACTTCGCATGAGGAAGCTCAGGGGCAAACTTTCAGAATGCACCGCGTCGCTTGCGTTCGTGTCGGCATTTGCGACAAGGAAGGATTTCCGCAAGTTTTCAGCCAACTTGGCATGGGAGTCGGAGGCGTGGATAGCGGAAAATCCAGACCACATGATCCACTTCAATGGCTGGAAGTATCTTGAACTGCAAAACAAAGCGAATCAATGAGGATTATGCATTCGAGGTTGAAGGCAATGAAGGTAAAGCCATTTAACGCGGTCGCCGCCGTAGGAGGCGTTCTCAGTTGCACGCTTTTCACAATTTTCGCGTTCGTCGCTCTTGTGGCGGGGGCGGCGGTCGTGGAGCCGAAGGCGACGGACGAGGTGCTGTGTAACCCCGGCATGGGGTTCGTCCACTTCTACTACTCAAGCCGCATCTGGGCGTACGGTGCCCAGACGGAGCCGGGCGACACGCTTGACTGGATGCCCGGCACGACCGTCATCTACATGCGTCTGCCGTGGAGCTACATCGAGCCGGAGGAGGGCGTCTATCGCTGGGACCTGCTCGATTCCAAGACCGCGCCGTGGATCAAAGCGGGCAAGAAGATCGCCTTCCGCTTCTCGTGTCAGGACCACACGCTCCTTTCCATCCCGCAGTGGGCAATGGACGCCGGGATTAAGGGGAAATGGACGCACGAGGACCAGAAGCACGAGTTCGTGCCGTACAAGCAGGAGTTCGACGAGTTCTGGGACGACCCCGTGTTCCTCGCCAAGGTGGAGCAGTTCCTCAAGGCTTTTGCGGCGCGGTACGACGGCAACCCGGATGTTGCGTTTGTCGATCTTGGGTCGCTCGGCATTTACGGTGAATGCCACACCTCGAAGTTCAACAAGGATGCGAAGGACAAGCCGGAGCGGTTCCGTAGGATCGCGAAGACGCACCTTTCACTGTTTCGCCGATGCCTGCCGAACACGTACCTCGTCGTGTCGGACGACATCGGCAACGACGGGGCCTGGGGCGACCTGAAACGAAAGGATCCCGCCACGGGCGAGCTGCTGGACGACTCGCCGATCTTCAAGTACTGCCGTGAGCTCGGCATCGGGTTTCGCGACGATTCCATCTTGTGCTCGAAGAACTACTGGTGGAGTGACCGCTTCGCGCGCCGGTTCGCGAAGGAAACGCCTGTTGTCGTCGAGACGGGGCACATGTCGCGGCGACTGGACAATGGCGTGTGGAATCCCGCGAAGCTCAAGGAGTGCATCGAGGCGTACCATGCGAGCTATTTCTCCACGCACAGTTTCCCCGATCTCTACTGGGAAGTGAACAAGGGCGTGTGGACCGAGACGGCGAACCGACTCGGGTACCGTCTGGAGCTGCGGCGCGTTGAGTATCCCGAGGTCGTGAAGGTGAACGAGCCCGTCGTCGTGAAATCGACGTGGGTGAACGTCGGCGTCGCCCCCCAGTACGGAAATGCCACGCTGACGTGGAACCTGCTGAACGACAAGGGCGTCGTGTGCTGGCGCGTGACGGACAACAAGTTCGGATTCCGTTCGGCCGAACCGAAGTGGAACGGCGTGGAGAAGCCTGTCAAGGTGGCGACGCCCTGCCGCTTCGGCTACACGGCCCCCGTGCCGATAAAGGACGTCGTGCTCGACTGGTTCGTCAAACATAAGCGCAACCTGCCAGGCGAGAAGGTCGAGCTGCTCAAGCCCGGCATTTACACGCTTGCCGTCTCCGTGGGACGCAAGGACGGCAAGCCGGAGATCGCGTTACCGCTTGAAGGAGGCATTGATCGGATCTATCCAGTCGGCAAGATCGAAGTAGTGAGCAAAAAATAATGGGGGCTTTGAGCATTCGTGTCCAAACGCGGGACGCTATCCGTGTGATATAATACACCCAAAATAAACAATAGGAGATGGGCAATGAGAAAGCTTGTTTGCGCCATGGTCGTGGCGGTGATCGGTGCGAACGCCTCGGCTTTTGCATCGGTGAAGCCGAGCGTTGAAGGTGGTGGCACAGTTTCCGTGTGGCGTCCTGCGAAGCCCGCAGGAAGAGATGTGCCGCCGATGCTTACCGAATGGGGCGAGAAGGTCACGCCGGAAAATGCCTGGCGCGAATATCCGCGTCCGCAGATGGTGCGGTCGCGCTGGACGAACCTCAATGGTCTCTGGGACTACGCGGTTACCGAGGATGTCCCAAAGATCCCTTCCGCGTGGGACGGGAAGATTCTTGTGCCGTTTCCGCTGGAGAGTCCGCTGTCTGGAGTGGGGCGTCTGCTGGAGCCGAAGGAGACGCTTTGGTACAGGCGCATGTTCAACAGCAATATAGCGAAGGGTGAGCGTCTGCTGCTCAACTTCGAGCAGTGCGACTTCCGTGCGCACGTGTTCGTGAACGGGATTGAGGCCGGGCTTCCGCACGAAGGTGGGCAAATGCCTTTTTCGTATGACGTGACGGACATCGTGAGGGATGGTATGAACGAGCTTGTTGTAGCGGTGTGGGACCCCACGAGTGCCTTCATCGGGTCGCACGGCAAGCAGACGTTCAAGACGAAATCCTACAGTTCCTTATACACCCGCGTGAGCGGGATCGGTGGGACGGTGTGGCTTGAGACCGTGCCAGCCACGTACGTTTCGGGATACAGAGTGGAGACGGATATCGAAGCGGGAACGGTGACGATAACATTCAAATGTTGCCAATATGGAAATGTTGCCAATGCCAGTGTTGCCAATGGTCAATTGGAAATTGAAACTGGCAACGTTTGCAATACTGGTAACATTCACTCTGTGCACCGCGTTAAGAATCAATTCACCCCGGATGTGCCTTGTACCGTCAAGCTTCCCGCGCCGGTCGCGCTGTGGTCGCCGGAGCATCCAAGCCTCTACGGTTTCACCGCCCGTTTCGGCGAGGACGAAATCAAGGGCTATTTCGGCATGAGGAAGATCGAGAAAAGGCCTGACGGGAAGGGGGCGCAACGGTTCTATCTCAACGGGGAGATGCTGTTTTTCGCGGCCACGCTCGACCAGGGGTGGTGGCCGGACGGCATGCTCACGCCGCCTTCGGACGCTGCCATGGCGTTTGACATCCTGACGCACCGGAAGATGGGATTCAACGCCATGCGCAAGCACGTGAAGGTGGAGCCGCGCAGGTTCTACCATCTTTGCGACAGGCTCGGCATGATCGTGCTGCAGGACATGCCCAGCGGCTTTAGCGACCCGGTGACCAGGTACGGGTTTTACCGCCGCGAACTGAAGGAGCTGATGGACCACCTCCGCAACTCGCCGTCAGTCCTGATGTGGATTCCGTACAACGAAAGCTGGGGGCAGCCGGGCGAGTTTCTCACGCGGGCGACCGTTGAATGGATGCAGCGATACGATCCCACCCGCCTTGTGGACGGCCCTTCCGGCTGGAACGACTACGATGCCGGGCTCTTGAGCGGAAAACGCAAAGCGCCTCGCGCCCTTCGCGCTGGAGAGTCGGTGGCGGGCGACGTCGTGGACGCGCACGACTACACCGCTCGACCGCGGATGCCACCTTCGAGCGGCGACCGGGCGCGGATGCTCAGTGAGTTCGGCGGCATCGGTTGTCGTGTGCCGGGGCATCTGTGGACGCCCGACGCATGGTCGTGGAACAACACGGGCACGTTGACGAACCGTCTGTATGTGCAGCGGAGAATATGCGCGCTTCTCGATCGCGTGGCCGTACTCGCCTACGACGGCCTTGCCGGAAGCGGCTTCACGCAGTTCACCGACATAGAAGGCGAAATCAACGGACTTCTTACCTACGACCGCAAGGTCGAGAAGTTCGACGCTTCCGCCATCGCCGCGGCGAACGACAGAATCCGCGTGGCAGCGGAGCTTGGAAGCGTGCCAACCATAAGCAGGGTAGTTTTTGAGAAACAGTCGAAAGATGCGTCCGCATGGGCGTGGCGCATGGACGAGCCGGAGGAAGGCTGGCAGAACGCGAACTTTGACGACTCGTCCTGGAAGCGTTCCGCCGGTGGATTCGGCGACGAGGCCGTCGTGCGCGACTGGCACGTGACGGTGTCCACTCCATGGCATACGCCTTGTCTGTACCTGCGGCGGCGCTTCAGCATGGACACCATACCGGAGAATCTCGTGTCCGCAACGCTGGAGATGTTCCACGACGACGACGTGGATGTCTGGCTCAACGGGAAGAAGATTTTTTCGACGATTGGCTATAACACGCGCTACGAACGGTTCTTCATTGACGGTAAGACGTTCTCCTCCGCCCTTCGCAAGGGCGACAATGTGCTCGCCGTGAAGGTCGTTCAGGATTCTGGCGGACAGTATTTCGATACGGGGCTCACAATCGAAACACTGGCCGCTAAGTTCGCGGCGTGCCCGGCACAGGAGCGCAATCGTCCACGTTCAACGAAAAGGGCATGTGGATGGTCGCGTTCACGTTTGCCCCGTTCCGCCGCCACATCCACCTCGTTCCGCAGCGTATTATCGCAGTCCGCACCTAAATTGCAAAATGCAAAATAGGGGAGTTTTTCGGGTTGACCTCCACGATCGGTTTCTGCATAATACGCGTTGAGATTGCCGAATGGAATCTGTTGAAATTGCCGAACGGAATCCGTTGAAATTGCCGAATGGCTATTGTAGTTCCGGACGGAATATGATATAGTACGGCATAAGGCGCGGCGTTTTGGTATAATATGCGCCATGCAGACGGTAAACAAAGATTCCAACGACTTCGGTGAGATTCGCCGTGAGTGCTACGTCTATGTCGATAAGACGGCATGGTCCCATCGCCTCGCCTCGGCAAAGGGCGAGAGGATGTTCTTTTTTGCGCGTTCGTGTAGGTTCGGCAACTGGTTACCGCATATCGATGCGAACAGGTCATGAAGAAAATCGTGGCAATCCTAGCAACTGGTATTGTTGCGTCGGCGTCCGCCGATGTATGGTACGTTCCGGGCTGGAACCGCACGACCGAGACGAACGGGCTTGCGTACACTTCTTGCACGAACGTGTTCAAGGACAAGGTCTGCTCGTTCTGGGGATGGGATGGCGACCGCAGCTGGTCAACCTCCGCGGCGAACGCGGACGTCGCCGCAAAGCGTCTCGCCGACGAAATCGTTTCTGCCAGCGCAGACTTCCGTTCCGAACTCGTGATCGTGGGACACTCCCTCGGCGGGCGCATCGTGGCGCGGACGCTTGCGGATCTGTCGCGCCGGGGCGTGAAGGTGGGGCAGGGCATCCTGCTCGCGCCGGCGATTCCAATGAACGACCCCGACGTCGCGCTGATGGGCGGCGGGTGCGTGCGGCCCGCTATCGTGGTGGTGAACCCGGAGGACTCCGTTCTTAAGTACTGCTACGACATGGTGGGCGGCGAGGGCGGTCCGGCGCTCGGTCGGAACGGCTCGCCTACCGCGCTCACGAACGTGGTGGAGTACGCCGTACCGAAGACGATTACGAACGAGACGAAGATCGACGCCGCATGGGGACGTTCTGAGACGGTGAAGCGCGTGTGCAATCACCTTGCGGCGTTCTACTTCACCGAACTTCGGCGCATCCTCGACGGTATGCCGTCGAAGTCCGCCCAGGTGCGCGTGCCGCAGGGACGCATCAACCTCGAGTGGAAGGTGATCGACGCCGGCGTGTGGTGGGACGTGCTCGACACATGCGGCGGGTGGAAGCTTGAACGCAACATTGTGACGGGCCACTGTCGCATCATCAGTTCCGAGCGCAAACGCGCGGCATGGGGTCCTGAGGCCCAGATGCGTGCCTCCTTCAGCAAGATCCGCGCACAGCTGTCGCCCAAGGCCCCCTCTTGCATCGCAGGAGACGCCAACTGGATTTCCGCTGAACTGGCGAAACCCGTCTTGGGCGCTGACGCTGGAAGGTCGTCGTGGCGTACGGTGTTGGCGGAGGTCGAGCGGGCGGATGCCGCATGTGATGCAGCCTGGCGGCGGATGAAAACGCGCGAGGAACTCCAGCAGTACGGAAAGGATCTGCGCAGCCGCATGATTCATGCCATGGGCGGTTTCCCGTCCGAGCGGTGTCCGCTGAACGCGCGCACGGTTGCCGTCCGGAAGCGCGACGGCTATACGGTGGAGAACGTCCTGTTCGAGAGCTGGCCCGGCGTTCATGTTTCCGCCAACCTCTATCTGCCCGATGCCACGCGCTTCCCGCCGCCGCATCCCTGCGTGCTGATTTCCTGCGGACACAGTGGCGAGGGGAAGTCCGCCCCCAATTACGGCAGGGGCGGGGTGATGTCCGCCCGCGCGGGCATCGCGGCGTTGGTGGTCGATCCGTTCGCACAGGGCGAACGCGTCCAGGATCGCAGAAAGAACCCTGCGCTCAACTGGGATGAGCACAACCGCATCGGCTCGCTGGCCGTCCTTCTCGGCGGAGGGGTCCCGCGCTTCCGCGTGTGGGACGCGATACGCGCGCTCGACTATCTCGAGACGCGTCCCGACATCGACGCCAAGGCGCTCGGCTGCAT
>CACWIW010000145.1 GCA_902761035.1 uncultured bacterium | reverse complement strand
CGCGGACGGGTCGCCGAAATACTACTGGGACATCGCCGTGCTGGCCGTGCCGGACACGACGAACGACGTGCCGCTCGCGGAGGTGCGCGACGTCTCGCGCTACCTCAACCGTGAGACGGGCGTGTTCGAATGGCCGGCACGGACTCGTCTCGATCGCCGAGGCCGCTGGACCGCACCAGCGGCAAGGTGACGTGCGGCGGATGCAGGGACGGTGCGACGTGGCGATGGGCGAGCTCTGGATGCCGAGCGGACACCGTCCGCTTCCGCCCCAGCGCTTCATGGTGCGCGACGCCGCGAACGCCGCCCACGTGTACGGCATGGGCGAGGTGCTGGCCGAGTCGTTCACGACGATCAACACGTACTGGATCGAATCGCCCGCCACCATGAAGCCGTGCGCCGACCGCGCGTTCTGCGACGGCCTCACGCGCGTCTGCTACCACGGCATGATGCTCTCGCCGTCGCTCACGGACAAGCCCGGCTTCATCCGCAGCGCCGGTGACCTTTGACACCCTCGTGGACTGGACTGTGCGTCCCGAGCCGGGCATCCGCCATTATTCGGGCACGGCGACCTACCGCACGACCTTCGATGTGCCACCCGGTTGGCAACCGGGCGATTCCCTGCGAATCGACCTCGGCACGGTGCATGAAGTGGCCACAGTCTTCGTGAACGGCACGTTAGCAGGCACGGTCTGGACGGCACCGTATGCCGTGACCGCGTCAAACGCGAAGGAGAAGGGGAACGCACTGGAAGTGCGCGTGACGAACCTTTGGCCGAATCGGCTCATTTACGACGCGGGCCTGCCGGAGGTCGAGCGCCTCACGCACACGAACATCAACCCCTACAAGCCGGGCGATCCCCTGTTGCCGTCGGGGTTGCTGGGCCCAGTCCAGGTCGTGAACGTGGATTCATAATAAAGGGTCAGCGCTACAGGCTGACCCTCTTAACTCGTCAAGTAGGCAACGGACAAGCGGTTGATTTATGCACCGCGAACGATCTTCACGCCGGAAATGGTGCGTTTCTTCGTGGAGAAGGCGATGCCGATGAGGGTGATGGGCTTGCCAGATGGGCGGAAGCGGTCGGTGTAGGATTTGTCCTGTATCTGTTCTATTGCCTTCTTCGCCGTGGAGTCACGCTTCACCTCGATGATGTAGGCGTCCGTTGCCGTTTCCACGGTGAGGTCGATGC
Source organism: uncultured bacterium (assembly GCA_902761035.1). GTDB lineage: Bacteria > Verrucomicrobiota > Kiritimatiellia > RFP12 > UBA1067 > RUG572. Next base: position 32,572 of record CACWIW010000145.1, on the reverse strand, counting down.
GGCCTTTGTGCGTGCGCACCTCGCCGCCCACGTTGATGCCGACCACGCGTAGCACCACGTACATGATCGCCTGCCACGACTGCTCGTTCTGCCGGTCGGTGAGGTCGTAGGGAATCGCCGCGAAGAACTGCCGGAACGCCTCGACGAAGCCTTCGGGGTCGCGGGCGCGAAGAGCATTTACGACTCTTGCCGCAACATTGACCGTGTAGGACGTATCCTGTCCGACATAGGCCGCCGAAAGATCCTTTAGAAAGGAGTTTTCCACTTCCAAGTTAGGGAAGCCAAGCGTATAGCGGCGCATCGCCTCTATCTGTTCAAATCCCTTGATCGTAAGGTAGCCTGTCTGGAAGAGAAGCGTGACAGGTTTGATTCTCTCTGGCTCGTATGCGTCGAGGTCGTTTTCATCTATCGTGAGACTTGATACGTCTAGAGGCTTCTGGCGGAAGAAATCAATCAGGAATGTCGGTATCGCAGTCTTCGACCACCAGTTGGCGAGTTCCATTGAATCGAACGTCATGCCGAGGGAGACGGGGTTCACCACCGTCTCGGCGTGCTGATGGAATTTGTAGCCGTCGTACCACTTCACGATGTCGGCGAACGCACCGTCGGCATCTTTCCCCAGCTTCTCGCCGAGGGCTGCAAGGGACAGGGGGAAGTTCTCGCGCACTTCCCTGTGCGTATAGCCGAAGAGCGTCGCAACGGCTGCGTTGAGCGTGTAGTCCTTGAGGTTGTTGAGGTCGGAGAATATCGACACCTTCGAGAACTTGCTCACGCCCGTGATGAAGAGGAACCGCTGCTTGCCCTCCAGCGTCTTCAGCACGGAGTAGAACGCCTTGAGCGCATCCTTGAATTCCGTCACCTGCGGCGTCATCAGGTGCCCGAGAAGCGGCTTGTCGTATTCGTCGATGAGGACGACCACCTGTCCTTCGTCCTTCGATTTTTCCGTATCGGAACCATGCTCCGCCGCAATCTTGCGCTGTACCTCCAACGCCCGGTCGTAGAGGTCGTTGATGAGGTTCTTGAGTGCAATTGCCGGGTTTTCGTCGTCCCTGAACTCAACGCCGTTGCGTTTGGCCTCGTCCTTGATCATGTCGCGCCAGAACCTCTTGAGTTCCGGCACGGTCTTCGTCTGGGCGCTACCCATGTCGAGGTGGATGACGGGCCACTTCCTCGACCAGTCCCATGCCGGCTCGATGGCCAGGCCTTCGAAGAGATCGCGCTTCCCCTCGAAGAGGCACTTGAGAGTGGAGACGGCGAGCGACTTCCCAAACCGGCGCGGGCGCGCGATGAAGAACTGCGAGCCGCGTGATCCGTCGGCAAGTTGCTTCAGGATCGCCGTCTTATCGACATACGTAAAACCTCCGCCGCGGAGCTTTTCGAAGGTATAAGTGTCTGTGGCCGCTTTTTCCATGCCGCAGAGTATAGCATTTCATGTGCGTTTCGGCAATGGGCACGCGTCGAGCTTGGTTCGGTCTTCAAAAAATCTAAAACTCCATAATTGACAATACGGCAGGGGGCGGGTAGAATATTGATTATATCTTTTTAAGGCTCAAAAGGGATTCTGCAAATGAACACGCAAAAACTGATGAAACTCACGACGGCAACGCGCGGACGGCGCGTTGTATCAATGACGATTGCAGCGTTCTGCATGGCGGCGGCAGTGCCGTCGATGGCGGCGGACTGCTACTGGGCGGGCGGGACGAGCTCCGACTGGGGAACGGTCGCGAACTGGACCACCGGCAACAAGGTGCCGGACAACGACGGCGCCTTCTTCAGAAAAGACAAGTTCAATAGCAACTTCACGAGCGGTAGTAGAGCCTACCTCGTCACGTTCAACGCCGCGCATACCAACAACTGGCGAACGTTCTTCAACAACTGCGGCTCGGCCTCTGCGCCAATCATCCTGCGGGCGTCAAACGCTTCCTACGGTCTCACGAGCGGCGATTCAACGACTTCTGGAGATAATTATCTGGAAGGCTTCTACATCGGGACGTATTTTTCTTCAGGTACCGGCGGCTATGACTATAATAGCAAAGCCGGGAAGGGAGACGCCTACGTGCGCTTCGAGACGGGAACGTATGCGACAAGTGCGAACTACAGCTACTGGTTTTTAGGCAACGGTTCGTATAGCGGACACATGACGGTCGCCGGTGCGACGATCAACAGCCCCCTGGCATTCTATCTGAATCGAGGCTCGCTTACGGTTGATTCGGGCACCGTGAATATCGACAAAGACGTCAAGATGGGTACGAACGGCGACGCAACGTTGACAATGAACGGCGGTACGCTGACGGTGGGTCCGTGGACGAGATTCGAGAATTCCAGCTATGCGAAGACGATCAATCTCAACGGCGGAACGCTTGTCACCTACCGCATCAACAAGCAGGGCGGCACGGGCGCGACGACCGTCAACTTCAACGGCGGAACGCTTCGGGTTAAGACGAACTACAGCTCTGTCATCGATTCGGGCATCACAGTCAAAGTAAAGGCCAACGGCGGCACGATAGACGTCAACGGAACAACCACTTCAGTAATTCCGGCGACCTTCTCCGAGGACACATCCTCCACTGGTGGCGGGATGAAGTTCTGCGGCGGCGGAACGCTCACGCTCGGTGGCACCATCGGCTACACGGGCGGGACGACGATCGAGGCGGGTACGACCATCAAGGTTGCGTCTCTTGCGCAGAAGGACGGACTTCTTGGGCGTGGAGTGAATACGCTGAAGGCGATTCCCGCGAGCGGTACGCACACGCTCATCACCATAACAGGCGATGGCATCTTTTCGGACACCGACCTGCTCAAGGTCGCCCTCGCGCCGGGTTCTGCCGGCGCGGCGACGTTCAGCCTGTCGACCGACAAGAAGTCGCTTCTAGTCAACATCCCCTACGACGGCGGCGTTATCAACCAGTCCACGCCCACGCTCGTCTTCCCGGGCGCGACGCTCGCCGACCTCGCCACGCACACGCTTCGCGCACGGATGCAGGGCGACAACTTCGACGCCGACGGAGCGGAGGTAACGTTCTTCGACAGGCAGGAGACTATGGACGGCGACACTCTCGCGAAGGTGACGTACCAGCTGCAGGCCGTGGACGAATCCTCAAGCTACCACTACACGAAAGCTGCCAAGGTCGAGTTCACCGCTGATGCGAATGGAGTATATGCAAAGCTTGTTGAAGGGAATTATACGAACTACGGGAATCCGGCCCAGTTCGGCAACGATCCACTTACGAACAATCCTGGAAAGAGCAGGTACATTCCGTATGACTTCAGGCTTGTCGAACCGGCAAACGCAATTAGCGTGAACTTCACGCGCAACGGTACGAATCTCGACACGTCGTCGCAGGTGCGCTACGGCGCAGGCGACTACGCCGTACCGTATTCGTCATGGAACAACATGGCGGCGGCAAACAACGGCACCGCCACTTTTGGCGGCGCGACCGTGAAAATAACAAAGACCTCCGGGCCGTACGGGTGTAGCAATCTCAACGGCGCGAAGGATGTCCGGCATGGGTATCTCGACGATAGCGGACTGACCGTGGTTGTGGACGTGACGGACATTCCCTACGAGTTCTACCGTATCGTGACGTACCATGCGACAGACAACGCCAACCTCAAGTTCGGTCACGTGACGATCAACGGGACGGATTACACGGGCGTTACGGATGCCACGGTCAAGGGCAATGCAACTTGGGGCGCGACCGGCGCCGGCAACTATGCGTTCGGTCTTCGCGAGGGGGTCAACTATCTCGTCTCTGATGTCATGTCCGGCTCCTCCGTGACCATCACCGGCCATCGCGACAAGTCCAGCAGCCCGACGTGTCGCGGCTGTATCGCGGCCATCCAGATTGTCGAATACGTGCCGACCACATACACGGCGACTATCGGCGACGGCGGCGCGAAGACGTTCTCCGCGCTTTCGTGGGACAAGACGCTGCCCGCGCTTCTCACGGCGAACGACAGGATCGTGGTGAACGTGAACGAGGACACGACGCTCAACATCGACATTCCCGTGGATGTCTATGGCATCACGTTCAACGTGGCGGACGGCAAGACGCTGACGCTCTCCGGCAACACCATCGCGGCGCAGTACATCACCGCGACCGGCTTAGGGCAAACCGTCGTCTCCAGTGCGTCCCAGCTTGCTGGGACGGTCAAGGGCGACGGCACGCTCGTGTATGGCGCGGCGCCTTCGGGTCTGACGCTCACGGACAGCCTGTGGAGCGGCGTGCTGTGGCTCAAGAACGGCACGATGAACGGCCTCCTCGCGCAGAACCTCGCGAGCGCGAACTCGACGCTCCGCCTGACGGGCGTGACGGGCTACTTCAACAACGGCGACTCCGAAATGACGTGCCTGGGAACGCTCGAGCTCGTCGATGACGGCGCGACTGCGGCGTTCACGGTGAGCAACGGCTTCTCGACGAACGGCAAGACGGTGTTCGCGGCAGTGAAGGGCGACGGCACGTTCAAGTCCGATACCACGACCGCGCAGCGGTACGTGTTCAATGACGTCTCGGCGTTCACGGGAACGATCAACATCCCAAGCGGGAAGAACACGCGCGTCATCATCGGCAATGGCACTTCGCTCAACCCTGCAAACGGCACGATCACGGTCGCCTCTGGCGCGACGGCGACGGTTGCTGCGGGCAAGACATGGACGGCGCAGGGCAGCATGGTCGTGGACGGCACGCTGATGCTCGGCGCGGGCGCGAACGCGCCGAAGATCGCCGGCGGGACTGGCACCGTCGGCGTAACCTCTGGTACGGGCACGCTGAACGGATATGGCGCGGCGGCGGCGCTGACGCTTGCGACGGCTCCCGGCGCGACGCTGGTAATCGTTGATAACACGCTCACATCCATGACGATTGGCGCGTTCAACAACATGGGCACGATCGACCTCACGGGAACGGCTCTCACCGAGGCGACGCTGAATCTCGGCTCCGGCGTGACGGCCGCCACGACGGGCACGATCCTCTATCCGGCGACGTTCCAGAAGTTCGTCGTCTCGCCCGCCGACCAGTCGGTGCGCTCTCTTACCGGTTATACGCTTGTGACTGGGCTTCCGCAAGGCGCAGCGTACTACGTGACTCTCGCCGAGACGCGCGAGGAGTTCGGTAAAGGCTCGATGACGGTGACGAATTGCGTGGCGGGTGTGAACGTGCGCGTGGCGCGTCCAAACGGAACATTCATCGACATGACGCCCGTCGATGGCACGGTGACGCTGACGGAAACGCCGCAGATCGCGGGCGCGGCGACGGCGTTCGATGCGACGTACACCAACACGGTCGCGTATGCGTACCGTGCCCCGGGGTGGAACGCGGGAAGTGGACAGGACGTCAAGCCGCCGACTTACAACAACACGGACAACGACGAGACGACGGGCATGTACATCCTGCACCATCCGTGGGTATCTGACGTAAATCCGAATATTTTCGCGCTCGGCGACTTCACTCTCGTGGTGGTTGGCAAGATGTCGCCCTCGCGCAGTACGCAGTTCCTTCATATCGGATCGTCCGCCAGCGGCTTGACGGGACTGCTCATCACGACGACGGAGAACGAGGACGAGGTCCTGATCGCGAAGAACACGGGCAATGTGGTCGATGCGGCGAACGGCGTGAAGGCGTCCGTTCCGAACGCGGCGACGGCCCGCCATGCCTACGTGATCAACAGGAAAGGATCGGTGTTCGAGGTGTGGGTCGATGGCGTGAAGCGCGGACAGTTCGACGCAGGAGATGGTTTCACGCTGGGTTCGACGTCAAGTAACGGCATCCAGATCGGATCCGACATCAGCGGAGCCATAAAGAACGCCGGCATCTACAAGGGCGTTCCGAATGACCCGACGACCGAGACGGGCGTTATCAACGTTGTCAGGCTCTTCGACTACTCGATTACCGACGCGCAGGCCGAGGAGGTGTTCAACACGTATCCATACGTTTCGCAGGGCGGCCTCTACACGCGCACGGTCGCGGCGGACGGTACGTTCTCGCAGACCGGCGCATGGGAGAAGGATGGTGCGTCCGGCACGTTCGCCATCCCGGAGGGTGCGACGGTCGATGGTGTCACCTACAATCCTTCCGCGACGCTGACTGTGAACGCGGCGGCTGAGATCGAAGTCAATGCGGACGTCGCCCTTGAGACGCTCACGGTGGGCGGGACGGCGCCGGTGAAGTTTGCCGCCGATGGAACGCACACGGTGACCGTTGTCGGCGCGGCGATTATCAACTCGCCCGTCACGAACGAGTACGGCGCGGTGTATCTCGCGGGCGCGCCCGTGCAGCTCGGCTCCAACGGCTCAATCTGCTTCGACTGCTCTGGAATGGACGTTTCCAAGGTCTATGCGGTCACGCGCTTCCAGCTGACGGGCCTGACCGACCAGAACGACGGGAAGTTCTCGCTCATCCCGCCGACGGACCCAGACAGGTCCTACGAAATCGTCTACAACACGACGGGTTCGTGCTACGACCTCGTCGTCACGCCGCTCCACAACTACGTCGTGGCGGACAACATGGTGACGACCTCGCCGACCATGACCACGGACAACATCATCGTCGGCGCGGGTGGACTGCACCTTGAGACGCTTTCCATCCCGGACAACGCGACAGTCCTGTATGATCCGGTCAAGACACCAATTTACGTGTGGGGCACGACGGAGGGGGCTCTCTCCATCGGCGAAGGCGTGAAGTTCAAGCTCATGCCGAACTACGCGAACATGACGCTCGGCCGCGTGATTCTCTTCGCCTACAAGGATGCGTACGTGACGGGGCTTCCTGAGAATCTCAACACGCTCCTCGACGCCACGAGCATTGCGCCTGGCGCCACCTTCACCATCACGAGCGAGGATGTGCCGGACAGCACCCCCTTCAGAAAGCAGCTCGTCCTGACGGTGGGCGACTACGCGAACAACGCGAAGGAGATTCGCCTGACGTGCATCGGCGACTCCATCACGCAGGGCACGACCCCGACCATCGCCGGCGCAGCTGCCAGCGGCATCGCGCAGTACCGCACGTCCATCGCTGCGCGTCTCGCGGCGAATGGCTACAGGCCGAAGATGCTCGGCATCTGGAAGTACGGCGACGCGGACGGGGCGAAGATCGTGCAGTCCGCTGACTGGATCTGGCACAGCGGCATCAGCGGCGACCGCATCAAGACGGGCGGCACGCGCGGGGGCGTTCGCGACAACCTGCACATCTATCTCGACGTCGCGGGCAAGGTCGATGCGCTCACGCTCCTCATCGGCACGAACGACCTGGGCGCGGGCGACACGGCGGAGGAGACGTATGCCGCCTACACGAACCTCGTCTTCGACATCGCGCGGCAGCGTCCGGCGACGAAGATCATCTGCTCCACGATTCTCGACCGCAACGGGGCGGCAAGCGAGAACCACGCGAAGGTCGTCGCGTTCAACGCGCTTCTCACGGCGGACTACGCGGCGAACAGGCTCCCAGCGAACTACGTGATGCTCGACCTCTTCGCCGAAGTGCCGCTCACGTCGGGTCCGCACGGCAACTTCAGCGACGACCTGCTGCATCCGAGCTGGATCGGACACTCCGCGATCGCCGAGTGCTTCGCGGCGGGAATCACGAACGCGCTGCCGTTCGCGTCCTACGCAGGTCCCATCGAGGACGAGGCCACGGACACCCCGCAAACCGCGCTTGGCGTCGCGGGCATCGCGGCGACGACGGAGGGCGCTGGACTCGGTGCCTACACGAACGGCATGGTCCATGTGTTCACGATCGATCCGGCCAGCACGAACAACACGTTCACGAGCGCGCCCTACACGGCGACGAACACGGTGACGGCACTCAACAGGCCCGTCACGAAGGCCGGCTACTTCATGGAGCTTGTGCGGAAGGGGACGAGCCGCCACCGCTGGGTGTGGGTTGACTTCGACGCGACGGGCAAGACGCTCGACGAGATCGACTTCCCGTGGATGGGCGCGAACGTCGATCTCGTCGTGGACGACCTTCACGTGTTCTCGAACGATGGCTCGATCCACAACATCGCGGCGAACGCCTTTGGCGTGAAGGGCGCGATCGAGGGAACGTACTTCAACTACTCCGGCAGCGACGACAACGAGAACGTTCCCGGCGACATCACGGCGGGTATCTACGGCTGGAACGACACGCTTGGATCCAGCGGTGGATACGGCAGCTTCCAGGCGCACCGCATCTTCAACGAGGGCGAGCACTGGAATGAAGGCGAGGTTCTCTTCGCGTGGAACGCATGGGGAACGTCGCAGACAAGTGCAAATGACCAGGTCGGCATCGGCACGTTCTTCTACTCCCAGGCACTGGGAGGCGATGGCAACAGCGCCGACTACACGTTCACGTCGGGCGCGTCGAACGGCGCGGCGGACACCATCACCGCCGCCGGCTACCAGGTGGTCCACTTTGAAATCTGGGCGACGTTCGACGGCGAGCCGCGGCACGGCGTGTGGTGCGGCGCGGGCATGGACGGCGACTTCGATACCGCTGTGAACTGGGAGGACGGCGTTGTGCCGTCCAACGGGGACAACATCGACTTCAGCGCGATTCCCGCCGCGACAACGATCTCCGTTACGGGGGCATCCACGAACAAGACGTTCGGCACGGCGACGATGGGCTCGAGCATCGTCACCTTCACGGGCAATGTCGCGTTCGCGGGCATCATCGACACTTCGAAGATCGCTGTGGGCGCGGATTCGACGGTCACGCTCGACGGCGACCTTGAAATTTCGGGAAGCGCCGATCCAACAGTCGTGGTTGACACGGTCGCCGCCGGAGGCAAGTTCGTCGTGACGGGTGACATCGTTGCGAAGGAGGACTTCACGGGCCTCCTCTACCAGTGCAGAAGCTGTGGAGGCGGCGCGGTGCAGGCGCAGGGAGTTGTCAACAATTCGACGGGCAATTCCGACACTTGGGCGTTTCGTCTCGGTGGATATACCGCAGGGACTGCGTATTGGATTATTGGCGACCATGGATTGAGCGGAAGCAGAAACTTCTGGACGTACAAGGTCAATGGCACCTACATCAACATCCAGCCGCTCGATGCGGACTTCACCATTTCCACGGGCATGAGCACGTACAACGCTGACGTCACGTTCAACACGACGGGTACGGACGGCAATCCCTACACGATCACGATTGGTAATGGCACGAGCGGCAAAATAGAGAGAACGGGTACGGTGAATGTGATCGGCACTGGAACGGTGGTGGACAACTTCACCGAAACTTCAAGCTATGCCCTGTCGGGCGCAGTCGCGGTGACGAACACGGCAACGCTCGCCGTCATCCCCGGCAAGACGATGACGACCGGCACGATCTCCGTATCCTCCAACGCGACGCTTCAGGTGGCGCAGTCGGGCGCGTTTGCGCTCGGCGGCGGGTTGACGCTCGCGGACGGCGCGATCCTCGGGTTAAACTACACGGTCAAGAACAGTGCGCCGGTACTCGACGCAACGGACAAGACGGTGACGTTCGGCGAACAGTCGAGTGTCGTCGTCAAGGTCATGGGGTCGGTGTGGCCCAAGAAGGGCGCGTATGAGCTGACCAATGGCGGCAAGTTCACGGGCGCGAACGTCTCGCTCACGGCCGATTCTGCGACGTGGGCGAAGTCCCTCCGCGTCAATGAAGACGGCAATATCGTCATCGACGTTCTGCCCAGAGGCACGTTCATCCTCGTCCGATAGGCAACGGGCGGGCCGCCCGGTGGTCGGCCCCTACCGTTGGTAGGGCGCAATCACCGAGCGCGCCGTTCCGTCGGCCCCTACCGTTGGTAGGGCGCGATCACCGAGCGCGCCGTTCCCCGTGCGGGCCGCCCGGTGGTCGGCCCCTACCGTTGGTAGGGCGCGATCACCGAGCGCGCCGTTCCCCGTGCGGGCCGCCCGGTGGTCGGCCCCTACCGTGGTAGGGCGCGATCACCGAGCGCGCCGTTCCCCGTGCGACTGTAGCCGTTTTCAACTTATCCCGCACGAGGGCGCGGATTTTGGTATAATACATGCCGATGGAAAACTGCGGAGTGAAAATCAAGGTGCCCACGACGGGCGTGTTTGACTTTCCGAGTTTGATACTCGGAGGGAAGGGAAAGTACGTCGATAAGACGGATCTGCTGTACCAACTTGCGAACGATGCTGACCAGCAGCTGTTCATCTCGCGTCCGCGGCGGTTCGGCAAGTCGCTCATGCTCTCGACCTTGAAGGCCATGTTCGAGTGCCGCCGTGAGCTGTTCAAGGGACTTGCCATTGACTCCCTGCCGTGGGAGTGGAACAAACCGTTTCCGGTCGTGTCCTTTACGATGTCCTCTGCCGCAGGTTCGACATACGAAAAGTTTACCAGCAACCTGCGCTCACTCGTGAAGGGCCTTGCGGTCGAGCACGGCGTTCCGTTGGACAGTGACGAGACTACCGAAAAGAATTTTGAGGATTTCCTGAAGGAGGCTGCGGCGAAGTCTCCGACCAAGCAGATAGTCGTCCTCATCGACGAGTACGACGAGCCCGTTGCGAAGTTCCTCGATGACTTTGAAACGTTGAAGAAAGTACGCTCCGACCTCCACGACTTCTACGAGAAGCTCAAAATCAACTCTGGCTCGATTCGTTTCCTGATGATGACCGGAGTCACGAAGCTGACGAAGCTTTCAATATTCTCAGGCCTCAACCACCTGACGGACATTTCAACGTTCCAGCAGTATGCGACGCTCCTCGGCTATACGCCGGATGAACTGGACGGCGCGCTGCGCGAGAACGTGGAGGACCTTGGCGCACGGAACGGCATGGACTTTGCTGCGGCAAAGAAGGCGATCCTCTCGTGGTACGACGGTTACCGTTTTTCGCCCGACTCAGAGGCGCGCGTGTGCAATCCGGTGTCGCTCGGCAGTGCGTTCAAGTCTGGGAAGCTGAAGGGCTATTGGGAGACGACAGGCAGGACGTCGCTCGTCATCAACAGCATCGCGAATGCCGGGAAACTGCCCGAGGATCTCGAGAACGTGCCCGCGCGTCCGCTGACGCTCGACGTGTGCGACGCGGAGACTCTGCCAATGGTGTCGCTGCTGTATCAAGGCGGGTATCTCACGATCAAGGAAGTCAAGCGCGGCGATCCAAAGAAATACGAGACGGACAGGTACATCCTTGCGCCGCCGAACCTTGAAGTGCGTGAGGCGCTTTTTGAGGGTTATCTCTCGCAGACGATGGGACTTGACGAGCAACCGTTCAACGCGCTTGTCGATAAGGCGAAGAAGCAGGTCGCCTCCGGCGACTGGACGGGGTATCTCCGCGAGTCGCTGTTCGGGCTCTACGCGTCCGTCCCGCCAGACTGGCAGATCAAGAACGAAGCGGAGGCGAAGCGGTACTTCCTGCTCTTCGCGTCCATGACGGGGGCGAATCCCCAGCCGGAGGTCGCGACGATGCTTGGTTACGCCGATGCGGTGATCGAGACGCCGAAGGATGTGTGCGTGTTCGAGTTCAAGTACCGAAAGAGCGCGAAGGCGGCGATCAGGCAGATACGCGAGCGCGGCTACGCGGACAAATGGATCGGCGGCGAACGCCCCGTGACGCTCGTCGGCATCAACTTCAACCCGAAGAAACGCAACATCGACATGCCGATCATCGAGAAAGAGTGTAAAGTGGAAAGTGGAAAGTAGTAACTTCCGCTCTCGGTCGGTAAGGGCCGGACGGAAAAAACAAGAGGATGCAAAAATGAAGACGATTCAAATCATGTGTGTAATGGTTGTTGCCTGCTGCACGGCTCTCTCGTCAATGGGCGCGCCCACCAGCGTACGTTGCAAGTACTGCGGCACGGAGGCGCAGAGCGCGCGGGCGTTGCTTTCTTCTCCCTGTCCGAAACATCCAGCCGGCTTCGCGAAGGGGAAACACGCTCTTTTCGAGGGCCAGACGCGAGAGGTGTACACTTGCGTCTACTGCGGGCAGACGGCCAAGTCCATGAGGACTCTCGTCAGCTCGCCGTGTCCGAAGCATCCCGCCGGCTTCGCCAAAGGCCGGCACAGCGCGTACGAAGGAACTGAAAAATCTACTTACACATGCAAATACTGTGGACAGACGGCATCCTCCATGCGCGCGCTTGTCTCCTCCCGCTGTCCCAAACACCCTGACGGATTCGCGAAGGGCTGGCATACCCCTGCAAGATAAGGAATTGCGCCCAGTTTGATAAAAACAGTTGTTTCCATTCAACGGGCAAGATGCCAGTTGTCTCAGTTGCGGGCAAAATCAATGGTAATGCGCACCTTGTAGAAGCGACGGGGCGTCCCTGAAACGGGCAGCGTCGCCGTTGTGCCGTTCATTTCCATCCCCTGCGAATCGGACCATTGCGAAAGGTCATCGGTCGCAAGAAGCGTGCAGACGATCTTAAGCCCCGGAAGGGCGGGGGCATTCGAGAGGGCGTCTGCCACCGACACCACCACGCGCCCTTGCTCGTCGAAGTTGATCGTCGCCCGCACCTTCGCGTTGGCATCCGTCGTTGGAAGTCCGAGGGCGTAGTTCATCCAGTTCGCGTATCCGTTCTCGCCGTTCTCGGAAAGAAAGTCCTGCCACGTCGCGCCGGGGTTGTTTTCTTCGTACATCCAGAAGTTCTGCTCGTCGAGCCAGTCGTCGAGCGCAGAGTCGTGTACGATGTATGCCTCGGTTCCGGGTACGTCGAAGCGGTCTTTGGGCTTCACGATCAGTCCGTTGGCGGACTTGCAGAGTTCCCAGTTCGCGGCAAGCGAGGTGTTCGCGAAAGCGAAGTTGCCGGCAGGGGACGGACTTTCGCTCGGCCATTGGACAAGAACCTGCCGGTCGGATGGCACGATGCCATTTGCGAACGCGACGCTCACGGTGCCGCTGGAGAAGGAGAAGTTCGTGAGGCACGTAAGCACGGCGTCCGCCGAATCAAAACGAAGCGTCGCACCGCCCGTCAGCTTGACGCCCATCGCGCCGGCGGAATGGCAGCTGAGCCGCGCGTTCGCGCCCTTGACGACCAGCGTACCGGCGATCTCAACGCCGTGATACGCGTACCATGTCGCGTTCGCGCCAATCGCCGCCTCCGCGCCAGACTTCACCGTAATCGAGGCCGACTGCGTCGGCAGGTCCTGCGTCGATGCCGTCGTGCCGAACACGACGCGACGCCCTTGCGCAACATTGCCGTTGTACAATCCGTGCTGGACGTTTATGGAACCGGTAAAGTTCGTCGCCGTGTTGAAGATGTACCACTGCATCGGCTTGTCGAGGAACGTCATCGTGCCGTTGCCCTCCAGCGCGCCGAATGCGGAGAAGTTGCTCGAATAGCCGTCCTTGATCGTCAGCGCAGAATCGCCGTCCAGCACAACCGTCCCCGCGAATATCGCGTTGTTGTTCTTGAGATACGGTATCTTGCAGTTGGTGAACTGCACCTTTGACTGGGCGTTACCGTACTTCTCCGCCTGGAAGTCCTTCGCGACGTTCTCGTTGTTGAAGTTCCTGAACGCGACAGTTCCCTTCCACGTCTCGCTGGTCAGTCCGTATCCCTTCGTCGGAAGCGTCGCATTGCAGACCAGCGTTCCCTCGCCCGTGATCGTCTCGATGACGGACGCGATGTCCGAAAGGTTTGTGTTTGTCCCGTAGGGTATGTTGAGCACCGTCGAAACGGCATCGGCCAGGACAATGTCCTTCAACCACACCGCGTCGTCGGCCTCCGGCGTGCCGTCCTTGTAGTCCCTGGGATTGTTCATCGCAAAGCGCTGCGAGAAGACAAACACGACCTCGTGGGTTCCGTCAGGAATATCCACCTGCGCCTCCGTCCAGCTGTTCGTACACTCCGTTTGCGCAAGGACGGGTGAATCGTCCAGGAGAACGTCGAAATGCGAATAGTTGTTGCCTGCGACGCTCGTGCCGCCGAAGTACGACTTGTGCTTGAAGCGCAGCGTCTTCGGGCCCGTGATTGTCGCCCTGAGCGGAGTCGTGCACTGATACGTGTAAGTGGTCTGGTTGAAGCTGCGGAGAACGCCGTTGCCGTCGGCAGACCACGGGTAGCGCACGCTCGTCTGCAACGTGGCACCATCCAGCGCCATGCCGTCAAGGGCAACGGCCGCGCCGTCCCGCCACTTGGCCACTTCGCCGCATGTCTCCCTCAAGACTCTGGCGTTGTCGTTGGTCGCGTCGCCAAGCGTAAAGCCGAACTCACTGGACGAGGTCGAGAAATACCAGGAGGCGTCGTTGTCCCCGCCGTATGCCATGATCGTGTGGCGCGTCACATTGCCATCCCTGAAGTAATAGCCTCTTCCATACGGGAACGGGGAATTGATGATACTCTGCGCCCGTGCGTGTCCGCACCCCATGTTGTGCGCGTTCTCGTGGATCATCGTATGCTGCTTGCCGGTGTCGACCGCCCGGATGCTGCACACGCTGAACGCGCATTCATGCTGGCTGGCCACATCGTTCGGCGAGTTGAGCGGCGAGCTGTTGCCCAGCGTGTTGCCCGATACGTCCACCAGCAGCGTCACCGTGTCCGCGCCATATAGCTCCCGCGCGGCGCGCAGGCTCACCGCCGCCCCCGCGCCCGCTGCGATCAAGGCTGGCGCCGTGTCGATGTTGTCGTACACGCCATCCACCTTGCACACGCCCGCGAGGCGGTACGAGTAGTACCGGTCTAACCTGTTGGTGACGAGTACGTCGTTCATCTTGCCGATCTGCGTCTGGGCAAACGCCTCGAGCGTCAGGCCCTTGTTGGACACATACGCCTGCGCCCCGTTGTCGAACGCGACGAGGACATCGACCGTCGGCTTCTCACCCGCTGCGACGACCTTTGCGTAGAGCGTGCCGTTTTCTTCCTCCACAGTCCATGCAAGGCCGCTGGCGAGCGCGGGCATGCCGTCCGTCTTGACGCCCGCCACGCCGGAGAGCCCGCCGGACGACGAAAGAACTGGATAGGATGCCCCTTCGGCTAACGCGCCCGCGCCTTCCAGGACAAGGTTCACGCCGTCAAGTCCGACGGCCCCTGTGACAACAAGCGGCGCGGTGGTCGTCGCCGGCACCACAAGCGTCGCGCCGCTGTCAAGCGTCAGCGTCGGGACCTTCAGCGAAGAGCCGCTTTTCACTTTCAGCGTCGCGCCGTCCGCAACAATCCACCCGAGACCGTAAACCGTCGAACCAGACGAAAAGCCGACTTCAAGCGAACCTTCCTCAATGTCGGTCACGCCGGAATGCTTCAACTCTCCGTTGGCCACAAGCGTTCCGCCGCCGCGCTTGATGATGCCCCAACCGGAAGTGTCGCTTCTGTTGTCCGTTTGCGTGCCGAGATTGAGCGTGAGCGTCTTTCCGGCGGATACATTTACTTCTGAATCGGAACCACGAATCAGCACATAGCCGCCACCGGCGTTTGCGATTGAAGAGTCGTCGGTCACGAAGATGCCTGGGTTGCTCATCAAGTCGAATCGTTTGGCGTAGATTGTGCCGCCGTTTAGGTAGAGCGTCCGCCGCAAATGCTCCATGTCGTTGAACGTCACGGTTCCGCCCTGCTCCACGGTCAGCGATGTGTTGTTCATTTCAAAGCCGGTTCCGCCGCCCATGTTGAACACCAGCGCGCCGCCAGTGCCGACTTCGAGGCGGGTTCTGCCGATTACGCCCGCGCCGCCGTTGATCGCACCGGTAAAGACGACCGTGCCTTTGCCGACGCGGAACGTCGAGGTGCCGGCATACCAGCCGACGTTGTTGAGCTTTTCCAAGGTCTGCGTCTTGCCGACGCCGGGCGCGACGGTCAGCGTGCCGTAGGGGCCGATGTTGACCATGCCCGTAAAGGTTCCGCTAGACGAATCGACTGACTGTCCGAACGGCGCATTGAACGCAAGCGCACACCCCGTCATGTTCGTGAACGCCGTCGCGGAAAGCTGCACGGGCGCGTTGAATGTCACGTCGCCCGCCGGCGCGAAGTTGGCGTCGGGGATCGTGATCTTCGCCCCGTCGTCGCCGCCATCAAATGTATACGCCGTCTCGCAGGCCGAAAGCGCAACCGAACCAGGAGCAACCGCGCCCTTTACCGTCACGGTCGCGCACGAGACGCCGGCCAGGTCGCCAAACATCACCGCGTCGCCATTGTAGAAATACTCGCCGCTCCACGGACGCACGGAGCTGTCGTTTTTGAGCCAAAGGCCGTTGCCATTCGCGGTTCCCGACCAGGTCAACCCGTCGACGAAGTGAATTGTCCTGACGGACTGCGCGACGCCGTCGACGACGGCGCACGCGGTGATTGTCTTCGATCCGCTCATCGTGAAGCGCGTCCCCGGCGAACAGGATGCGGAAGACGCCGTGGGCATCAAGTCGTCGTATGTGTAGTAGATCGTCGCATTGGGATTGCCGTTCGTCATCGTCACGTAATAGTAGGACGGGAAGTACGCACCGTCCGGAATGTCCCTGCCGCTGTCGTCCACAAACCGCACGTCCCAGTCGTATGGCAGGACATGCTCACGCAGCGAGGCGATGTCGGCATAGGTGAGCGTGAGCGTCCGCCTGTTGTCGTTGACGCCCGCCACGCCCAGGGCGCAGCCATACTCCGCAGGCGAGATGTCCGGGGTGGAAAAGTATGGGGCGGGATTGTAGTAGTTATTGTCGTCGCCCGTGTATGTGTAGGCCATGACCGTGCCGCGCCTCACGTTGTTGGCGTCGGTGAAATGGTAGCCGCAGGAATCGGAGTACCGTCCCGGTCCGGAATTGGTGCCCTGTCTGTTGCTGTGTCCGCAGCCCATGTTGTGTCCCGTTTCGTGGCTCATGGTGTAGCGGCTGTGAACCGTGTTGATGTCGCACACGTTGCAGGCGTAGTTCATGCTGTTGAAGAATTCGAGTGTCTTGCCTGCATTGCCGGAATACTCGAATCCGATTCCGGAGGTGTTGCCGCTCGTGCGATTGACGAGGAGCGTAATCGTGTCGGCGCCGCAGTTGTCCCTCAGCTGCGAGAGCTTCGCGAACTTGCCTTCGCGGGCACGCATGCTCAGCAGCAATTCATTGTTGATCGCCGACCACGAGCCGTCGATTTCCACGACTCCGGCGAGGCGATAGCAAAACTGGTCGTCGAGCTGCGAATTGGCAAGCACCGTGTTCATCTTGCCGACGGCATAGTCGGCGAAATCGTCCATGTCGTCGAAACCTAGTTCCACGCACTTCGCCTTCGCGCCCTGGTCGAAGGCAACGAGGATATCGATGATGCTCTTCTGATCGGCGAGGGGGAAGGTGCCGGCATCGGCCAAACGCAGTTTGGCCGTCGTGGCTTTTGGGGCTGGGGCGTCGGTGGTTGGCGCGGGGTCGGGTAGAGGCTGGCCTTCGCCGCAGGTGGCGCAGGAATCGGCGGGGGCAGAGGATGTATCGCGCATGGTGAACGAGGCGTGGCCGTTCTTGATGCGGATGCCGAATGCGCGGGCGTTGGAAAAGTCGTTGATGGAGATGCGCATCCCGCCGCCGGAGAGCGGCTTGAGGACGGCGGCGGCGCCGGACGCCGCGTCGCGCGCGATAAAGGAAGGGCCTGCGATGCCGGCCGGCGGCGCGGCGGATATCAGGAGAGAAAACGAGATGCCGTCAGGCAGCGACACGGCAACGGTGTCGCCGACCTGAATGCCTGTCGGCGCGGTGACTGCTGAGCCGTCGCCCTGCGTCAGGTCGCATGTGAAAAACGCGGCAGATGCGCGCATCGCGATGGAGAAGGCGGCGAGAGTCGAAAGAAGGGCATGTGTTCTCATGCGCGTAGTATATCAAAACCTGGTGGTTACATGCACGCCAAACATGAGAAGGATTCCCCTTGCGTTGTGGGCGAGGATTTGGCATACTAACGGCGTCTCATCTGGAACACTAAGAAGGAACGGCAATGGCAAAACTAACTGAAATCGCATGGGAGGAATTCGAGCGGCTTCCGCTCGAGGCGAAGCGTCCCTATCTGGAAAACGACGCGATTCCCAACACGCCGTACCACACGCTATTCGCGCAGCAGTTCGACCGCGGTCTGCTAGAGCGCCTTGCAGCCCTCGCGAACCGCATCCGCTTCATGGCGAAAAGCAAGGAGGGCGCGCTCTACCTCAAGTCTCTCCTCCCGCACAAGCGCGCGATGCTGTACTTCTCGCAGCCCAGTTCCCGCACGTTCCTGAGCCACCTCGCCGCCTGCCAGATCCTCGGCCTCACGACGGGCAGCGTGCGCGACGCGGCCACGTCGAGCGAATTCAAGGGCGAGTCGAAGGAGGACTCCATCCGCACCTTCTCAAGTTACTTCGACATGATCATCATGCGCACGCCGGAGAAGGGCCTCGCCGAGCACATGGCGTGGGAGCTTTCCAACTCGTCGCGTCCGATCCCGATCCTCAACGCCGGTTCCGGCAAGGACCAGCACCCCACGCAGGCTCTGCTCGACATCTACACGCTCCTCCGCTCCTTCGAGACGAAGGGTGGCCTCAAGGACCGCACCGTCACGTTCTGCGGCGACCTCCTGCGTGGACGTACCGTGCGTTCGCTCAGCTACCTCCTCACCAACTTCGAGAACATCCGCCAGGTGTTCGTGGCACCGCCGCAGCTGCAGGTGCCGGCGGACGTGCTGGAGATACTTGACGCGAAGGGCGTGAAGTACGAAGTGTCCAGCGATCTCCGCGCCGCTGTGAAGGTGTCGGACGCCGTCTACATGACGCGCATCCAGGACGAGTGGGACCAGTCGAAGGGCGAGTCCGCGCGCATCGACACGCATCTCTTCAAGTTCGGCGCGGAGGAGCTGAAGCTCCTGCCGAAGGACGGCATCATCATGCACCCGCTGCCGCGCCGCGACGAGATCGCCACATGCTGCGACCACGACCCGCGCGCGATGTACTGGCGCCAGATGCGTAACGGCATGTGGATCCGCTCCGCGCTGATCGCGATGACGTTCGGCTTTGAAAAGCAGATCATGTGCTTCGGAGCGTAACATGCCGACGTCCTACGAAATACGCACCACCGCTTGGGGCAAGATGAAGGAGGGCGGGTTACTGCCCATAATCGCAGGCTTCGCATTGGTCTTCATGCTTGGCACGCTAGTCGACGTGGCAATCCGGCAGTTCGGGCTTTGGCAGGGCTTTGTCGTAAACGTCCCCGCCCTCGACTTCATCGACCAGATGGGCCTGGTGCTTGAACCAGAACATGAAAAGGCGCTCGGCTCGATTACCATCCCGCAGATTGATCCAGTATACGGAATTGCCGTATTTGTTGCTAAGACGCTGTGGGAAGGAATCCTCGCGTTTGGCTGCGCAGTGCTTGCCATTTCAGTCATGCGCGGCGGGGCGACAGCATTTCAGGTGTTCTCAGGATTCCGTTGGCCTGTTCGCACGGCTTCGCTGGGCTTGCTGCGCGCTCTGCTGGTCTTCCTCTGGTCGCTTCTGCTCATCGTCCCGGGCATCTGCGCATCGTATTCATACCGCATGGCGTTTTACCTGCTTGCGGACAACCCGGACTGGACTCCATTGCGGGCGATTCAGGAATCTAAGAAGCTCATGTACGGACATCGCTGGCGGCTTGCCTGGCTGGACTGCTCGTTTATTGGCTGGTTCCTACTCGTGTTCATAACGTGGGGACTCGCAGGTATATTCGTCATGCCCTACTTCGCGGCGGCAAACGCCGCGTTCTACGAAGACCTCCTCGACCGAACCGGGCGCTAATGCGTTAGTAATCACTCAAAAAAATAACGTTAACTCTCCATCGAGCATTGTTCACAAATCTTCATTGTCACCATTGTTCACAAATCACAAATGTCAATTGCGGAAGGGGGGATGTCCTCCAATTTGTATTGGTGGCAATGGTGGCATTTGTGAACAATTTAGATTTGTGAACAATCACAAAGTTGAGCATTCTCTGCGCTCTCTGCCTCTCTGCGCCTCTGCGTGAGACTTTCAGCGAGGCTTTTGGCGTAATTGGTTAGAGTTCAATCTCGGCGGTGAGGGGGAAGTGGTCGGAAGGGTAGAGGTGCGTGCCGGGGCGCGGGTCGGCGTGCGTGGCGTAGCGCTTCACCTTCACGCCCGGCGACACGTAGATGTAGTCGATGCGCGGTCCGCAGTCCTCCCACACGTATCCGCCGTTCTTCCTCTTGTCGGCGTCGGGCGAGCCCTTGCGGGCGTTGCGGACGTGGGGTTGGAGCTTCATCGCGTCCACGGCGGAGTATTCGTGGTCGCGCCACTGCCAGCCGGAGAACGTGCGCCAGGGGCCTTCGGGCGGCGTCTCCGATTCGTAGAGCGCGTTCTTCAGGATCTTCGATACGGCCTGCGCCGGCTCCTCTGTCTCACGGCAGTTGTGGTCGCCGGTGAACACGATGGGCGTGCCGGCAGGCGCGAATTCCTTCATGCGCCGGATGATGAGAAGCATGCCTTCCTTGCGCGCGAGGGCCGAGATGTGGTCCGTGTGCGTATTCGCGAAGCAGAACTGCTTGCCGGTGCGGCGGTCCTTGAGGAGCGCCCAGCTGCAGACGCGCGGACAGGCCGCGTCCCAGCCCTTGACCCCGGGCACGTCGGGCGTTTCTGAGAGCCAGAAGGTGCCGCCCTTGACGCATTCGAAACGGTTCGTGCGGAAGTAGATCGAGGACGCTTCGTCGCTTACGCGGTCCGCGCCGCGGTGCTCGCCGTACTTCGCGTACTCGGGGAAGGAGGCGTCGAGGAATTCGGCCTGGTCGGGACGGACCTCCTGGAAGCCGATCGCATCTAGGTCGAGTTTGCGGATGAGCGCCACGAGATCGTGCTGGCGGTTCGTCCAGGCGTTGGGCGTGTCCAAGTCGCCAGCAGAGAGGCGGATATTGTAGGAGCCTACGCGCATGGACGCGGCTTCGCGCTTGGCGGGAGAGCAGCCGACATGCAGGACGGCGGCTGCGAGTGCGGCGATCAGGACTAGTCTTTTCATGTGGTTTCCTTTTGTTTGACGGTGAAAATTATATCATATTTTACCCCACAGCCGAGGGGATTTATGGTAAAATTGTTGCCATGCGCAGAACCAAGCCCATAAAGGTCCCGACGACGGGGACGTTCGACTTCGAGACGCTGATCACGAGCGAAAGCGGAAAGTACGTCGACAAGACGGCGCTTCTCTACGAACTTGCGCGTCACAAGGCGGACGCGCAGCTTTTCATCGCGCGTCCGCGTCGGTTCGGCAAGTCGCTCATGCTCTCCACGCTCAAGGCTATGTTTGAGGGACGGCGCGACCTCTTCAAGGGCCTCGCCATCGACAAGCTGCCGTGGGAAGGGTGGAAGACGCCGACACCCGTGTACAGTTTCACGATGACCAAGGCGGTGGGCAGCACGTACGAACTGTTCCGCGAGCAGCTGCGCAAGCTCGTTCGGCGTCTTTGCGCGCAAGCGGGCGTCCCGTACAGGAACGAGGGCGACATATCAGGTCAGTTCGATGACTTCCTTGTGGCGGCGGCCGCGAAGTCGCCGACGAAGAAGATCGTCGTCCTCATCGACGAGTATGACGAGCCAGTCGCAAAGTTTCTTGATGACGTCAAGACGCTAAACAAGGTGCGCTCGGACCTGCACGACTTCTACGAGAAGCTGAAGGCCAACTCCGCATCCATCCGATTCCTGCTGATGACGGGCGTCACGAAGTTGACGAAGCTCTCGGTGTTCTCCGGGTTGAACCATCTTACGGACGTCTCGTCGTTTGAGCGATATGCGACGCTCCTCGGCTACACGCCGAAGGAGCTGGACGGTCCGTTGCGGGAGAACGTCGAAATGCTCGGCGCGAAGAACGGCATGGGCTTCGCCGAGGCAAAGAGGGCGATTCTCTTCTGGTATGACGGTTACAGGTTTTCGCCCGATTCGAAGGAGCGCGTGTGCAATCCAGTGTCGCTTGGCAGCGCATTGAAGGACGGCAAGCTTAAGGGCTACTGGGAGGCTACGGGCCAGGCGTCGCTCATCATCGACCGCATCAAGAGGGCCGGCAAGATGCCTGAGGATCTGGAGAACGTTCCCGCCGACGCGATGACGCTTGACGTGTGCGATGCGGAGACGCTGCCGATGGAGTCGCTTCTGTACCAGGGTGGCTACCTGACAATCAAGGACGTGATACCGCCGCCTCGCGATCCTGACGGGCAGATTACCCAAAGTTCCACATACGTCCTCGCGCCGCCGAACCTTGAGGTACGCGAGGCACTGAAGCGCGGCTACCTCTCGCAGGTGATGGGGTTGAGGGAGGGTGCTTTCAACACGCTCGTCGATGTGGCGAAGCGGCAGATTGCTTCCGGCGACTGGAAAGGCTACGTCTGCGAATCTCTCTTTAGGCTCTATGCTTCGATTCCGCCGGACTGGCGAATCAAGAACGAGGCGGAGGCGAAGCGCTACTTCCTGCTTTTCGCGTCCATGACTGGGGCCAACCCGCAGCCGGAGGTCGCGTCCACTACGCCGACGCCGTGATCGAGATGCCGTCCGCAGTTTACGTGTTCGAGTTCAAGTACCGCAAGAGCGCGAAGGCGGCGATACGGCAGATTCGCGAGCGCGACTACGCGGCGAAGTGGGCAGGTGGTCCGCGCCCTGTCACGCTCATCGGAATCAACTTCAACCCCAAGAAACGCAACATCGACATGCCGATTGTCGAACCACTTTGAGAAAGGAAACAAAATGAATAGCAAGTCAATAACGGGCAAAGTCTTTGTTCGCAAATTAGCGGCAACGCTCGCAGTTTGCCTGGCTACGGCATCATCGCTGTTTGCCGACATCGCGATGCCAGAGGTGGTGTCGCACCGCGGCGAGTCGAACGACCGCCCCGAGAACACGATGGCGGCGTTCCGCCTCGCGTTCGAGCGCGGCGTGGATGGCGTCGAGTGCGACGTCTATTGCACGTCGGACGGCGTGCCCGTGATCATCCACAACTCGACGACAGGTCGTACGGCCGGCTCCGGCACGAACCTCAACGTCACCGCCTCCACATGGGACCAGCTCAAGGACGTCCAGGTTGGCCATTTTACGAACGAAGCCGGCACCAACTGGTCCGTCACGGAGTACGCGACGAACACCATTCCGAAGCTCGAGGACTACCTCGCGCTCCTGTCGTTGAACACGACAACGAAGTGCATTGTGGAGCTGAAGGGCAGCGACGTGAACAACCTCGTCGCAAACGTCGTCGCCGCCGTGCAGGCCCAGCCGCTCGCGACGAAGGACCGCGTCGCGTTCATCGCGTTCGACGCTTCGCTCATCAGCGCCGTGCGCGCCGCGCTCCCTGACTACGACGCGCTGCTTCTTCTCAGCAACGTTTCCGATTCCAGTGCCACGCTCAACTCCAAGATCGCGGCGTGCAATGCCACCGGCGTGGACATCCACTATCAGGCGGCAGCCTGCTCCAGCGAAAGCGAAATCGCGGCGGTGAAGGCGGCGGGATACAAGTTCTGGGTGTGGACGTGCGACGACGTGAACACATCTTTCGCCCTCGCCTCGCGTGGCGTGCAGTCCGTCACCACCAATAAGGGCGGCGAGACGAAGACCGCCGTCGCTTCGATGGTTGCGGACGCCAACAGCCGCGTGGAGATTGTCGAGCCGAACTTCCCCTCCGGACTGACGGCGATGGAACCGAGCGCATATGTGCAGACGAGTCTTGTCGGACACTTCGACGGCATTCGCAACGCGGGCGCGAACCTTCCGCACGACTTCACGACGCGTACGTGGAAGAACCTCGTCTCCGGCGGACCCGACGCGCCGTTCACCGGCAACGGCGGCTACTGGACTGCCGATGGCAAGGGCTTCTACTTCGACGGCTCGTCCGTCTATGCGCGTCTCGCATCGCCTGGCATCGACTTGCACCATGAGACTTCGACAATACAGCTGGTGCTTGATGCGCCGACATCGCAACAGCCTTTGGGGAGTGGTTTCTATCCCGGCCTCTTCTATTCTTCGGACGACGACGACTTTGGATTCTTCCTGAACAATGCTGGGGGCAAGACCAGGGACACCACACTGCACTGGAAGGTAAAGGCGTATCGTACGGACAATCGTCCTGAGATAGCCAATTGGGGCGGCAAGTACGTGACGGGGCTTTTCACCAAGGCCAACCAGTACCTCTTCGAAGGAACTCAACTTGCGAACGGCAAGACCTGTTCGTCCAGGACCGACAAGGGTGCCAAGCAGTGGTCGTGGGGCGGCTCCGCCCGCGAGACGGCGAACCGTTACGCAAAGGGCACATACTATTCTGTACGAATCTACAACGCTACGCTTACAGAGAACGATCTAAAGTGGAACCGCGTCGTTGACGAGGTGCGTTTCCGCGGCGTCGTGACGAACGGCACGGTCTTCGTTGCGTCCAACCGCGCCGGTGCGGAGGGCACAGAGGCGAGTGGGCTGTACTACGTGAACGGCAACCACACGTTTACCGCTCCCGCGACAGTGACGATCGACGGTTGCGTGTACGCAAACGCGGGCTACAAGCTCGAGACATACAACCCAACGAAGAAGACATGGGAGGTCGCGGGCGAATACGACGGCGCGTCCTTCGCCTACACGAACTGCGCGGCGAACACGGGCGCGCGCATCACGTGGAACTGGCGTCTCAAGAGCGGCGTCAAGAAGATCGACGCCGACGACTACGTGCAGGGCGGATTGCTTCTCGGACTCGACGGCATCCGCAACGCGGGCCTTGGCGTCGCGCACGATCCGACTACGACGACGTGGAAGAACCTCGGCTCCGGCGGCGACCTGACGCTCACGACGTTCGACTCGTCCAACGGCGCAGGCTCGTGGAAGGACAAGGGCTATTTCTTCACGGCCGGCAGCTGCTTCTACATGGACAGAAGCGTGTTTCTCGGTCGCCAGGCGACGATTCAGTTCGCAGCCGAGCACAACATGTCCATCCAGACGACAAAGTGGCCGAGCATCTTTGGCCCAGGCAACGAAAACATCGACCGCTATAATCTCTACACCTATACCGCCCGCGCCGGAACCGGGGACTTCAATCGTGGCGACCATCTGCGGTTCAACGCGGCCCAAGTCAATAGCTTGTCGATTGGCCTTCAGCCGTGGGACGGACGCTTCGGCAATGCAATCATCGACGGTGCCCGTTCAAGCGTGACAAACACAGCGACTTATGCGTGGCAGTCTGGCACGAAGAGCGGCGACATCGGGACGTACAGATATGCCGTTGGCGCAGCCCACAACAGCACAGCCAACCGTCAACCCCGCGCATACTCCGGCGAGATTCGCGCTTTCCGTCTCTACGACCGCGTGCTGACCGAGGCGGAGCTCGCGCACAACATGGAAATTGATAATATGCGCTACTACGCCGGTTCTGGTCGTTCGACCGAGACGAATCTCGTGGATGTTGCCGTGGAGTCGCCTGGCGGCGCGGTGACTGTTGACGAGAAGGGCTGCTGGATCCTGCGCGGCGACGGCGCAAGCAAAACCTTCACCGCGCCCGCCACCGTCACCGTTGGCAACAACACCTACACCTGCACGGGCTACCGCCTTGAGACCTGGAACGCCGCGAAGCGCATGTGGGAAAGCCCAGTGGAAACGGCATCGGCAATGATGGCCGAGCTGAGCTCGGTCAACCAGAACCGCCGTCTCACCTGGCTCTACGCCCTCACCACCGGCATACGCTCCGCCGCCGACTACGACGTGGGCGACTACGTACAGCAGGGCCTTGTCGCCAACTACGACGGCATCCGCAACCTCGGCCCCGAAAACACGCATTCGTTGCTGGGCATGTTCTGGCACGACAGCTCGTACCGCGACGTTCCGATGATTGCCGCCTCCAACACCGCGTTCAGCGCGTGGAACGGCCTTGGCCACCACTTCACGGCGGCGGAGGAAAGCTTCTTTGAGTTGATGGAGCCGATCTCTCTTGGGCAGAATGGAACGGTGCAGGGCGTGTTGGATGTGAGCCCTGCCGCGCAGACGACGACTTATCCGACCTTCTTCGGTTTCGGTTATGACGATTTCAGCTTCTTCACGCGCTCGAACAACAAGCAGAGGCTTGAGTCTAAGTACAATACTTGGATTGGCGACAATCTCTTTGTGACTGGATGGGAGGGGAAATACTTCACTTGGATGACCACAGATAACACGCATTATCTCATTCAAGGCACTGCTCCCGGCACCGGTACGACGCGTAATAAAACGGCCGGCGTGCCTGAAAAGAAATTCGCCATCGGCGGGCCCAACACATATACGGGCGACAACCGCAAGAAGCGTTGCATGTCCGGCGACTACTATGCGCTGCGCATCTACAACCGCGCGCTGACGGAGGCGGAGCTTGTCCACAATAGGACGGTCGATGAAATTCGCTATCGCGGCAACTTCACGAACGCCAACGTGACGGTGGCGTGCGAAGTGCCGTTCGAGGGCGTGGAGGCGCCGGTCGCGATGCCGGCGGGTGACTACGAGGTGACGGGCTCGTTCACGTTCACGGCAAGCGGTCTCACGGTCGGCGAATCCACGCTCCCGGTACGCTATACGATTGAGACTTGGGATGGCAGCGAATGGGGCACGCCAGTGGAATATGAAAGCGCGAGCTATACCTACACGGCTGGCGCGAAGGTGCGCCTCACGTGGAAGTGGGCCGATCCGACCGTGCCCGTCAAGGCGACGTGGACGGGCCTTGGGGACGCAAGCAATCTCCTCGACCCAGGGAACTGGAGCTGCGTGAACGCGGCGGGTGACGTAATCACCGCCGCGCCGACGAACGTGACGATAGTCGTCATCAACGGCACGACTTCGTTCAGCATCCCGGATGGCGTGACGACGTTCCCGTGGAAGAAAATCCAGTTCGGCGGAGACGTCCACCCCGCGCTGCGGTGCGGCACGTGGAGCTATAATTCCAACGCCGGCTACACCGGGACTCTTCCGGGTGTGTTTACGCTCCTTTCGGCTGCTGATACGTCTCTTGCCAATCTGGATAACGGCAGCTATTCCACGACTCCTTCGGCATGGCAGGCGGCGCATCTCAAGAGGCAGCGTGTCCGCTTCGACGGCTGGTTTTACGTGACCCCTGCGCAGGCGGGGACGTGGACCGTGAACCAGAAGTTCGACGACTACTACTGCTTCGGCATCGACGGCAGCTGGGTGGTCGCGAATCCCACGTACCAGGCGTTGTTGATCGGGACGTGCGACGTGTCCGCCGGTTGGCACCGTTTCACGATCATCTGCGGCGACACGGGCGGCAACGGCTGGGGCGCGTATCCGGGTTCCGCCGTTCAGGTGGAGGGCGTCGATGCGCCGATCTCGATTTCCTGGGGCGATGCGCCCGTCAGGTTCGCTCCGTCCAACTTCACGTTCGGCACGGATGCTGCGCCGGTGATCACGCTCTCCTGCGACTGCGACTGGAGCGCCCTCGGCGCGCTGACGCTCATGAACGGGGCGACGATCGACCTGAACGGACACAACCTTACGGCGCAGCCGTTCGCGTCCGACTACATCGGCGCGATGATCACGAACTCGAACGACGAGGTCCTCTCCACCGTCACGTTCACCGTCCCGGAAGGGAAGACGCTCACGGGCAGAGTCGCGATCTGCGGCAACGTCAAGGTGGTGAAGAAGGGCGCAGGCACATACTGTTCCTACGCGAAGGACTGCACCTACTCCGGCGGCACGTTCATCGACGAGGGCAGGGCGCAGCCGCCGGACGGCAGCGGCACGGACACTTTGTACTGCTACGACCAGTTCAAGGCGTTCAGCACGAACGAGATCGTCGTCGCGTCCAACGCGGTGTTCGACCTCCGTGCCAACTACGCCTACAGGAGCCGCGTCGTACTCGCTGGCGGAACGTTCACGAACACGAAGGCGGATATGACTGAATCCGGCAACGGTGGATCCGGCATTGGACGGCTCACCGAGGACTCCATCTTGAACTGTACGCCCTACAGCATCGTCTTTGGCGACCATCGGACGGACGCAGCCACGGCGACAACGTTGGGTGCCACGCATCTTGGGGGGCATACGCTTACGGTGAACATTGACGGCAACGGCAAGCACCTCTACGTGCGCAACAACTATATCTTCGACGGCAAGATCGACATCCTCTCCGGCGGCTGGCTCCATATTGTGCAGCCTTGCGAGGCGACAAACGTTGATTTCAAGGTCAACTGCGCGCTTCAGATCGCGGCCGCGTTGAGCGTGCGCGACTACGAGGCGGTGTGGGCGTCCAACGCGGAGACGCACAACGCGGGCACGGCGGCTCTGAACGTCTATGGCACGTTCACTCCGGCGGCGGGCCAGAAGTTCTACGGCTGCACGATGCAGAACGGCTCGACCATCGACCTCTCCGGCGCGACGGGCGCGTTCAGCACGCTCTCGTACTACACGAGCGGTTCGACGAACATCAAGTTCGCAGCGAACGCGAACGTCACGGTTAACCTCGCCGGGCGCACTGACCTGAGGACGATCGTCAAGAGCGAGAATCCGTTTGTCGTCACCTGGCCGGAAGGCCTTGGCCCGGCGGCGAACGTGACGTTCCAGGTCGATGCCGAGACGAAGCGGAATCACTTCAAGATCATCCGCGACGACGAACGCAACGGCCTCCGCCTCGCCCGCAAACCCAGCTTCATGCTGATCGTGCGATAGCAGCTTGTCCCTCATGAAGGAGTTTCAGAAAGAGTCATCCTTATGAGCAACCAAACCACAATCCGCGAGGAGGAATTGAAGATTCTGCGAGAATGGAGAAGTTCTTGGGCGGAAGAATTGATCGGACAAATGAAAACTGAAAAGGAGGAAAACTGAAAAGGAGTAATGAAAATGAATGACAGTCAACGATCATTCGGTGTTGGTCGGGCGTTGCTTGCCGCCGTCTGCGTGGCATCTATCATTGGCAAGACGTGGGCGGAGAACAACCCGGTGCCGCAGGTCTTTTGGCACATGGAGGTGGAGGTTGACGGCGTGTGGAAGCCGATCTCCATTGAAAGCGTGGAGCAGGCATTCGAGAAGAGGCAGGGGGCGTTCTCGTTCGGTCCGCTCAAGGCGGGGGAGAGGACGTTTGACATCAGCGTGACGCTGAACGTGAAGGAGACTCCCGTCGGAAAGGTGTATACCGGCAGCGTGGCGAACAACGAGAAAGGTGCGAGGATCGTCAAGTTCAACGGACCCAAGTTCGACAGCGTGGCCATCGATCCTGCGAAGGCGAGCCTCTACATCCCCAATGGGTTGGGTCGCCGCATGAGGAATTGCCCGGTCGGGGGAAAAGGTGCGGGCGGAATCAACAGTTTCACCACATTCGAAACCGAGATATACCCATACTTCGCGCTCACGATGCCGTGGGTCGCGCTGGATACGGGAATCGCCACGTACTACGCCGCTGCATACGACAGAAAGGCTCGCGTCAAGTCGGTCGGCGCTCGGTGGTACAGCCGCAGACGTGAGGTAGATCTGCGCTTCCGCCACCCTGTGTCGATTCGCGTCGGCGAGCGGTGGGAAATGCCCGAAATGGTATTCGAGAAAGTTTCGGGCGACTGGCATGACGCGGCGAAGCGATACCGCGCCTGGTACGATTCCACGCATCCCGCCGTAATGTCTGCCGCGCCGGACTGGACGCGCGACATGGTCGGTTTGCTCCTTGTCATCATGAAGCAGCAGAACGAACTGCTGATGTGGCCGTACACGGACATTCCGAAGCTCTGCGACGTGGCGGAGCGAAACGGCCTCGACTGCATCGGGCTGTACGGATGGACCGTGGGCGGGCACGACCACCTCTATCCCGACTACGACCCGGACCCGAAAATGGGCGGCATCCCCGCGCTCAAGGCCGGAATAGCCGAGGCGCACAGGCGCGGGATCCGCGTGTATATCTACGCGAACGGACAGCTCCAGCAGGTCGGTGCGACGAAGTTCTGGGACGCATACGGCAAGAATATCGCGATTACGCGCCGCGACGGTTCGCCGTACGTCCAGACGTACCACAAGTACAAGGACATACCGGTTTACCAGTTCGCGCTCGGCTGCCTCTACGGCCCCCCTTGGCGCGAAAGAATGTTCTCGCTTGCGTGTCAGGCCGAGAGTTTCGGCGCAGACGCCATCATCTACGACCAGATGGGCGCACAGAGGCCGTATGAGTGTTGGGGCAGGGGACACGGACATCCGACGCCGTGGTCTTCTCATGCCGAGGAACGTCCGGCGTTTCTGCGTGGAATCGCGGACGAGATCCGAAAAAGGAATCCGTCCTTCTCGGTGTACACCGAGGGACTTCACGATTCGATCCTCGATTCGATAGGCTTCTTCCATTCATATACGCCAGGCACTTTCAAGAAGGACGTGCTCAATGTCGCCGCCCGCGACGAGGCGCCTCCTTCAAAGGACGGCGATGCGTTTCCGGAGCTGTTCCGCTACACGTTCCCCGAATCCGTCCTGACGACGCGCTTCCCCACTCCGATGGCGCCGCGCTACATGGCGAACTACGCCGTCGTTTTCGGACTGCGGCACGAAATAGAGATTCGCTACATGCCGGATCGCGAGTACGTGCTGGACGGGAAGGTCCCGACGAGTGAGGACTACGGCACCGTGAGGCAAAAGCCAGACGTCGATGAGATGAGGGCTACGCCGCCGGCGACGGCCAGTGCCTATCTGAAGGCCGTGTGCGACTTCCAGAAGCGGCATGCGAAGTTCCTGCTGCGCGGGAGGTTCGTGGATGAGGAGGGTTTCACGATCGGTAGGGCGGGCAGCCCCCTGCCCGCCGCAAACGCCCTCATCGCCAAGCGGTACGTCGCGGATGATGGCACGAGCGCCGTCTGCGTATGGAACATTTCGGAGAAGCCCGTGGATGTTGCGATCGATGGACTCGGCAAATCCAAGGGCGTGTACGAACCCGGAACTGACCACGCCACGTCCGCCGAAATCCCGCTTCCCCCGGATTCTCTGCGGCTTTACGTCTATTGATCTCCGTACATCTTCCAGTCGTCACGTGCCTCATGCACGACAAAGTTTCGCGGGCCTCTTGAAACGAAACGAGGGATAGTGTAAAATACTCATAACTCATAATAAAACAAGGAAGAAATGAGAAAAATACAAATACCCCCCTCAAAGAAAAAATCCCATTTTCTGCTTGCACAGACGGCGGAGATTTTGCTACACTTTGCGCCGTGGACTTCGTGATTGTGTTTTTGCAGTTATGCGGTGCTTTTCAGGTCAAGTGGCTTGAACCGCAAACGCCACGAAAGCGGGGTTTATGAATTACCTCGGAGTTTGTGGTATAATAAGCGCCATGCGCAGAACCAAAACCATAAAGGTCCCGACGACGGGGACGTTCGACTTCGAGACGCTGATCACGAGCGACAGCGGAAAGTACGTCGACAAGACGGCGCTTCTCTACGAACTTGCGCGTCACAAGGCGGACGCGCAGTTCTTCATCTCGCGTCCGCGTCGGTTCGGCAAGTCGCTCATGCTCTCCACGCTCAAGGCGATGTTCGAGGGACGGCGCAACCTCTTCAAGGGCCTCGCCATCGACAAGCTGCCGTGGGAAGGGTGGAAGGCGCCGACGCCCGTGTACAGTTTCACGATGACAAAGGCCGTGGGCGGAACATACGGGAAGTTCCAGTCGGCGCTTGCACTCCTCGTGTCCAGCCTGTGCGAAGAGGCGGGGATTGAATACAACGAAACAGTGGACGCATCCGTCAACTTCGACAGGTTTCTCGTCGCCGCTGCGAAAAAGTCGCCGACGAAGAAGATCGTCGTCCTCATCGACGAGTATGACGAGCCGGTCGCGAAGTTCCTTGACGACGTCAAAACGCTGAACAAGGTACGTTCGGACCTGCACGACTTCTACGAGAAGCTGAAAGCCAACTCCGCATCCATCCGATTCCTGCTGATGACGGGCGTCACGAAGTTGACGAAGCTCTCGGTGTTCTCCGGGTTGAACCATCTTACGGACATCTCGTCGTTTGAGAAGTATGCGACGCTCCTCGGCTACACGCCGAAGGAGCTGGACGGCCCGTTGCGGGAGAACGTCGAAATGCTCGGCGCGAAGAACGGCATGGGCTTCGCCGAGGCAAAGAGGTCGATTCTCTCCTGGTACGACGGCTACAGGTTTTCGCCCGATTCGAAGGAGCGCGTGTGCAATCCGGTGTCGCTTGGCAGCGCATTGAAGGACGGCAAGCTTAAGGGCTACTGGGAGGCTACGGGCCAGGCGTCGCTTATCATCGACCGCATCAAGAGGGCCGGCAAGATGCCTGAGGATCTGGAGAACGTTCCCGCCGACGCGATGACGCTTGACGTTTGCGATGCGGAGACGCTGCCGATGGAGTCGCTTCTGTACCAGGGCGGCTACCTGACGATCAAGGACGTGATACCGCCGCCTCGCGATTCTGACGGACAGATCATCGGAAACGCCTCATACATCCTCGCGCCGCCGAACCTTGAGGTACGCGAGGCACTGAAGCGCGGCTACCTCTCGCAGGTGATGGGGTTGAGGGAGGGCGCCTTCAACACGCTCGTCGATGTGGCGAAGCGGCAGATTGCTTCCGGCGACTGGAAAGGCTACGTCTGCGAATCTCTCTTCAGGCTCTATGCCTCGATCCCACCGGACTGGCGGATCAAGGACGAGGCGGAGGCGAAGCGCTACTTCATGCTTTTCGCGTCCATGACGGGGGCCAATCCGCAGCCGGAGGTCGCGTCCATGTTCGGCTACGCCGACGCCGTGATCGAGATGCCGTCCGCAGTTTACGTGTTCGAGTTCAAGTACCGCAAGAGCGCG
>CACWIW010000144.1 GCA_902761035.1 uncultured bacterium | reverse complement strand
CGGCGCGCGACGTTCATCTTGTTCTGGTCCGTGTTGCCGCACTTCGGGCATTTCCAGATCAGCTTGCCGTGCTCGTCCTTCACGACCTGGATCTCGCCGTCGAAGCCGCACACCTGGCAGTAGTCGCTCTTGGTGTTGAGCTCGGCGTACATGATGTGGTCGTAGATGAACTGCATGATCGCGAGGACGGCCGGGATGTTGTGCTGCATGTCCGGCACCTCCACGTAGGAGATCGCGCCTCCGGGCGAGAGCTTCTGGAACTTCGCCTCGAGTGCGAGCTTGTCGAATGCGTCGATAGGTTCGGTCACGTGCACGTGGTAGGAGTTCGTGATGTAGTTCTTGTCCGTCACGCCCTTCACGATGCCGAAGCGCTCCTGCAGGCACTTCGCGAAGCGGTAGGTGGTGGACTCGAGCGGCGTGCCGTAGATGGAGAAGTCGATGTCGGATGCCTTCTTCCACTTGGCCGTGTACTCGTTGAGCTTCTTCATGATGTCGAGGCCGAGCGCCTCGCCCTCGAACTCGGTGAGCTTCTTGCCGATGAGCGCGAACACACACTCCCAGAGGCCGGCGTAGCCGAGCGAGATCGTGGAGTAGCCGTGGAAGAGGAGGTCGTCGATCTTCTCGCCCTTCTCGAGACGCGCGAGCGCGCCGTACTGCCAGAGGATCGGCGCCGCGTCGGAGAGCGTGCCCATCAGACGGTCGTGGCGGCAGTTGAGCGCGCGATGGCAGAGCTCCATGCGCTCGTCGAAGATTTCCCAGAACTTCGCGAGGCGCGCGTCCTCGGATGCGTCCGCGCCCGCCGCACGCACGGCGGAGAGCGCCACGTCCACGAGGTTGATCGTCACCACGCCCTGGTTGAAGCGGCCGTAGTAGCGGTGCTTGCCGGGCGTGTAGTTCTTCGCCTTCGAGATGTTGCCGATGCCCGCGTCCGTGAAGCGGTCCGGCGTGAGGAACGAGCGGCAGCCCATGCAGGTGTACACGTCGCCCTTCAGCTCGAGCATCATCTTCTCGCTGATGTAGTCCGGCACCATGCGCTTCGCGGTACACTTCGCCGCGAGCTCGGTGAGGTACCAGTAGGGCGTCCCCTCCTTGACGTTGTCCTCCTCAAGGACGTAGATAAGCTTCGGAAACGCGGGCGTCACGTACACGCCCACCTCGTTCTTGACGCCCTGGATGCGCTGCTTGAGCATCTCCTCGATGATCACCGCGAGGTCCTTCTTCTCCTGCTCGCTGCGCGCCTCGTTGAGGTACATGTACACGGTGATGAACGGCGCCTGGCCGTTCGTCGTCATGAGCGTCACCACCTGGTACTGGATCGTCTGCACGCCGCGCACGATCTCGTCGCGCACGCGCTTCTCCACGATCTCGGCCTTCTTGGCCGAGTCGACCTGCGCCCCAACAAGCGCCAGCTCCTCCTCCAGCTCCTGCTTGATCTTCTCGCGGCTCACCTGCACGAACGGCGCGAGGTGCGTGAGCGAGATGGACTGCCCGCCGTACTGGTTGGACGCAACCTGCGCGATGATCTGCGATGACCGTGCCGTTCTGGAGCATGTCCTCGAGGTTCACGAGGTCGCAGTTGTGCATCCGCTGCGCGTAGTAGTCCATGTCGTGGAAATGCAGGATGCCGGCGTCGTGCGCCTTCACGACCTCCTCCGGCAACAGAAGGCGCTTCGTCACGTCCTTGGAAACCGCACCGGCCATGTAGTCGCGCTGCACCGAGTTGATCGTCGGGTTCTTGTTGGCGTTCTCCTGCTTCGCCTCCTCGTTTGTGCAGTTGATGAGCGTGAGGATTTCGCCGTCCGTCGTGTTGTGCTGGCGCTTGAGAGACTGTATGAAACGATACGTAATATACTTCTTTGCCACCGCGTGCGCACCTGCCTCCTGGATCTTCGTCTCCACCAGGTCCTGGATCTCCTCCACGCTCAACGCGCGGTCATGCGCCGCCGCGAACTCCTCGATTTGCTGCGCAATGCGCTGGATGCGCGCCTCCGTCAACTTGTCCGCATCGTCCACCGTGGCATTCGCCTTCCCAATGGCGACAACGATTTTTGACCGGTCAAACGGCGCTTCTTCGCCGCTGCGCTTGATGATGTTCATCATTCTCCCTTTTCTTTTTTAAGTTGTTTTTGGTTGAAGGTTCTTTTAAAGGCAACGCGGATAAGTTTACCACAAAGTCCCCCCTGTGCGCAAGTGGGAAATATCAACATCTTGTGTTATTTTTTCTGGCGAGATACTATATATAGACAATTCGCCCAAAACGCCGTTTCTAGCCCGTTTTACGAAGATACACGCAAATGGTGCCATTTTTCTAGTGTGCGGAGGATGAAACGGAAGGTCTTTTCGCGTTCGGAAGGCTTCAGCGCGCAGGCCCAGATGACGATGAGGTTCCACCCTTCTTCAGCCCACTGCCGCTCGTGTGCGGCATCGCGCTGCACGTTGCGGCGAAACTTTTCGTTCCAGAACTTCCGATTCGACGCAGGCGACGAGGAAGCATCGCGGCAGAACGTCTCCTGCACGAGTTTCCGTCCGTCCCACGCCCACCCGTGCCGGTGCCAAAAACACCCGCGCACCTCGATCAACGCATGGCAACGGGGAATGACGATGTCGGGATGTCCGACAATGCGCTTGTCGCACACGCGGAAACGGTAGCCGTGGGCGTAGAGCATCTTGCGCACGAGAATCTCCGGCTTCGTGTCGCGCGAACGAATCCTGCTCATGATCTTGCTGCGTTGTTCGGGAGTGACGGTGTCCATGGAGATGCTCCTTACATACCACTGGCGTGCGGCAAGAGACGGCGGATGAGACGGTTCGCCAGCCACAGTCCAACAGCGGCGACGAGGAACGACGGACGCGGCACGATGAGCATGAAGCCGATCTGCAGGTAAATCAGCGCATCAACCGTCTTTCCCACGGCACGGCGTCGTTCCGGCGGACCATGTGCCATCCAAAGCGGATCAACGGCGAAACACCACGCCAGGAACGTGCAGCAGCACCCCGCCACAGGCAGCACAAGCGAAATGCCGGACGCATACGTTATGCCTGGCGCAATGGCGATGGCAGCGAACGCCAGCAACGGCATGAACGCCGACAGTCCCAGAAGAAAGCGTCGGTTGCCTAGTCCCTCGCTCGGACGCTCCTTGCCTTCAGATAGTTTTGCCACGGCCTGGATGTACGCCGTCCATCCCCCCACCATCACGCTAAGCGACAACAGCAGCCAGTCGCTTTCAGGCAGCATTTCGCGTGTATAGGGATGGACGTCCGTTATCCACGTCGCCATTCCGCCGCATAGCACGCTGAAGCCACGACACGCCCCCATGAAGCATGGCCACTTCAATCGGTTGTACGCACAGACGCAGACTAGGAGCATCGTCATAGATGCAGTCCACACGACCGGCATCCGCGTGCCAGGTGAGGCAAGTCCCAGAATCCAGTTCGGCAGAAAGAATGCCGCACCCAGACACGCGAACATCGCGACCAAGGCGACAGGCTGGGAAATCTCACCGCGCGGGATCGGACGGTCTGGCGCGTTCTCTGCATCGGCGCGAGCGTCGACTACGTCGTTGTCCGCAAGGCCGAACATGTATATGAACAGTACGCCAACGGCCGCCGCAAATGCCTGCGGCAGCGTCTCATCCCCCGTCGGCATCATGAACGCCGCTCCAGCCAGCGCGTCACCTGGAACGGTCGTAAGATTTGGCACGCGGAAAAACCGCAGCCACGGATTGTCCTTCAGCGAAAACACGCGCAATAGTATACCATATCCGCTGCGCGCCTGGGTGTGTCACATCAAGTTGAGGGCGTCGACATCGAAGGCGATGCGCAGCGCATCAGGCGGTGGACGCACCGACTTCAGCCACTTGACGGCATCGACTGCCGCCTTTGCCGTGGGCGTGCGCAACACCACGTGGTAGCGGAACCAGCCATCGGCCTTGGATAGCGGCGCCTCGGCGGCCTCCGACACGCGGAATCCCTCGTTGCCGGATTTCGCATTCGCCTTCTTCGCCCACCCTTCGAGGGAGCGCGCGTAAAGATCCGCCCAGTCGCGCGCGAGCGTTTCCACCTTAGACCGGAACACGAGAGTGGAGAGACGACAGTACGGCGGGAAATACGCCGTACGGCGGTCTTCAAGTTCGCCGGCGGCGAACGCGGCGTAGTCACCCTTCGCGGCGGCGGCAATGGCCGCGGCGTCCGGTTGGAACGTCTGGATGTACACCTCGCCTGGCTTCTCGGCCCGCCCGGCGCGTCCGCTCACCTGCGCAAGCAGCTGGTAGGTGCGCTCGCTCGCGCGGGGATCTGGACGGTTGAGCGAAGTGTCGGCGTTGAGCACGCCCACGAGAGTGACGTTCGGGAAGTCTAGCCCCTTCGCAATCATCTGCGTGCCGAGGAGAACGTCCGCCTTGCCCGCGCGGAACGCGGAGAGTATGTCGTCATGCGAGTACTTGCGCGACGTGGAGTCCGCATCCATGCGCAGGATCTTCGCGCGAGGGAAGCAAGCCTGCAGCGCAGCCTCGGCGCGCTGCGTGCCCACGCCGCCGTAGGAGAGCTCTTTTGCGTGGCACACGGGACAGTCCGCCGGCAGACGCGCCCAGCCGCCGCACACGTGGCAGCGTAGACACTGGTCCGCACGGTGGTAGGTGTATGGCACGGCGCACTCTGGACACTCCGCCACCCAACCGCAGTCGGGGCAATCGAGCACACGCGCGTAGCCGCGCCTGTTGAGGAAGAGTATCGTCTGCTCGCCGCGATCAAGGCG
This sequence comes from uncultured bacterium, assembly GCA_902761035.1. Taxonomy (GTDB): domain Bacteria; phylum Verrucomicrobiota; class Kiritimatiellia; order RFP12; family UBA1067; genus RUG572. The sequence goes on along the minus strand of CACWIW010000144.1, from coordinate 9,570 downwards.
ACTCCGCACTGCCTCAAGAAGTAGCGACGAGTAGATGGGGACGTGTCCCATGCGCTCGAGCTCCTGCTGCATGTTGACAAGATGGACCGTCGGCAGGGAACGTCCCGCCACGCGCACGGGCACGGACGCGAGTTCGTACTTCTTCTGCTGCGCATTGAGCCACGATTCAAGCGACGGCGTGGCGCTGCCCAGCACGATGCGCGCGCCCTCGAAGCGCGCGCGCATCACAGCCACGTCTCGCGCGTGGTAGCGCGGCGTCTCGTCCTGCTTGTAGGAGGGATCATGTTCCTCGTCCACAACGATCAGACCGAGATTCGCAACGGGCGCGAAGATCGCACTGCGCGGTCCCACCACCACGCGCGCCTCGCCCGTGCGGATGCGGTGCCACTCGTCGTAGCGCTCGCCGTCGGAAAGCGCGGAGTGCAACACGGCCACACGATTTCCAAAGCGTCCCGCAAACCGGCGCACGGTTTGAGGCGTGAGCGCGATCTCCGGCACGAGCACGATTGCACCCTTTCCCTGCTCTAGAAGTCTCGCGATCACCTGAAGGTAAATCTCCGTCTTGCCGCTGCCAGTCACGCCATGCAACAGCACTGGACGAGGTGCTCCACAACCGTCACTCGGTAGGGCGGTCGCCCCGCGACCGCCGACATCCTGTGCGAATATCGTATCAAGTGCCCGCGCCTGCATGTCATTCAACTGGAGCGGATGCGTTGGCACCACGCTACGCCCCGCGAGCGGGTCTCGACGCGACTGGCGCGGAACTATGGAAAGGCACCCCTTCTGCGCGAGCGTGCGGAGCGTGGAAGGCGAGGTTTTGAACTCCTTCACGAGCTGCTGCATCCATCCGCCACCAACGCGCACGATGTCAGCCAGCAACTCCGCCTGATGCTTCGTGAGCTCGGCGGCGGAACCAGTCGGCTCCACGAACAGCAACTCCTTCGGACGCGCGGAGGGCTTGAGGACGGACGCTGGCACTGCGGTCTTGAGGACAACCTCAATGGGCGAGGCCGTGTAGGAGGCAATCCACTTGACGAGCTTCAGGAGCGCGGGCGAAAAGAACGGCGACTCGTCCTCGATCGCCATCACGGGCTTCGTGGCAAACGCCGGCGGCGTCTCCGTAAGGGCCAGCGCAAATCCCCGCGTGATGCGTCCGTGGAACGGCACGCGCAAGAGCTGCCCCACGCATACCCTACCTAAAAGTTCGACCGGCACTTCGTAAGTGAAGAGCCGGTCGAGCGCCAGATCGATGGCAACTGAAACGTACAATTAGAGGTCCAGGAACTGCAGCTGCGGCTTCAGGTTCGAGTTGTCGAAGCTCTGCTGCTTGAACGCTACGTCCAAAGTGGAGTACTTAGCCTTGATCGTATCCACGCCGCCGCCCTTGCGCACGATGATCCAGGCCTTGTCCTGGAACGGCGTCGAGTACTCGCCCTTGCCGATCTGGATACGCGTAGCCGTCTTGCCGTCGTATTGCGCGAGGCTGGAATCCAGCGTCTTGTAGTCGACGTTGCGCGTCACGAACACGGGAATGCAGTCAGGAATGCCGTCCTGAATGTTGGCCACGGCAACCCACGCGATGTTCTTCGGCTCCAGCGTCTTGCCAGTAACACTGGGAACGCCCGATCCAGAGAGCACGTTCAGGTCAAGATCCTCGACTTCGGCGTGGCGATCGGTCGAACCGTAGTTATCCATGTCGAACAGTTTCTTGAACCATTCAGTCGTGGACGAGAACGACATGTCGCCGATGTCCTGCTCACCACTCGCATCGCCGGCTCCTTCATCCTTCTGCGTCTTCGGCCACACCGTGGTGCCCTTGCCGGCCGTCTCGCGGCTCGTGTTGGCGAGCGTGATGGCCTGGTGGAGCTTGCGCCCGTTGGACGCCATGGCCGTCGTCTTAGCGTTTAGCATGGCGGACGAAATCGCCGGGAAGAGCGACGCCATCAGAATGCCGAGAATGCCGATCACGACGAGCAGCTCGACGAGGGTAAAACCTTTGGTTGAAAACTTCTTCATTTTTTGTCTCCTTGTTTTGCGGTTGACGAGCGTATTATCGCACATTCCCCCCGCGCGTGCAAGCCCAAAACGAAAGAATTTTCAAACCGCCCAACTTGCCGCCTACGCGCGCTTTTGGTAAAATCGCATCAAACACCGCAAGGACAGTCTCATGGACATCTACGATACACACGCACATTTCTCGGAAAACCGCGAAAAAACGGCTTCCACACTCGCACGAGCCCACGCGGCAGGCGTCGCGCGACTCATGGCCGTAGGCGGCTCCCAGGAACTGAACCGCGCCGCCCTTCTCGCGCAGTCGCTTGCGCCGGACGCGACTCGCTTCGCGCTCGGCGCGGACCGCGACCAGGCTGGCGACGACTCCGCGAACGACGCGACGATGGAAGCGGTGCGCGCACTTCACTCCGCACACGCATGCGCTGCGGTAGGCGAAATCGGACTAGACTTCCACTATTCGCCGGAGACCGCCCGCGCCCAGTGCGATCTCTTCGCCCGGCAACTCGCGCTCGCGGACGAGCTCGCCCTCCCGGTGGTGATCCACACGCGCGAGGCGGACAACGCGACGCTCGGCGTACTCGATGAAGTCCCTTGGCGCGCCGATGCACCACGCGGAGTGATTCACTGCTTTACCGGCTCCCCCGCTTTCGCACGCCAGCTCCTCGACCGAAACTTCTTCATCTCCATCTCCGGCATCGTCACATTCCGCGCGGCGGACAACGTACGCGAGTCCGCGCGCGTCGTGCCCCTCGACCGTCTGCTCGTCGAAACCGACTCCCCCTTCCTCGCCCCCGTGCCGATGCGCGGGAATGAGAACGAACCCGCATTCATAGTACACACGGTGAAGTTCCTCGCCGACCTCCTAAGCATCCCCACCGATGAACTCGCGGCGCGCACGTTCGCGAACGCAGTTGCGCTGTTCGGTTAACGCAGGATGAAAGTACGTGTCGGCGACGTTGCTGCGCCTTCGTAGAACACGACGGCCACGCGCGACGGTCCGACCTCAAGACGGTAGTGTCCTGCGGCGTTTGCGAGAAGATAGTCGCGCAAGAGCGGACGGTACTCCTCGACCAACTGAGGAAGCTCGGCTTTCCGTTCCGCCTGTTTTTTATCCTTGACCGGCTTCTTCCCCTTGACCGGCTTCACGCGCACACCGTATTCCGACACGCCTTCGCCGAGGATGGTTAGAGTTGCGGATTCCGGCTTCGCCCAGACGCTGTTCGCGACGAACTGCGTCACGCGGCCTTCCGGCAGCACGCAGTCGTAGTATTCAAGCAAGTGAGTATGGCCTGATAGCACGATGGTGTTGCGCGAGGCCATCAGTCGCAGTAGCTCGCGCCGCTCCTGATTGCGCTTTCTATCTCCAAGAAAGAACCAGCGAGACGCACCGTTGGGGATCGCGGGGCCATGCGAAACGAGGAACGTGTACCGCGCGCGCCCGCTCTCCGCAAAGAGCCGCTTAACCAAGCCGAAATCCGGCCTGGGCTCGTTGAAGTCGACGACGATGAAGACGTCAGGTCCACGCCAAAACGAAAATGTCGTGCCAGAGACGGATTGCTTCAGCTCCTTGCCCACCACAGGCGGCTGCCATGCGTCAAACGCCTCGCGCGTGCCGTCCGTAGGAATGTCGCCCCTTATATCGTGGTTCCCGACTACGGAGACGAACGGCAGCTTGTCGCCGTAAGCGCCCTTTATGACGTTGAAGGCGTCCGTCAACATTCGGCGATGTGTGGCAGGATTGTTGCAGTCTCCCTGCACGAGATCGCCCATCTGGAGGATCAGCGCCGTATCGTGCCGTACGCACGCTGCGGACGCCCGCAACAGAGACGGCATCCTCTCCTGCCACATCTTTGCGTTGCGGACATGTTCCCTGAGATGCGCCTTGTAGCGAGCCTCCGTCGTGCTGGAAAGATATTCTGAATGGTAGTACTTTGTGTCGGTGGAATCGAAGTGAGTATCGCCCAGAAGCGCAACCGAATATGTCTCGTCGCCTTTGCCGGTTTTATGGCATCCGCAAAACAGTCCTCCGCCGACAGCGCCGGCGGCAAGCGACAGAAAATCGCGCCTTGACGTCAACATGCCATACCTCGATAATGCGTCACTTCGTCCCGGTACCGCCAAGACGACGGCGGGAAGTGACCTCGATCACGTTCACCTGGTTGTTTAACTGGAGGATGATCTGGCGGATCACCTTGTCGTCGCCGATGACATCGATCTTCATGCGCGAGACCGTGCCGTCCTCGGTTGGGCCAACGCTCAACGTCTGGATGTTGTAACCGCGTCCGGAGATGAGTCCCACGATCCGGGCGAGGACGCCCGGCTTGTTCTCAACATAGCAACTCAGCCTGTGAATTTCCTCTTTCATTCGAATATCATCCCTTCCACCGGCTGTCCGCCCGGCTGCATCGGATACACGTTCGCGCGCGGCTCCACGATCACTTCCACGAAAGAGGTACGGCCGGAGTTGATCGCCTTGCGGATCGTCGGCTCCAGCTTCGCGGGGTCGATCACGCGGTAGGCGTCCGCCCCGTGCGCCTCGGCGAGCTTCTTCAAATCGGGAAGGTAGTCGTACTTGAGGTCCTGCTCTAGGTGTTCGTTGGCCATGCGGCCGCGCACGGAGAGGATGGACCCCGAATAGCGCTTGCCGTAGAACAGCTCCTGCCACTGGCGCACCATGCCGAGACAGGCGTTGTTGACCACGATGAACGTGACCGGCAGCTTGTGCTCGACGGCCACCACGAGCTCCTCGAACGTCATTTGCGCACCGCCGTCGCCGCAAATCGCGACGGTTGCGTGGTCAGGCCGCGCAATCGCCGCACCGATGGCGGCAGGAATGCCAAAGCCCATAGTGCCCATGCCGCCAGACGTAATGAAGTGGCGCGGAAGGTTGTGCCGAAAGAACTGGGCAGCCCACATCTGGTGCTGGCCCACGTCCGTCACCACTGCGGCACGGCCCTTCGTGGCCTTGTCCACGGCCTCAATCACGGCCTGCGGCATGATTACGTTCGGATGCATCAGCTTGTAGGACACGGGCCGCTGGCGCTTCCATTCGGCGATCTGCGCAAGCCAGTCTGCATGTTCGGCCGGCTTGATACGCGAGTTGACCGTGGTGAGCACGTCCTTCACGTCCGCGACGATGCCGAGGTCGACGGAGATGTTCTTGCCGATCGACGCGGGGTCGCAGTCCACGTGGATGATCTTCGCGCGCTTCGCGTAGACGGAGAGCTTGCCGGTCACGCGGTCTGAGAACCGCACGCCGAGGGCAATCAGGAGGTCGGCCGAGTTAATCGCGTAGTTCGCGGCGGCCGTGCCGTGCATGCCGGCGAGGCGAAGCGAGAGCGGGTCGTTTTCGTTGAACGAACCGAGTCCCATGAGCGTAGTCGCCACTGGAATCTGCGCCTTGTGCGCGAGGTTCGCCACGTCCTTCGCCGCGCCGCCCGCGATCACGCCGCCGCCCGCGTAAATCACGGGGCGCTTCGCCTCGTTGACTAGCTTCGCGAAACGCGCCATCTGCGTTGAGGTGGCCATGGATTCTGGGTGATAGGCGCGGAGCGACACGCGCTCGGGGTACTGAGCCGACGTGAGGGCGCGCTGCACGTTCTTCGGCATGTCGATCACGACGGGGCCGGGCTTGCCGTGCGTGGCGATATAGAATGCCTCGGCAACTATCTCCGGCACCTCGTCCGCGCTCTGCGCGAGGAAGCTGTGCTTCGTCACGGCGCGGCAGATGCCGTTCATGTCCGCCTCCTGGAAGGCGTCCGTGCCGATCTGGTCCATCGGGACCTGGCCAGTGATGCACACGAGGGGGACGCCGTCCATGTTGGCGGTCGCAAGGCCGGTGATTGTATTCGTGGCGCCGGGTCCGGACGTGACGAGGCACACGCCGGGCTTACCCTTCGCGCGGGCGTAGCCGTCGGCCATGTGGACGCTTCCCTGCTCGTGGCGTCCCAGTACGAACTGGAACGGTGCCTCGGGGAGGCAGTTGAAAATGTCGAGGACGGCACCGCCCGGATACCCGAACAGCACCTCCGTGCCCGCCTTCGCGAGTGAATCCACGAGCGCCTGCGCGCCAGTTGTCTGCTGTTTATTTTGCTTCTTCATTTCTTGTTCGCGTTCTGCTGCAGCCATGCCTGCGCGTTTCGGTCGCCGCGTGCCGCGCGCGACCGTATCTTCCATTCAAGCGACCGACGCTCGTCCGCCTTCACGCCCTTTCCGAGCTGGTAGCAAGTCGAGAGGTTCTCCATCGCGGGCGGATAGCCTGCCTCGGCCGCGCGGAGAAATTGCCTAAAGGCCGCTTCGGGATCCTCCCTCACGCCGCGGCCCTTCCAGAGTGCCACGCCGTAGGCGTCAATGGCCTCTACGCACTCGCCTTCGGCGGCCTTGGCCAGCAGCTTTGCAGCCCGCACCTCGTCCTGCTCCACGCCGTCGCCCTTCTGGAGCGCAAGGGCGAAGTTGAACTGTCCGTAGGCGTTGTCGTAGCTTGCGGACTTCTCGAACCACTTTGTGCTCAGCTCTAGGTCCTTGTCCACCACGCGTCCTTCGCGGAAGAAGAGCCCGATGTTGTTGATCGCCTCCGGGTGCTCCTTCTCGGCGGCGGAACGGAAGCAGTTGAAGGCGCTCTGGTCGTCCTGCGGCGTGCCTAGACCGCGCAGGTGGCACATGCCGAGGTTGTAGAGGCCGTTCGCGTCGCCCTGGCCCGCCGCCGCCTTGAAGTAGTCGTACGCAACGCCGAGGATACGGTTGACCTCGTTCGTGTCCGACGTCCCTCCGACGGCGCGCGTGACGAGATACGTTCCCCAGGCGTTCATGGCCTGGACGTTGCCGGCGTCGGCCGCACGGTGGAGGAGGTCGCGGTCGTTGTTCTCAAGCGAGAGGAGGTACCACGCCATCGAATTGTTCTTCTCGTTCGCGAGCTTTTTGATTTTGTCGCGACAACCGTCCAAGTATTTATTGCGCGTTGCATCGTCGAGGCGCGCGGCGGGTGGCGGGTTGGGCATGCGCGATATGAGCGCGAGCACGTAGGCGTAGACGGGCCTCCCCTTCTTCGCCTCGGCTGCAACCTCTTCGGCCGCCTGGACAAAGCCGCGCGCAGACCCTGACGCCTGCGAATTCAGCAGCCGCATGATTGCGTTTGCCGGATCGGCGTTAACATGGGAAAACGCCAACGCCATTGCGGCCGCACACAGTAAGCGGATGAGTCTTTTCATCTCACGCCTCCCTTTCGTTCACGGGGTGACAACATAGCGGGCGACACGGGCATCGTCGCGCCCACGATCTGTGCAGAACGGCTGCGCCACGTCTTGCGGCGCGCACACACCGTCAGCGTACGGCCTGCCGCGCCGAATTTCCACCACGGCGGGCGCTTCAGGCCCACCACGTCAAAACCGTCCTTCAGCATGTCGTACACGCCGCGCTGGGAAAAACCCGTGGCGCCGCCCGCCTCGTCCACGGAGAAAACAAGGCATCCGCCGCCTTGCAGGATCCTGTGCATCTCGCGCACCACCGTATCCGCGCGCTCGCGGTCGCCGATAAGCAGCGAAGCTGACAGCACGGCCACCTCGAACTGATGGTCGTCAAACGGCATCTCGCCGCCCGCGCCTAGCTCCAGCACGGTTTTCGGGTCCAAGGCCTCCGCCGAGCGCGCACGCGCGGCAGGGCCGTCCTCAACGGTCATCCACACGCCGGGACATGCGGCTCGCAGCGTCTGCGATACGGTAACGTCGTCAAATCCGACGTCCACACCAGCGCGAACACGCGTAAAACGCGACGAAAGCTCCGCACATGCGGCGGCAGCGCACCTGTCCATGCTAGAGTGCAATGGCCGTCTCCTCCCGCGTGGCAAGGTCCTTCATCTTAGCCTGTCCAGACGCCACGTCGTCCGGTCCGATGAACACCGCCTTCGCACAAGTGGACGCGCCAGCATGCGCAAAAAACTGCTTTGGCTTCTGCTTTTTCAGCGCAAGATTCACGCACTCTCCCGCCGCACGCAGCTTCGCCGCGAGCGCCAGCGCCGCATCGCGCTGCTCGGGGAACATGAAGCCCACGTACACGCCCTTCTTCGCCTGCGCGGCATCCGCGCCGAGACGCGCCTTCAGAAGCTCCGTCACTACCACGTCGCCGAAACCGAGACCGACCGCCGGCGTAGGCGCACCGCCGATCGTTGTGAGCAGGCTGTCGTAGCGCCCGCCGCCAAAGATCGCGCGGAACTCGCCGGCCGTATCGAAGCACTCAAAGACGATTCCCGTGTAGTAGCTGAGCCCTCGGATCACCGCGATGTCGAACAGCAGCTGGTCCGCGAAGCCCGCGATTCCCGCAAGACGGAACAGCTCCCGGAGACGCGCCACGGCGGGGGAGTCAGGCGACACCATCGCCGCCGCGCCATCGAGGCCCTTCACGTCGAGAAGCTCAAAGGTCTTCGCGATGCCATCGTCGTCAAGACCGCCCTGCTGTAGGATGTACTTGATCTCCTCGTCGGGGATCTTGCCGCGCTTGTCAAGTGCCAGGAATACGCTCGCGTGGCGGTCCTCCGGGATGCCGCTCGCCGCGAGAAGCTCCGCAAGGAGCGCGCGGGACGAGACGTGGATGCGCCAGTCGGCGTCCGAAAGCCCCATCCGACGCAAGGCGTCGCACGCCGCGCCGAGTACTTCCACCTCGGCGAGGACGCTTTCTTCGCCGATGATGTCCATGTTCCACTGGTAGTGTTCGCGCTTGCGTCCCTTCGTCATGCGCTCGTAGCGGAAGCACTGCGCAATCGCCGTCCACTTGATGGGGAAGGAAAGCGATCCCTGCCGCTGCGCGACCATGCGCGCGAGCGTGGGCGTCATTTCCGGACGTAACGCGATGTGGCGCTCGCTCTTGTCGAAGAAATGGTAGATCTGGTTCCCTACCTCCTCGCCCGCCTTGCGAGCGAGCAGGTCGTAGTTCTCAACGACACAGGCGTCGTATGGCTCAAAGCCAGCGGCATCCGCCGCAGCCCTGAACGCATCGAACACTCGATTGCGCCACGCCATGTCCTCGGGATAGAAATCCCGCATACCGCGCGGCGGCTCAAATGAAATCTGTCCAGCCATATTCTGTTTTCTTTATTTCTCCAAAAGGATGCGTATAGTATATCATAAATTTGCGGACTTACGCCTTACCTTCGGCGAAGTCGCGCACGAGCGCACGGTTGAGCATCTTCTCGTAGAGCGCGATGTACTCGCGCGCGCACGCCTCGTGGTTGAAACGGTGGAGCGATTCATCCATGATGCGGGCAATCTCGACTTCGCGCACTTCGGGGGCGCGGTGCCAGAACGCCATCGCCTGGTCCATCGCCCAGAAGAGGCCGTTCGAGTCATACGTGTCAAAACGGAAGCCGTTGCCCGTGTGTTTGTCCACGTCGAGGTGCTCCACCGTGTCGTGGAGGCCGCCCGTGTTGTGGGCGACGGCGAGGGAACCATAGATCGGGGCCTGCATCTGCGGGAGGCCGCAGGGCTCGAAGAGGGACGGCATGAGCATGAAGTCGCTCGCGGCGAAGCCGAGCTGCGAGAGACGTCCGTCGAAGTCGTGCATCGCGAG
>CACWIW010000143.1 GCA_902761035.1 uncultured bacterium | reverse complement strand
CTCCTTCGGCTGCGGACCTACCGAGCGGAACTCATGTATCTTCTCTTGGACGAACGCAGTAGTCGGGCGCGTGTTGCATGAAGACATTTCGAGCGCCGAAACCATTGATGCCTCCATCGAGTTTTTCCGCAGCGGCGACGTTGCGATCACCACGAACGGCGTTACGGAGCTGATTCCGCGCGTGTTGCCGTTCCCGCACGACGGCTTCGGGCAGGACGATGACTGGGTTTCGGGAAACTTCACGAACGCGGCGGAGATACTTTCCATTGGTTATCCGCAGTGGGTTGACGCGCAAGTGGGCGAGAACCTCACGAACGGACTTTACAAGTTCACGGTCACAATCCCCGAAGTTCCGCCTGAGGCAATCCAACTCGTGGTTGGAGACTATTCAGTAGCGGTCACCAATTCCGGTGACTACGTGTTTCTGTTGGAGAAGGGGGTAGATTATCCGTATGGAACGTTCCCGTTCCTCGCAAGCGTCACGTATTCGGCAGTTGACGACGTACCGCAGACGAGAGGCGGAATGCGCTCGTCTGAAGATGAAGGGGCGATGCACAGGTGGACGGTTGACGGCGGATACGGAATCAATCCTCAGACTGATTCCGCGCTTGGGCTTGTCTGGTGGATGCCGGTTTTCTTCGGATCTCCAGACGTTCCACACCTTGGGCCGGACGATGGGCCGCTGACGTTTACGGCGAATTTCTCCGACTGCCGCGTCGAGCCTGCTGCGTCCTACAGCTGGACGGCGTCTGACGGCCTCACGGTCGCCTCGCCAAGTGCGAAGGCGACGCAGATTTCCGCCGATACGATGCCGAGCTGGGCGCAGGCCACTGTTTCCGTGACGGCGACCGTAGGCGACCATACGCTCCGCTCTGACCTTTACGGATTCTCCTACGGAGTGAACGACACTCCACAGGTACGCCTGTCGCTAAACGTTCCGAACGCGATACTTCTAAACAGCAACTTGGTTGACGCCGCTAAGGTTGCCTCGGCAGGATGGACGTTCTCGTCCGATGTCCCGACAAGCGGCGTGGTCACCGTGTCGTGCCTATCCGGCGGCGATAGAGTCGAGTGCCAAGGCCTGCTCGGAACATGGGAGATTTCCGACGTGGACAATTTTTCTGTTGAGGCGCACATACAGGGCGTATTAGCGAGTGCTGCAGTGGGCGACGTCGCCCTGCAAGCCGTGTTCACTTCCGGTGACATGCTCAAGAGCGAGACTAGGTTGCTCACAGTCGTGCGGACGAAGGACGTCGTTATTCCCGCAGCGCCGAGTAACGGTCTTGTCGTACTCAAGAACACGCCGGTTTCAATGTCGCTTGAATGCGAACCGACGGGGGCAGGCACCTATCTTACGACCACATGGCAAACGCGTCGTTTGAAGTCTGACGGGACGCATGAGCAATGGTGTCCGATAGTTTCCAATCAAGCGGGCGTGGCCGCTGGCTTCATCCCCACGCAGGGCGGCATATACCAGGTACGTGCGCTTGCGTCTGTCGCGGCGGGCGGTACGGACGAACGGTTTTACGTATGGGACGCGGACGAGAATGTTGCAACTGGATCGGCGAGAAGAGGAGAACCTAAGTCTTTTGGTGTCGTTTCTCACATGTGGCAGAAGACATTACGTGATTGTGCATTAAACCAACTTGGAAGTACGGCGTACTTGAGTTCGGAATTACTTCCGGCGCAATTTGGATTCCCAGAATTTCCCGCTGGGGATCTAATATTCAAGTGTAATATATTCGTCGCGCATCGTATTGTCCAGTCAGGGCTGGTGTGTCCAAAAACGCGTGGATGGGTGAATTCCTATCCGCCACTTGCAAATGACTGGGCCAATCCGTCTTATGAAATTGGTAATTGGATACCTCTCACATCTGGCGAATACCCTGAACCTGGGTATGTCTTCGCCGATCCAGATCCAGACACGAGTGGGCACATGGGCATACTTGATTTTGATGGGGCTGGAATTAGCGCGGGGATTTCAAATGTCAATCGTCGCTTCAACCTGCGTAAGGCGGAAAGTGTTGTGATTAGAAAAGTAGAGGAGTAAACAATTATGAAAAGAATAATGATTGTAGGCGTCATGGCCTGCGTGTGGATCTTGCTTGCTGACGACATCGTTTCGCAAGTGCGTTCATCCGTGTCGTCTGTCATTTCCGCATTGCCGGCTGTACGGCGTGATGCGCCAGAGTACATTCGTGAGTTTGGGATTCCCCTTAAAAGGTATCCGGCATACCAAGAGCTTGTTGGGATTGTCTCAAACAACCAAGAGACGATTTGCGCCAATTTTGGGGCTTGTGCGACGAATGAACTTTCCCGCATGGTGTTGCTGGCTGCATGGTGGGGCGGTGACGATACATTGTATGTCAACGGCTTGTCGAATTGCCTTGATATGGCAATGTCCGGAGTTGTGACTCGTGCGGATCTCGACTGGTATCGAACGGCGCATTTTAACGTAAGACGGGGGAATATTCTCGCGTTACGGTATGATGAACCAGGGATGTCGAATCTTGTGTCTCGCTTATATGGTTTTACAGGAGAAACGAACACCTGCAATCGCATACTTTCAGGAGAGGCGCGTATAAGCATCACGAATTACCTTAACGAGATATCGCACAACAAATAAGGTTCCGAAAATTTACGGGAGAGAATAACAATGAATAACGCTGCAATCAGCAAATGTGCAACAATCATGCTCGTGATGGGCTTGTCTTATTTTGCGTATTGCGATGGTGCAGCCAGCAATGCTGTTTCTGTTGTGAGGACGAAAATAGATAATTGTGTTGCGGCGTTGCCAAACAACTGTCGAGGAGATCCTGGTTACATGCGAGAATTCGGCATGCCTGGCGAGTTGAGGCAGCCGGAGATTGAGTTGGGTATGTCAGTGTCAAATAACATCGAATCAGTCTACATGAATTTCTCAGTACTGGCAACAAACCTTGTCGAACGTCGCCTGCTGCTTGCGTCCACCTGGCGGCTGGGGGATGACTTCTATCTTGACTGCCTTTCGCGGAATGTTGACCTAGCCATTGCCGGAGTGATTACGGCAGATGATTTGGAGTGGTATATGCGGGGGCATCGGACGAGGCGCCTTACATACATGCTCGCCGCTCAGTATGACAGACCGGGCGTTTCAAATATCGTACTTCGCTTGATGTCCTATACGGGCGAGACGAATAAATACGAGAAGGTCCTCAATGGCGAGGCAAAAACTGAATACCTTGCATTTGAGCAATTCATGGCCGAGGGACCAGAATCCCCCCTCAAGGGGAATTGACCGAATCAAACTGCAATTAGGATAAGCAGTTAATGTGCGGAGGATGAATTGTGAATACTTCGAAAAAAGCAAAGAAAATTGTGGCCGTGCTGTTAGTGGTGGTATTGATTTTACTGGCTGTCGTGTTTTTCCTTGGAAAGATTCCAGTCGGCATTCGGCACGGATCGCCGTCTAGCGGTCTGCCAGGTGCAGCCACAAATGGGCTGGACATCGTCGTGGCAGCGCGAAGCCAGATAGGGGTGACCGTCTCGTATGACCCTTCGTATCAGAAGATAGATTATCCCAACGGCGACATCCCACGGGGACGCGGAGTCTGTAGCGATGTTGTCATTCGCGCACTTCGGGATGCTCGCGGAATAGACTTGCAGAAACTGGTGCACGAGGATATGAAAGTGCATTTCGTCATGTACCCGTCCTTGACGCGGTGGCTGATGTTCAAGACGGATACCAACATCGATCACCGGCGGGTCTTGAATCTGGAACGCTTCTTCGGGCGCAGCGGCTGGTCCCTGGAAGTCACGCAAGATGCCGCATATTATTTGCCTGGCGACATTGTGACGTGTCGCCTTGGGGGCGAAGTCCCACACATCATGATTGTGAGCGACAGGAAATCACCGCGCGGCATCCCTCTCGCGATACACAATATCGGCGGCGGCACTCGGGAAGAGGACTGCCTTTTCGAGTATAAGATCACTGGACACTATAGGTTGGAACCTGACGGAAACGCAGAAAGATGATATGTCTTTTGAAAGGGAAATGACATGATGAGACAACGAATGGTTGTAAGTTTGATGGTGTTTGCCTTTCATCCATGCTCGTGTGGTTTAGAATTCGACGGCGACGCCCACGCCGCCAAAGGTGAGGTCTCGCTTCGCCTCCGGTACGTGCATTCCCTTCACCGCGTCGCGGGCATCGTCTGAGACGAGGCAGAACTGCCCGACGAACGCAAAGATGTTGACATGTTCCACAACGGCGTAGTCCAACCGCCCGACAAGCGTGAGGTCCTTGAGTCCGCCACGATAGTCGTGGCCACTGGGTTTGGGTCCATAGAGGTTCTGGTAATGCCGACGGTCGCCAAGGTCGCCGAAGAAGTCGATGGTGAACGTCAGCTTGTCGATGATCTCGAACGTGCGTTTCACGCCGATGCACCAGAACGTCTCGTCGATGGGTTTGCGTATGACGCGCAAGCGCCAGTACGGCGTAATCCACGGCGTGTTCAGAACCTGAAGCGCCTGCCAGTCGCAGAGCGTGCGTCCGCCGACGTAGCCGGGATTCGTCACCCATTGGCGTCCGACGCCGTTCCGCAGCCGCCAGCCTTCCGCGATGTCAATGTCGTAGTAGTAGCGCAGGAGATAGTCGGCTTCCGCGTAGGCGTAGCGGCTCATTCTAGAAGACGTGCCATCCCCCGACATCGCCGACTGCGTCCAGATCGAGGCTTCGAGGATGCCGAACTTCTCAAGGTCGGCCTCTGCCGCCGCATACTGGGCGGAATACGGTCGTGTATCCCAGACGTGGCCGCGGCAGATGTAGGCGGTTTCGATGTCGGCGAATGCGTTGAACGAGAAGAGCTTGTGCTCTGTCGGTATCATTTCCGTAGCTTCGTCGGCGATCACGTCTTCGGCGAAGAGCGAACACGCGGCAGACGACGCAAGGGCGGCAACAATGAAGGGGATGGTTTTTGTTTTCATGGCATAACCGAATTTGTCTAAACGAACGGACATAAGGCCAGATTGATGGCGTTGAAGGTGAAGTGGACGGCCATCGGCGCGAGGAGGGTGCCGGTGCGGGCGTAGAGCCACGCGAAGGCGGCGCCGAGGAACCAGAGCGGAATGAGCGTGGCGGCGTTGATGTGGATGACCGCGAAGACGAAGCCAGAGAGGACTATCGCGGGCCAAATGGGCATGATTTTGGTCAGGCCGCCGAAGAGCACGCCACGGAAGAGCAACTCTTCGAGGACAGGTGCCTCGATAAGGAGGAAAAGGAAGAGTAGCGCCTTGCTGCGCAGGGAAAGGGCGTTGGACGTGATGAACTTGACAAGGTCCTGGTCGGCGAGGTCGAGGTTGGTGAGGCGGGAGAAAAGTTCGCCGCTCGCCCAGTTGAGGCCGAGCGCGATGAGGCAGATGGGGAGGGCGGAAAGGAGGGTGAGGTGGATGAGGTCACGCGGGACACGTGACCCTACCGGCGGCGGTCGCGGGGCGGCCGCCCTACCGGTGCGGGAGTCCGTCGGCCCGCTCGGCGAGCGGGCCCTACCAAACAATGTAGAAACCCAGAGGATGAGGAAGAGACCGCCGAAGAGGAGCGTGTTGGTGCAGAGAAGGGGAAGGATGTTTGCCTCGGTCAGCTTGAGGTCCATTCCGTGCAGGAACTGGTGCCAGAACGCCGCGAAGCCATTGGCGAGGACGGTGTAAACGAGAACCGCCCCCGCCGCGAGGGCGTGGAGCGGTCCGTATTTTGACGAAGGGGGCGTCATGCGTCTTTACTTGACGGGCTTGACGTCGCCCTCGTTCGTGCCGCGGATCTTGATGTGGAGTTCGCGCAGCTGCTGCTCGGTGACGTAGTTCGGCGCGTTCATCATCAGGTCCTGGGCCTTCTGGTTCATCGGGAAGGCGATGACCTCGCGGATGTTGGGCGTGTCGGTGAGGAGCATCACCATGCGGTCCACGCCGGGCGCGATGCCGCCGTGCGGGGGCGCGCCGAACTGGAACGCGTTGTAGAGGCAGCCGAACTTCTGCTGGACGACTTCCTTCGGGTAGCCCGCGATCTCGAACGCCTTCTCCATGATGTCGATGCGGTGGTTGCGGATCGCGCCCGAGGAGAGCTCGATGCCGTTGCACACGACGTCGTACTGGTAGGCCTCGATCTCGAGCGGCGGCTTCGTGTTGAGCGCCTCGAGTCCGCCCTGCGGCATCGAGAAGGGGTTGTGCGAGAAGATGATCTTGCCCGTCTCGGGGTCCTTCTCGAAGAACGGGAAGTCCACGATCCAGCAGAACTTGTAGCAGTTCTTCTCGCAGATGTTGTTCGTGAGGTTCTCGGCGATGTTCGTGCGGACGAGGCCGGAGAGGCGGTGGCATTCGTCCACGTCGGCGGCCATGAAGAACAAGCAGTCGCCCGGCTCCATCTTGGCGAGCGCCTTCATCTCCTCGAGCTGCTCGGGCGAGAGGAACTTCGCGATCGGGCCCTTCAGTTCGCCCTCCTTCGTCCAGGAAATGTAGCCGAGTCCCTTGCCGCCGTTCTCCTTCACGAAGTGCTCGCGCTTGTCGAACCACGTACGCGCCTCGACGCCGACGATGCCCTTGACGAGCAGGCCCTTGACGAGGCCGCCGTTCTCCACGCACGCGGCGAACGCCTTGAAGTTGGCGCGGCGGAAGAAGTCGCTCATGTCGAACCACTTGAGCGGGTTGCGGAGGTCCGGCTTGTCGGAGCCGTACACCATCATCGCGTCGCGGTACTTGATGCGCGGCCACGGGGCGGGGTTGCACTGCCAGGTGGAGAACTTCGCGAAGGTCTTGCCCACGACGTCCTCAACGACGGCGAAGATCTCGTCCTGCGTGGCGTAGGACATCTCGATGTCGAGCTGGTAGAACTCGCCCGGCGAGCGGTCCGCGCGCGCGGCCTCGTCGCGGAAGCACGGCGCGATCTGGAAGTAGCGGTCGAAGCCGCTCACCATGAGGAGCTGCTTGAACATCTGCGGCGCCTGCGGGAGGGCGTAGAACATGCCGCGGTGGATGCGGCTCGGCACGAGGTAGTCGCGCGCGCCCTCGGGCGAGGAGGCCGTGAGGATGGGCGTCTGGTACTCGTTGAAGCCCTTGGCCCACATCTGTTCGCGCAGGAAGCGGATCACCTGCGAGCGCAGGATGATGTTGTTGTGCAGCTTCTCGCGGCGGAGGTCGAGGAAGCGGTACTTGAGGCGCATCTCCTCGCTCTCCTCGGCCTTGTCGTCCGGGATGTAAAGCGGCGTGACGCCGGAGGCGCCCTCCATCACGAGCTCGTTCGCCTCGATCTCGATCTCGCCGGTGGGGAGGTCGTGGTTGATCGTCTCGGGGTCGCGGAGCTTCACCTCGCCCGTCACGGTGATGACGCTCTCGAGGTGCGCCTTCTCGACGAGACCGAAGAAGCTGCGGCTCGGGTGCACGACGACCTGGGTGATGCCGTAGTGGTCGCGCAGGTCCACGAAGAGGATGCCGCCGTGGTCGCGCAGGCGGAACATCCAGCCGGAGAGGCGCACGGTCTTGCCGGCGTCCTCCTTGCGGAGCTGGTTGCAGGTGTGGGTTCTGTAGGGATGCATGTCCATTCTGGTTCTCTTCTCTTGTTACTGTTCCGTCTGCGGGGCCGCAGCGGGGGCATTCTCCTGCCGCGACGTGGTGGCCACGCGCCAGCAGAACAGGGCCACGAGCGCGCAGCCGAGTATGAGATACAGCAGGACGGCACCGATTGCGCCCGCCCGCGGGTTGTTAAACTTGTTGCTCTGTTCTTGCATGGCCGAATAGTATACCATTCCCGCGCGCGTACCGCAACTACCCCGCGCCGTTTTGTGTTTGATCGCGATCTTGCAGGAGGATTGTCTTGTGGCCGCAGAACAGGGGAAAATGTGGTATACTGTTGCCGTCGCGAGATTGGCGAATATAACCGCAGGAGGCACTGCCGATGGCGGAGGATCTTTTATGAAAATGCTAAGTCAGAACAAAATGGCAAGGCGCCGGTTCATCGGCGTGGCGGCTGGCGCCGTCGCGTCGGGAATCGCCATTGCCGCAAAAGGAGAAACGAAAATGAAGGAAATCACGCTTGAAGCGCTTCCCTACGCAGAGGACGCCCTTGCGCCGACGATTTCGGCGAGGACGGTGTCGTTCCACTACGGGAAGCACCATGCTGGATATGTGAAGACGCTGAACGGGCTCATAGCCGGAACGCAGTACGAGGGACGTACGCTAGAGGAAATCATCCGCACTGCGGCCGCACGGGGCGATGCGGCGATCTTCAACAACGCGGCACAGACATGGAACCACACGTTCTACTGGAACTCGCTTGCGCCTGCGGGGAAAGGCGGCGCGCCGTCCGCCGCGTTGCTCGCGGCGATTGAATCCGAGTTCGGTTCGTTTGACGCCTGCAAGGACGCGCTTGCGGATGCGGCCATCAAGCGCTTTGGCAGTGGCTGGGGGTGGCTTGTCGCCGAGGGCGGGAAGGTGTCCGTGGAAAGCACGCCCAACGCCGATACGCCGATCACGCGACCGGGCGTAAAGCCGCTCCTGGTTGTGGACGTGTGGGAGCACGCCTACTACCTCGACTGGCAGAACGTCCGCGCCGATTACGTCAAGGCGGTCGTTGGCGGACATCTCAACTGGAACGCCGCCTCCCGTCGTTTCGCATAGCCTTGTCGCGGGCAAAAAAGTATTTCATCTGTACCCTCCCAGAGGTGACGTGACTTTCACGAGTGTGGAATCATGAAATTGACGGAATCACATATTCGCAGCCTAATCGGAAAGAAGGAAGACGAGCGCGTTGAGTTCAAACGTGCGTCGTCCGAATTGCCCGACAACCTCTGGGAGACATACAGCGCATTCTGCAACACCGACGGCGGAACTATCATTCTTGGAATTCGCGAGGGGAAGAACAAGACGTATTCGATCGAGGGCGTGTCCGACGCGCACAAGCTGATCGACGATTTCTGGTCTGCCGCGAACAATTCCGAGAAGGTCAGCTACAGTATCTTCTTCGGGCATTACGTTTATCCGGTGAAATGCGGCCGCAAGATGGTGGTCGTCATCGAGGTGCCGCGTGCGCCGCGTGAGGCCAGGCCGGTGTATGTCGGCGAGGACGTGTTCAAGGGGACGTTCCGCCGCAACGGCGAGGGTGACTACCATTGCTCGCGCGAGGCAGTCAAGGCGATGCTCCGCGACCAGTGCGCGGAGACGGCCGACATGTGCGTTCTGGACGAGCTGCTGGTGTCGGATCTGAATGCGGAGACGATCCGCCGGTATCGTGGAAGATTCTCCAATTTCAAGGTCGGCCACGTGTGGAACGACTTGCCAGACGACGAGTTCCTCACGAAGATTGGCGCGGCAAGGCAATGTCCGGACGGGAAGGTCCATCCGACGCTCGCGGGACTCGTCTGCTTCGGCGACTTCGTGACAATCATGCGCGTGTTGCCCGACTACTTCCTCGACTACCGCGAGCGGCTGTCGAACGAGACACGTTGGAACGACCGCGTGGCCGCGCATGACGCGACGTGGAGCGGCAACATCTACGACTTCTTCTTCAAGATACACGACCGCGTGACCGGGGACGTCAAGATACCGTTCAAGATCGCCGCCGACGGCATCACGCGCATCGACGACACGCCCGTACACAAAGCCCTACGCGAAGTCCTCGCCAATGCGCTCATTCATGCTGACTACCACGGACGGCGCGGGATTGTCGTGGAGAAGCACTTCCGCACGATTACCTTCTCAAACCCCGGCACGATGCGCATCAGCAAGTCCGTTGCCGTAGCCGGTGGAACAAGCGACGCGCGCAACACGGCGATTTTCAACATCTTTGCGCTGGTTGATATTGGTGAACGTTCCGGTATGGGACTCGCGAACCTCCACGGCCTGTGGAAGAAGTACGGCTACGCCGAACCCAAGATCACCGAGTCCTACGACCCGGATAGGACAGTTATTGTCGTCACTACCGATGATGATACTGAAAATGATACTGTAAATGGTACTGTAACCCGACCAGAAAACGGTGCGGAACCCGACCAGAAGTGCCCCAAAAGTGCCCCAAAAGTGCCCCAGAAGTGCCCCAGAAGTGCCCCAAAAGTGCCCCAAAAAGAAACCGCAGACTTGCAGGGACTTACGGCAGCGGTGAGGCAAGTTTATAAAGCTATGTGCGAAGATATATCAATGACGCATCGCGGGCTTGAATCAAAGTTGGGATTATCAAAGACCACCATTCGTAAAGCGACAGCAACCCTTGTACAAAAGGGTTTTATCCGCCGTGTTGGACCCAAAAAAGGGGGACATTGGGAGATCGTGCCATGAACGTTGACATGACGAGGCGTTATGCGATCACGTTTTGCCACACAGATGGCGGGACTACCATTGCGGTGGAGAAAAGTCGATATGCGGCAGAAAGTTTCAATGCGGAACTAGAAACTGGATATCGGTCTAGAATCGGTCTAGAAGCATGGGGTGACAATAAAGTAGACAATAACGCCTGGGGTGACATTAAAGTAGACAATAAAGTGGACAATAACGCTAGGGGTGACAATAAAGTGGACAATAACGTAGGGGGTGATACTGTAAATGATACTGTAAAACATCCTCAAATCAGAACCCGTACAACACCCGTACAACACCCGTACAACGAGACGCAATTCCGTACAACAACCGTACCCATACAAGATACGAGCGAGGCTGGTTGCCGACACGATAACGGTCACGCGGGACGCGTGACCCTACCAGCTCGGAAGCGGTTGAACCATCGCGGGCCGCTGTCGATCGACGTGTCGTCGGCATGGTATTTCATCACGATATGCGCCGACGGCCATGCGCCGTGGGTTGGGTCACGCGTCCCGCGTGACCGGCAGAACTGGGACGGCTCCGTCGCGTGGGACCGGACAAGGGCGGACATTGGGAGGTGATTGAGGAATGGAAATGAATGGACAAAACGCAAATGCGTCGGACGTAGCGTTCACGGTGCGGTCGTACGAGGCTGGCATTGCGAACCACGTTACGTTGCCGACGCTGTGTAACTACATGCAGGAGGCGGCGGGAATCAGCGCGGCGCGTCTTGGCTGGGGCATCCAGACCCTTCAGAGCGAAGGCCTCACGTGGATGCTCTCGCGTCTGCGGGTGAGCGTGCAGCGCTATGTGCCGTGGGGCGAGACGATCACGGTGCGGACGTGGCCGAGCGGCGTGAAGGGACGACTCATCGCCAAGCGCTGTTTTCTGGGACTGGACGAGAAGGGCGCGGAGCTTTTTCGCGCGTCATCTGAATGGCTGTACGTCGATATGGCGGCGCAGAAGATCGCGAAGCTGCCTGAAACGTTCGCGGACCTCGTGCCGGCGGGAACGCCCGATTTCGAGTTGCCCGACATCGGCGGCAAGTTCGTGCGCCTACCGTCCGTAGATGGAAGCGTTGAGATACTCACGCGCCACAGCGACCTCGACTTCAACGACCATGTGAACAACGTGCATTACGTGGAGTGGATGTTGGAAAGTGAAAAGTGTAAAGTGGAAAGTGTAAAATGCGGCGGTCGCGGGGCGACCGCCCTACCAATGGAAATGGATATCGTATTCCGGCAGGCGGCGAAGGCGGGTGAAAGCCTTGCGTCGGAGTTTTGCGTCGCCGAAGACAAGACCCTCCACGCTATCCGTCGCCAGTCAGACGGCACCGTCCTCGCCACGGCGGCGCTTGTATAAGGGCAGGGCAAACCTCATTTATTAGTCTGAGGGAGGACGGAGATGCGGCCTGTCTTCTTGTCGGTGTGTATGATCTTCTGGCATGTCAGCGTGCTGATGATAGGCGAGATTTCTGCTTGCGGTACATGGTATGACACTTTCATGACCATCTGAAGCGATTTGGAGTCGAGGACCTTGAGATGCCCGCTCCGCAGATCTGCGGCAAGCGTCAGTACCATCTCGCGACGGTATGCCTTGCCGGACGTGACTTTCGGAACGATGAGGCCGTCGCTGGGGACGAGAGTTTCAAATTCGTTTTTGTCGTACCATACCGCGCTGCAATTTCCGCAGACGTCGATTTCAACCTGGGTTTTGCCGGACGAAACTTTCAGCAGGCTCATGGAAGACCCGCAGTCCGGACAAATGCAGCCACGTTGCTTGTGCTGCTTCGCTGTCTCAAGAAGAGTCTTCAGCCCGTCGGCAGCGAATACCTTGTCGAGAACGGAAACCTTGCACGTCACTCCACCGCACGACGGACAGATCCTGCAAGGGTAGTTTGACTTCGTCTTGGATGCCGTCAACTTTGCTCCGCACCGCGGGCATGCGACAAAAAGCGCATTCTGTTTCTTCGGGGCGGAGGAATTTTGGACGGGCGGAATCTCAAAAAACCTTGAACAGGCCGTCCTGAAACTTTGGGGCGTCTTCCCGCTGCCCATTCCGTAAACGAGCTTTCCGCCTTCACGTATCTTGGTTGCCAATGCCGTGAAGTCGCTGTCGCTTGAAACAATGAAAATTCCCTCGCAAGGGCTTTTGTAGAGGAACTCCATCGCGTCAATCACTAGCGCGATGTCGGAATCGTTTTTGTGCGCGACATTGCTGGTTTGCGGTCGCGCAACGATACCGAATTCCCGCTGGGCCTGTACCCAGCCGCCGGAGGAAGAGAAACACTTGACCATCCCGTATGCGCGCCGTGCAATCGGTTCTCCGATTGAACAGGCCTTACGGAAGATCGCTCCTGCGGAGGCGGGGCTGATGTTGTCCGCGTCGATTAGGACGGCGAGCGACATGCGCTTCGTGGGATCTGTTGGTTTTGCTGAGGATGTCATGGCACTAGTACAATGTACAGACTAAAGTTTCGGATATAGTCGCTTGAGCTTCGTTCTTGCGTCTGACGTTGTAAACTGCCAGTCTACCCTTGTCTGTGCATGA
>CACWIW010000142.1 GCA_902761035.1 uncultured bacterium | reverse complement strand
GATGGTCGCGCTTGTCGGGGTGGCGGGCCTCCGCGCCCGCAACTGGGACAACGGGCATCTTGCCCGTTGCGGTAGGGCGCGATCACCGAGCGCGCCGCCAGGTGGGGCGAGCCGCACCCCTACTGCACCTCCACCACCACCTTGAAGAACCGCATCGCCGCCTTCTCCGCCGCCGCCGCCCCTTCAACAGCTTCTTAATCACCATCTAGCCCTGTCGCTCTGACTGGGAACGCCGCCATCTTGGCGGCGACAGTTCAAGAGTTAAAGGAATCGGTATCGCCGCTATTACGAAAACTCGGCACGAACGAATCCGAGGTTGTGCGCGTTCTCGCCAATCGTGCGTGCAAGGCTTGGCGAGAATGGATTCACGCTCTTGGCTTCAACCGTTACAGTGACCTTGACATTCGCCCCCATGCCGGAAAGATGCGAGATGACTTCATCCACAACTTCGGCAATCTTGGAAGTCCCGTTTGAAGTATCGATGCATACTTCTCCGACAAACTTTTTCTTGGCAGCCGTAGGCGGCTGTACGGGCACGTTCACCGTACTATTGCCGGTTCCACTCGTCCCTCCGGCACCACTATTACCACCGTTGCCACCGTTGCCGCCAACGCCCCCATTACCACTAGCGCCGCCACCAGTGCCTGTATTGCCTCCTGTCAACGTCGCCTTGTACGCTTCCGCCGCCGTATCTTTGACGATCAGTTCGGATTCGGATACCCCAGGCATCCCGCGGTTCTCGCCATACGCAAACACCGCGTATTTGCCATCATCCGTCTTTCCGCGAGCATAACCGAAGTGTCCTGCCGCCACCCCCTGCCTGACCGTCTCGCAAAATACCGATGCCGAGACGAGACGCGGGAAATAAAGATACGATCCCATGTCATTCCACACCTTGCGCGTGGACACTTCTGTCACTCCGTCCTTGAAGTAATACTGTTCCAACACATCCCTCATGAACTGAGGTGCCCAAGCCCGCACAACGTCGTCATTGTTTTCCAATGTCTGCCGTACGACATCGCCTAAGGGGACCGCGTTGGCAACGCTCAGCTTACGGACGATAAAGCCGACGTCGTTTCCAACCTGCTCTGGCACCAGCAGATACTTGAAACAGTCGCCGATCAACCCCTTCAACATCGTCTCGCTTTGCGTGAAGGAAGCCGTAACCTGCGCCTCTTCCTGTTTCGTGACGTTGATCGCCCCTTCCGTTATCGCGTTCTTCACCGCGCGCCATGCCAGCATCGTCCGACACTGGTCCTCTATCCGCCCAGTGGCGCCAAGGTCCGCCGCGACAAAAACAATTCGGTTCTTCCTCATGCGCGCAACTGTACCACATTGCGCGACATATTTCCGCGCCGCATCAAATGTCCGCTTCTCCGTCGCCTTCGAATAGGCAACATTCAACGGAAGCACAACCACGCGGATGCCATCTGCGATGTCATCGGGCACTTCCCCGTGATCCTCAAACACATGTACACCGGCGATGCAGCCAGTCGCGCCCCACTTGGCCTTCAACGCCATCTCCAGACAATCCCTCGCATCCGACTGCTTGACCCGTCCCTTGTAGTCGTTCATCGTCCGGGTCAGGTTCGGGCGCGTATCGTACCAGTAGCGCTCATCGTGGTTGAACAGATATTGCAGCCTCTCCCGCATCTTGTGCAATGCATCCTCGTAGAACGAAAGTTCCTGCCCCGGCATGGCACATCCCAAAAGTATCTGCTTGCGGGATATTCCCCTTACAGCCTGTTCCGCCGTAGAGGCGGCGCTTCCAAGAAAGATCGTCCGCGCCGCACGCACGGTTGCGTGGAGATTCCCCAAATGCGGGTCGCCGCCGTCGATCCTCACGGGCTGCGACTGCTCGCCGTCTATCTCCCGGTCGATGATCGCTCCCCACCCGTTCGGAAGGAACTGCGTCGACTTGTTCGCCACCGCCGTATCGCACAGCGGAATCGACGCCGGCATAATCAGCGGCTCATCCGTCCCCTGCTTCCACAGACTGTTGATGACGATCGCCATGTACTGCAGCACGCCGCGCGTCTTCTGGAAGTTCTGCAACGTGGACCAGTCCTCGTAGAGGCGGATGAACACCTCGGGGTGGATCGGATAGCACTGACGCATCTTGTCGATCCATCCGCCCTCTTGCACCATCGACGGAAGCGAGTCCCTCTTCTCGTGGTAGTATGACGCGAACGCCTGACACGTTTCCTCCACCGCCGCCGTGTCATCTATTTTCTCGAAAAGCCTCCGCTTGACGATCTCGAAGCCCTCTTCCGCGGAAACAGGCCGCCAAATGGCGTTGACCCGCCCGAATGTCTTCTCCAGCGTATCGAGAGCCTGCCGCCCGAACGACCCCGCAGCCTCCGTGTCGGAACTTGGCAGCGACACGAGCAGCATCGCCTGCGGCACTCCCTTCACGGCCTCCGTCAGCGCCTGGGCGAACGAAACATTGCTTTCGTACGTTCCGCCTGTCAGCGAACCTTCTGCGCCGAACTGCCGGTAGTACGCCGCCAGCTCGTCCATCAGGATCACGCACGGGCCAGCCTCTCTCAAAATGGATTCAAGGATTGTCTTTCCGGGCGACGTCCCCGCTGCGTCGCTCTCCGCAACTTTCGCGTAGCCGTCGGGGCCGAGGAGCTGCCAGGCGAGGTTTCCCCAGATAGTCCTGATGGAAAATCCGCCTTGCTTCAAGGGTTGGTTCGGCGCAAGCGCATTGCCGTCGATCACGGCCACCTTCGCGTGCGGCACGTTCTCCACCTGCGCCGCCGCCAACACTTCCCCCATGCCCGGCAGGTTCGCGGCGCCACCTTCATATTTCGCAAGGTGATAGACCGCAAGGAGCGTGTGCGACTTGCCGCCGCCGAAGTTCGTCTTGAGTTCGATGACGGGATCGCCCCCGCGTCCGTTCAGACGCTGTGCCACCGTCACGAGAAGCTGCTTCATTCCCTCCGTCACGTACGTGCGCTCGTAGAACGCCTCCGGATTCCGATATTCGTCCGGGGCACTACCGTCCACCACCTTCATGATGTCCACGGCAAAATCGCTCTGCACGAACGTCCCCGCGAGCACATCGGCATGGGGCTTTGCAACTTCTCTCCAAGGTTTCATCGTCTTCGTTCCTTTCAAGATACTACATGTCGAATTCCGCCTGCTTCAGCACGGGCTTCGCGTTTTCGATGCTTGACGTGACAATGTCGTTCCACGCCGTCGCCAGTTCGTTGTACACGCGCGCATCCTCGGCAAGCCCTTTCCGCTCGCAGAGCGTATAGAGCAGATACGCGAGCTGCCGCGCCGCCTCGCCCTGGCCCTGCACCATCGACAGGAACTCGCCCGCCGCGCCCGTTCCGCGCCGCTGGTGGATACGCACCAGATGATGGCACACCTCCCACACGGGACGATGCGCGTCCTCCGTCGGGTCATAGTCATCTGGATAGTCCTGCCACTTCACAAGCGACGTCTTGCCGCCCTTCGAGAACAACACGCCCGCATCGACCACGTAATCGACCGAAAGCCCCTTCGCGCGCGCAAGGACGTCCGCCTCTCCGCTCGGTCCCTCGCCCCACTGGTGTTCGCGGAACCAATCGCGGCAGAACTGCGTCTCGGCGTCAAAGTCGTCTCCCTCGTCAAGGAACCGGTTGATCTCAATAATCGCGTCATGTACGCTCATCCGCGAACCATCGGCGTTCAACACGGCCTTGTACTTCGAGTAGATTTCCATTCCGGGGCCGATAATCGCCTGCGCCATATCGACAGGCGCTACCGGCGCGGCGTTCTCGTCACCGCCCTGCATGTCCTCCAACGCCCCGGGCATCTTCTCCATCAGCTCACGCAGAAACGCCCGCCGCGTAATCTCAGTAGCATCTTCGGCACGCTTGCGGCAGACAAGGACAACAGATGAAGCTAATGCATTTACACCTTGGCTTATCATGCGACTTGAATTTTCTGTCCGCATGGGCCATGTGCCGGTAATTGCAAAACCAGCCTTGATAACAGCTTCCAAAAATGTCTCCCAACCAGCATTTCGTGTTCCGGCGTCATTTGTTTCGGACTGTTTAAAAGCATAGTATATTGTTATTGGGAACGTCTCGTTAGCTAATTCGACTATGTTGTGCATTACAGCCGTCATGCCACTGAGAAAAAACTCCTCCGCTTTTTCACGGCCACCATGCTTATATGGCGTAGCAACGAGTTCCTCTTCCTTAGGTGTAGACATCGTTGAAAAGAGTTCGGAATAAATACCTTTTAACGAACGTCGCATCCACACATAGAAGAAATCAGCAAGATCAGCATAACTGATATTGTCATAATACGGTGGATCGGTAGAAATCAATTTATCCTGCGAGATAGTTTGATATTGAGCATCAGCCTGGCAAGAATAACCAGATTTGAGTCCCTTTAAAATAAAACAATTTGAAAACGCTTTATAGAAACCATCTACAAAGGTACTCCAGCTGCCAGAAGAATTCGACAATATATTTGATTCGGCAAAATGCCATACCATGGGAAATGCTTGCATTCCAAACAACTGTCGAGGGCATTGAGCAATATTCTCCCACCGACAAAGAGAATTATTTAGATCCGCAGACTTATCTAATATCAATGCAATATAAGATGCAACAGCATCAGCATAATCAGTTACACCACAATCTTTCACAACTTTTTCCCGCGCTTCATGTACAAGATCGGAAAACGTGTTCAGTGCCACGAGCTGTCTTTTCGTGAAGAGTTTCCACCACTCGTCCAAGCCGTATGGGACACATGTACCACCCGTGATACGGCGTGCCGGCAATCTTCCTGTGGGTTTCCATTTCGGTTCTGGAACTTCAATGTCCTCGTCCTGCGGCGGAAGATATACGCGACCACGAGCACCCTCACAGACTATGGCCATCATACGCGCACCCATGCGACCAGCCACACCCTCTTCCTTGATGTAATCACCAGAAATAGGCGATCCTGAAACGATGCAATCAAAAGAGACTGCTGAACGGCTCACGGTGTGCTTGTTACCATCCTCCGCCCCCTTCGGCGGCGTGCCAACGCACACTTCAAAATGCCATTTGTCGCCTTCAACCACCGGCTTGACCCAAGCCTCCTTGCCTTTCTTCGACGAAAGCACAAAACTTGAAACGAGCGGAACGTCAACATGCGAGTACATCGGGTTGGGGCTTTTCACGGTTCTCGCCCAGAGCCATGCAATAACGGTCAGTTTCTGCCCTACGTACTGCTTAAGGTCGGGGCGTTTCGCCGCCATCTCCTTCGTGATTTCCACCTGTGGATAGAGGTGCCCGATGCGCTTCTTCGCCTCCTCGCGCATCCAATAGCCATACCGCCGCACGTCCTCGGCAAGCCCAGTGGCTCCCGGCCAGAACGCATCCTTTGTGTCCTTTGCGTTCTTTGTGGCTAAAAAAACCTCCCCTTCTGGGATTGGCCCTACAGGTACTCTTCCCGCGAACTTTGGCGGAATCTCGATCATCGCCTTGTTGATCATCACGGCTACTGGGTTCAAATCGCTCGCGTAACTTTCCAGTCCAAGACGCTGTGCTTCAAGCGGCAACGCGCCGCCGCCCGCAAACGGATCGTGAAAGGCTGGCAACCCTTCAGGACACGACTTGCGGATTTCCGCTCGCGCCCTTTCCAGCACTTCCTCGTTGTTCGTGTTCTCCCACTTCACCAGCTCTTCGATAAGCGCAAACAGCCTCCTGCGCTCCTTCGTGGCAGCGCTCCGCTGCTGCGGCGTGGGGTTCTCGCCGTACTTCTCCAATGGATCGTCCACCATCTGCGCGAAGATGACGGCGCGTGCTGCTGCAAGCGGACGCCTCGCCCACCAGAGATGCAAGGTGGATGGATGCCCGTGGCGGATCGACTTCTCGCGGGCGCACGCTTCGTTGATCGCCTTCAGTGGCAGCGCGACTTCAATCAGTTTCTTCGGTGGTTTCATGTTGAGTTGGTAGTTGGCAGATAGTAGTTGGTTGTTGGTGCGGCGGTCGCGGGGCGACCGCCCTACCGGTTTATGCAGTAAACACCGGATGCGTACCAGCACACACGGCCGTGATGAAATCATCAAGCGGACACGACGGCCGGTTGTACAGGCTCACGTGATAGACGAGCTTCGTGATGCCCGATGGGAAATGTCCGCCCACGAACTGTCCCGGCGTAATACGCGGGAAGTCGTCCGTGATTTCATAGACGAGCGGCGAGCCTAGAACGTGATAGGGCCTCTGCCATGCGAAGTCCCCTTCCACGAACTTCATCTTCGCAAGCTTCTCCATGATTACGGGGCGGGGATCGCCGAACTCCGCCACACACGAGGCGAGCGAGAGATCGCCCGTATCCTCCATCGGGAAATAGACAACGTAGAGCGGCTTCGTTCCCGTGCAGCTCAACTGGTGTTCGCTGGAGATGACGAGTTCGCCGGATTTCGT
Organism: uncultured bacterium; assembly: GCA_902761035.1. Classification (GTDB taxonomy): domain Bacteria; phylum Verrucomicrobiota; class Kiritimatiellia; order RFP12; family UBA1067; genus RUG572. Next base: position 6,491 of record CACWIW010000142.1, on the reverse strand, counting down.
CTCGGGGTCTCCATGCAGACGCGACTTGCACTCCAGCGACATCGTGTCCAGCTCGAAGTCGTGTACGCCCGAATCAGGTCCGCGATACTGCGTGGCGACGTCCGTCATCAACCCTGCCGCGCGGAGCTTGTTGACGAGATAGAGTTCGGCGATGTACGGGTAGGGACGCAACTCCGTCGCCGTGTCGCCGGACATCTCGATGACGCGCGCCGCCCACTCCCACGGATCGGAAAGGAGCAGCTCGCGCGTCCCGTTCTCCGTCGTCACGAACGTAAGGATGCGATGGGCGAAGTCCTCTTGCTTCACGGGATCGGAGATGTCGGTCACGGACGAATCAACCGTAAGCGCGAGGAAGTTCCCCTGTACGCCGGGCAGCGCGTTCGTGCCGTCGAGCGTGTAGCTCTTGCCCGGATGGACGTTGTGGATGTTGATGCACGTCTCGCCCGTGGGAATGGCCGCGCCGATCTTGTCGCCGGCGCGGAACATCGAGAATCCGTCGAAGTCGAACACCTCGCCGGAGTTGATGTGCGTAATACGGTAGATGATTGCCTTCTTCAGTTCAAGGTACGTATCAACTGTGTTTTCGCGTGGCATCGCGTTACCTCCTTATTGAATCTGCAAGGTGCCGTCTTCGTTCTTGACGATTCCGAACTGCGGAAGGTTCTCGTCGGCGAACACGGCGTTCCGTTCCTGCGACGAATTGGGATTGAACAGCCCTTCCAAGGCAGGATTATCGGCTAGTACCGTTTGAGCCAGTTCCTTGTATGCGCGTGCCTGATGGTCACCCAAGATTTCGGCCGCCCGTTCCAACACAAACTGTCGAATCTTCGCAACAGGATCAGCCGCCCAGTCCGTGTGATAGTACGCTTTCTTGGACGGAACTTTTGCGTACTTGATGCCATGGATGGGGTGATTGATGTGCGCGTTGAAAAAGTCTTCCGTGCATTCGGGCAACTCAGCCAGAACAGCCGGCTTCAACTGACTAACTGACATCGGGAATCCGTTCTGCGCGATGATTCCTACGACGGTCTCACCAAAGAGTTGTTCACTCGGATTATGCGATGCGGGTGACATACCGATGGAGACAAGATTGAAGTCGTCCGGGGAGTGGTCAGGCCAATAGAAAGACGGCGCAATCAGCGGAATGTTATCGCTCCCAAGTTCAACGGGCGGAGGTAGCAGATAAATTTGCATTGCTGGGTTGACGATCCTTGCTGTCGAATACGCCTCATTCCTGTATTCGATTGCCGAACGGTTGGCAATATAGTGTCCCATGCACTCACGAATGGAATTGGGAACGCTTACCCGGCCGTCATCCCGAACCGCGGCAACCAGATTCCTTATGCGTTCTTCCAATGTGTCACCTTGATAAGGCGCAAGTGCATTCTGGATGACCATGGGAATCGTCCCGCCGTTTTCCTTTGCCTTTCGCTTGATCGTTGACACTACTTCGGCAATTTTCCGGTCAAGCAGTATCGCGTCGGTGCGGTTGATGTCCTCCGTCCTGATCATCGCGAAAAACGCCATGTCGGTACGAGCAGAACCGGCAAACTCCAGAGCGTCGCCAATAACCTTCGGCGGCTGTGGGCTGCCGCAGAAGATCCTTCGTCCCACGCCCATGTCGAAGCTCTGTCCGCGATTCTTCGCAGGCTCGCCTATAATGACATTCCACGAACAGGCATCCGACTGGTTGATTTCCCGAATGAGCGCACGCATCCGTTGCCGCGTCGCCTCCGGATAGTGCTCCATGACGTCGTTCAGATAGGTACGAATAACATCCTTGGAGATGTCCAGCCAAAGGGGAGCGTCGCCATATATGTATTCCTGTTTGTTGTACAACGTTTGCTCTCCGAGATCATGCACAAGGCGAAGAGTCCGTTTGTACACGGCCTGGACATCGACTGCTTTACCAGGCATGACATTCGTCGTCGTGAGAAGACCGATGGACTGCATAAGCGTACTCTGTGCCCTGGCCCTTCCCGACAGCTTACGCCCCCAGCTATATATTTGCGGGTAATGTTCGGGGGCTTGTGGCGACACTCCCTGTGAGAAGAGGTCGTGCATGCTCTCGTGCATGGCACCTTCTATGAACGCGACCTTTTTCATTTCGCGCACAGTATCAGCGGTCATCCAGATTCGGGGAAGAAGTTCATAACCCTGACGATATCCGAACCAACGTCCCATCTGCGTCATGGTATCAACTGCGACCGTCTTGCGGACGCGGTCGAAGTAGCTCGCGGTCAAACCTCTGAGCGTAAGCCCTCGACCGATGGTATTGCCGCCAACAACAATCCACAAGTGGTCATCCGAGAGCGAATTCTCGTATGTACCCGTCTGATTGTACCGTTTTTGATTCTCTATGTTGTCGGCTCTAACGGAGTTGATGATGATGGTGTGTACACGAATATCATCCCATCCTTCGATAAAGTAACGTACATCATCGCATATCTCTTCCCACGTGGGGTAATCCGTGAAAGTGCCGTATTTCACATCCTGTGCGTTATTGAACGTCTGCTCAAAGTCATCGCTTGTATATGCGGCCTTGCCGCTACCAGTAAAGTATTCCCATGTTCGATGGCACTCCCCTAGAAACGCGACTCTGTCCTCATCGGATTTACAGCGCAATTTGAGATACTTAGCGATAGCATTCCGCAGAGAGTCATGTGCATCCGTCTTTGGAGATATGTTCACCATCATCGTCGTCCAGCGGTCATCCATGTCGGACGATCCCTTCTTGAGTCGATTGTGGCGTCTGGCACCAGCTGAGCAAAACGCCCATGCAACGGCACGTGCCATGGTCTCCCACGCACCCTCTTTACTTGGATTGTCACATGTGTAGCGAAGGTCATCTCCGATTGAGACAGGCAGAACCTCTTTCTTCTCGCCATCCTTGATGCCTTGGATCGGATTTAAGACGAATCGCTTGTCGTCCGTTCCGATTGCATCTACAATGTTCATCTTGGGTGGAATCGGCGGTTCCGCCTTGTAGTCGCGCCCGAATATTTTGTCGAGGCCGAAATACAGAGGCGATGTAGCGAGTGGTTTTATGAAGTCTGCGTAAAGCGGTGTCTGGTCCGGTCGTTCATTTAGGATGTTTGCATACGGAGTGGCTGTATAGGCGATGTAGGCGCAGCGCTGGAAATTGAACGTGTATTCATCAGACTTTGGTTTGCAGTCGATTAGTTCGCAGATGCGAAGGCTGATGGCACTGCGCTCCCGTGCCACCTGCAGGACGGTATTGAGAAACCTTACAAACGTCTTTGCAGAACGGGGGCCACTGCCAGTTCCGCTGAAATACTTGATGGCGTCTTGTTTTAAATCTACGAGAACACCACCTTCATCGGTGTACTGCTGCATGTTCAGGAGATCGAGGAATTCATCCGTCGTCAAAATTTCACTCATCTTCTCCGTATCGCCACCGCCTTGCTCGAGTTTCGTCTGGAGCGAGTGAATCGAATTATCCTCCTTTGAGCCAGGATCGCACTCGGCCTTCTCCTGAGCCTCAGAAACAATGTCCTGTACATCAAGAATCCAATCGGCCAAATATGAAAAATCGCTCTCCCCCTCATTACGAATAGCAGAGACCAATTCATCTATTTCGCTCTCAGTAAGTTGCGTTTTCGTCCGCGTATTGGAGTCTGGTGTCGCATTGTCAGCCTCGTCATCAATAACGAGAATTCGCATTTGGGGTACGATTGCATCGTTCTCGTGCAACCAGTCCCTCACCTTGTCCAAGTTTCGACTCTCCTTCATAGTGACGCCCCAATAGAAGGACACGTTATTGGGATCACGAAGGTGCGTAGGCGGAAACACATGTTCAGAACCTCTGAAATCAAGAGGAATGTGTTGATACACCTGCGCCTTGCCAAAATCTTTTTCGATGCGCCCTTTCGTCTGGTCGGCCAATGCCGTGTTGGCGCTTGTGAGCACGATAATCACGTTCCAGCCTTCATCGACGGCCTTGAGCATCAGTCCCACATAGTTACGCGTCTTGCCAGACTGGACACGTCCAACCACTAGCCCGTTCACGCGCTGCTCGTTCGCCTCGCGTTCCGCAAGAAGACTGTTCATTCGATCGACAATGGACTCCACATCCGCCTTTGTGCGTGGATCGCCCTTGCCGCCATCAAGAGACTGGATGTAATTGTCGAAATAGGAAACAGTGTTCTGCACAATGGGAACCTGCGGCGGCGGATGCGGGAGAGACAACGCCATGAAACTGACACCGGCAAATATCTGACCTACGATGTCGCCGTATTGGATTTGCGTAAGCGTGATCTCATCGAGAGGAAGAAGCGGATTTTCGTTGCCAAAGCCCGCAATCGCCGCATTCATTTGTGCAGAGGGTACTACATCTGCAAGGAAGTCATGATAGTCATCTACCCGCTCGAAGTCGGCCTGCACTACACCTGCCAGACGCTTCACATGGACATAAAACCCCAGAGACTTAGCCATTGATGTAGCGTTCATTCCCTCATAATCTCCTTTTCCGTGCCTATTCCGATGAGAGCAAACCGTCGACACGGAAAAGAAAGGCGGCGCACTCTCTTGATTCGAGTTTTCTGGAGGCACCGCTAAGAGCCCATATGGAAACTGAATATGAAAGTGCGCCGCGTGGATATGAATCCACACGTGCGCACAGTCGTATTTCGCCTCCATACTGAAAATTAGCGGTTTTCCAGAAAGCTACTCTACGCTGTTGCGTACGTTGCTGGGGGCCTTTCGGGCTTGCCCAGCTCCTCGGAGGGGAGCGGCGGTTTCATCGAAACCGCCCTACCATTTCGGTCACGCGGGACGCGTGACCCTACCGTTGTTCCGAGGTTCTGCCTTACTTCCTTGGGTGATACGGCCCGCTCGGCGAGCGGGCCCTACCAGTTGGTCGCGACAAGTGCGACCGCTCCCGTGGTTTCGGGCCGATGGCGGGTACTCTGTGCCGTTCTTCGCCGCGCAATCGCGTCACGAAAAGCCGTACCCGCCGATATCAAAGATCAAATTCCGCCTCGCCTTTGAGATGCAAGGTGAAAGTATTATGCCACATTCCCCTACCCAACGCAAGCGGGATTTTGGGGAATTGAAGTTTTGCGCGCGGTTTGAGATGTGAATGCGCGGTACGTCAAATATCGCGATAAGTGAAGTAGCGGGTATGAGGCGTGAGATTACGGCGCGGAACGTGGTTTGTGGGAATTGCGGCTCGCCCGGAGGGCTCGCTCCACCTGGCTCGGCGGGACGCCTCGCCCCACCGAACGGCAGCAACAAGCGCGGCCTCTCTCGTTGTTGGCCGGGCCACCATAGGAGGGGGATTTTTGAGCCACGGCGAGGGGAATTATGAACCAGTACAGGGGGATTTTTGAGCCACGGCGAGGGGATTTTTGAGCCACGTTGGAAGAGCGACCTCCCTACGATTAGGGAACGACCTGCCTACGATTAGGGCTGGATGCCACTACAGCGAGGGCATGACCTGCATAAGGAATCAATTCTCTATGCATAAGCTTTTGTTCAGCTATACATGAGCCTCGCCTTTGAAAGGCGAGACGTATGTCACATTCCCCCGCCCAACGCAAGCGGGGATTTTGGGAAATTGAAGTTTTGCGCGCGGTTTGACATGTGAATGCGCGGTACGTCACTTACAACAGATGAAGCACAAGTTAAGAGGCGTGAGATTACGGTGCGAAAAGTTTATAATCAAGGAAATTACTTAAACAGAAACGCCATATTCGTAAATTGTATCGCTGGGCAAATCTACTCTCTCGTTCCAGACCACACATGTCCGGCTTGAATCCAATCTGGCATTGTTGAATAAACCATGCAGGGTTTGTAGTTCTTTGAATGCTTCAATACTACGAATGTCGTCCGCAACATCGTAAATGACTCGGCGACCCTCGTCAAAATCGACAAGAAGCTTGAAATCGGCCATGGGGCTAATGCTTTTGATCCTTGGTATCATTGGGAGCCTTTCTCACAAAGGCGGAAGTTGAACGATACGTTGTGTTCGCCACATCTCTTCCAGTTGATTCTTATGCTGTGCCAACCATTCCTTTACAAGACGCTGCGCCGTCAACGGAAGATCCCCGTCGGTCATTTCCAACGATGCCAAATCAAACATCCCGACGCATTCACCGTAAATTGCGTGAATGTGCGATGGATCGTGTTCCTTAGGCTTAAAAAACATCTTTATCACGATACCATAGAATCTTGCTACTTCTGGCATGTTTCGCTTCTCCTACTAATCTCTCGCCTTTTTACGGGCAAGACGAAAATAGTATGCCACATTCCCCCGCCAAACGCAAGAGTGATTTTGGGAAATTGAAGTTTTGCGCACGGTTTGGAATGTGAATGCGCGGTACGTCCCCTATTGCGATATGTGATGTAGCTGGTATGAGGCGTGAGATTATGGTGCGGAACAGGGAGGCGAGGCGTCATTTCAGATTTTAATTCCTCTCGTCAACATTCATGCCGATTGATCCTTGACTACCTCCACGCCCGCAAGCTTC
>CACWIW010000141.1 GCA_902761035.1 uncultured bacterium | reverse complement strand
CGACTTCGGCAGCCCGACGCTCGTCGATGCCTACAGAATCTGGACGGGGCCGATTAGTAAAAATTCATGCCGTCTGCCGATGCGCTGGAAGATCGAAGGCTCGAACGACGGCGCGGACTGGGCTCTCCTCGATTACCGCAAGGGCGTGTCGGGGTATGGCGACACGAACGGACACAGAACCTATTCCTTCGACAACACGACGGCGTACAGCCGCTACCGTATCACGCTCGAGGCACCGCAGTGGGACCACAACAACTATCTTGAGGCCGTGCAGCTCGAGTACTTCAGCCTCAAGCCGACGCAGGGCGAACTCCATATCGACACGACGGGTGTCTCGGGCGAAGTTGCGTTCCCCAACCTGTCGCTGGTCGGGAACATGCGCCTCGTCAAGGAGGGCACGGGAACGCTCCTCCTCTCGAAGAAAGAGCAGACGTACGTCGGCGGCATGGAAGTACTGGGGGGAACAGTCACCATCCCGACCTCGGAGTGGGCGAGCAATGGGTTCTTTGGCGAGCGCGGTGGCGACGTCATCGTGCGCGGGAACAACTCCGGCGTAGCGGGAGCGGAATCTGGCGTCATCGAGTTTAACGCGAGGGAGGGCTACACCGGATACAGGTACATACTGGACGGCGGGGCAGTTTACGATCCTAGCCTCGCCAACTTGACCGACATCCGGCTCAACACCAATTCCTGGATCAAACTGACCTCCGTCACGCCGAAAAACGGCACGAACTACATCGGCCGTGCGCTCAGCCCGTCCTTTGTCGATCTGCGCGGATACACGCTTTCCGCGACTATTGATACGAGCGGTGGTGGAGGAAAGACGCTCTACCTCTACAACGTCACGGTTGACAATGGTCTGGTGGATGTCCAATCTGGCGGGTGGTTTGGTTCGCGCGGCACGATCGTCGCCACGAACAATGCGTCGTTCAGGGTGAATTGCGCGTGCGACATCCAAGGAGAGTTCTACGCGAAAAACTACACCTATCTGCAGACCAGCCTAAACTATAACCGAGGCGCCGGCGTGGTCGATGTCTATGGGACGTTCGGCATGGCCTCCCGGGCCTTCCACGGTACGCGGCTGCACGACGGCTCGACGATCGATTTCGCCGATTATGGTGCCAACATTCCGTTCCCGCTGCCGACGGTCGCCGCAATCGCTGCCAGCCAGCTGGGCGACAAGACGCTTCGCTTCGAGCCGGGCGCGACGATTGGCGTGAAGCTCGGAGAGCGTCAGGTTGCGAAGGGGACGTGCATCATCTCGTGGGATGCGGAAACCGCGCCCGACGAGACGGTGAAGTTCGTGCGGGCCGACGCCGACCGGAAGTACAAGCTCAGGAAGCAGTCCGACGGCCTCTACTACTATCTCCCCGCCGGTTTCGTGATGATCGTGCGGTAAGACAGCAAGCGTACAACAGCAAGACTTGTTGTCGTACGCTTGCTGTTTCAAAAATAACGATGGCAAGGGCGCCATCGCCCCACCGGGAGCGAGCCGCCATTTTCGGCTTGCGGGTGGCGGTAAGATTGTGGTATCATTATGCAAGTTCAACTAACTTATCTGCAACTCCCGTAGGGGGGGGGCGAAAACTTCTAGTTTCGCTCGTGTTGTTGTTTTGGCTCTTGCGGGCGCGGCGGGTGCGCTGTCGGCGCGCGCGGCGGCGCCGGAGTCGTACCTCGAGTACGTCGCGACGGACGGATCGGCGTATATCGACACGGGCGTGATCGGCAAGGCCGGGACGAAGGTGGAGGCCGGCATGATGTGGGGCAGCATCAGCGGCGACATCGCCTTTGTCGGCGCGCGCAACAACACGGACGGACGCTACCTGCCCATCCACGTCTATGACAACAAGTGGTGGTTCGGATACAAGAACCAGAAGGGCGGCAAGGGAACGCCAGCCGCCAACACGTACTACACGGTCACGTCCGAGGTTACGTCCGCCGGCGTGTACACGCTGAACGTGAACGGCGATACCTTCAGCGAAGACTATTCAAGCTCCGTTGGAAACTATTCCTCGGAACTCCCCCTGTATCTCTTCGCCTTGAGCCGCGAAAACAACGGCGTGAACAACAAGGCGCCGGCCGGTACCCGCTGCTATTACCTGAAGATCTGGCAGGACGGCGTTCTCGTGCGCGACTACAAGCCGTGCTACCACGATGGAATCGTCACGCTTTACGACGTGAAGAACGATACGTACGCCACTCCCGTTGCCGGCACGCTGACGACGGCCAGCATGACGATCACGCCGTCCGACCCGCAGTGGGGCGCGGCTCTCACCGTTGGCGACGGCCAAACAATCATAATCGACGCCGGAGAGGTCGGCGCGTGGAGCGGTGCCGTCACGGTGAACAAAGGCGGTACGCTCAAGACGCGCGGAAAGTTGTCCGTCTCGGGGACTACGACGGTCAATTCGGGCGGCACGCTGGACATCGAAAGCGGCGAGGCGTTCTTCGCGTTCGCCAGCAAGACCGCCAAAGGCATAATCTACATCCGCCAGGGCGCGACGCTCAAGATGAACATGGACGAGGCGATTGCGGGTCAAGACGCGGAACTCTACATCTACGGTTCGCTCAACAGCAACGGTTACCGTCAGCGCTTCGACCACATGATTTTCCACATGTATGACGGCTCGCGCATCTACGGGGCGGGCAATGCCACCTACGCCGGCCTGGATTTCGGCTGCGGCGGGGCGACCACCCTGTACCCGGCAGACTACGGACGGCTCGTCATACATGGCACGGTGACAATCGAGACTTCGGCGCGCGTGCGCAGCGGTGGAACGTTCCACCTTGCCTGCTGCGAGAACTCGCGCGTCGTCTTGAGAACTCGCGCGTCGTCTTCAGCGACGGTTTTTACGGAACCTCCAGCGAGGGTACGTTCATACAGGTGCCCGCGACGGCGGAGGAAGGCAATCCTTCCTGCACGTGCGACAACGCGGTTGTGGAGCTGGGCCCGTTGGGGAACAGCGCGTCCTACACGTTCTGCTCGAAGGGAATTGTCCACCTGAAGGGCGCGACGGCTTCCTACACGATCACGTCAACAGGATCCGAGGTGGAGTTCGTCACGGACCGGGCGACGGCCCGTTCGCAAAACACCGTGTTTCAGGGCTGGCCCGCTTTAACGACTTCCACGGCGGCCGTGCGTGTGAGTGGCAACGGAGACTTCACGCTGAACGCCGCGCCCGCGTACCCCGTCATCTTTGACGGCGCGACGCTCCACGCCACCAACGGAACGCCGATAGCCCTTGCCGCCGGTTCGTCCGTCGCCTCGGCGACGACGGTCCTCCTCGACGGCCTGGTCGCGAACACCGCCGCAACGGTCTTCACGGGCGCGGACGCCACGTTCGACGTGACGAAGCTTTCAGTTGCCGCCTCGCACAACGGCGCGCCTCTCGGCGCGGGCGTCACGCCGACGCTCTCCGGCAGCGACGTGGTGATCTCCGGCGTTGCGGACTACGCCGCAGACGCCTGGGTGCAGCCGTACCTCAAGAAGTACGCGCTCATCTGGCTCGACGCCTCCGACGCCGCGAATTTCGTGTTCAAGACCGGCACGCTCGATCAGGTCGAGAAGTGGAAAGACAGTGCGGACGGCGGTCGCGACGCGACGGCATACACCGTGCCGCAATACGCTGAAACGGTATATGGAACGTATGGCGTAGCGAATGGCGTGCCTGCCTACTGCATGGGCAATGCCGGAGGCGGCGTTGACTTGAAGTACGCCGACATGAACAACATCCGCACCGTGTTCTTCGCGATGTCCATCCAGCAGACCAATGCTGCATTCTGGCTTGGGCACTCCGGTTCCTATAATTTCCACCGAGGTTCGAATTATGGCACGGCGAGCACGACTGGTGCGTACTCCTACAATGGCGGCGGTAACCAGAACAACTCATGGTACTGCGACGGAGCGGCAGTCTCCGACATCTGCCATACGCTTGTCCCAACAGATCGCCACGTGTTTTCAGTTGTGACGGCGGCCAACGGCGTGTCAAACTATCTCACTGCCGACCGTCCTAGTTCCGTTGCCAGTCGCAACGCAGGCCGCGAGCTTTCCGAGCTGATCGTGCTGCCGGACGCTCTTTCCGACACCGACCGACAGGCGATTGAGGCGTACCTCTCCGCGAAGTGGATGGGGGCGAGCCCGTCGGCGGGAACGTCCGACGCCACGACCTACACGATGTCCGGCGAGTTTGACGTGGAGAGCTACGTTGACGGCACGAAGAACATCGTGTTCAACGACGGCGCGTCGATCTCCGTGTCGTCTCCTTCGGCATCCGAGGCGATGCTCTCCACGACCGGATCGGTGACGATTCCTTCGGGCTACGCGCTGCCCGTCAGCGTTGACGCCACGCTTCTCGTCCCCGGCACCTACACCGTGATCGACGCGGGGAGCGGCATCACGTCGCTTTCGCAGTTCAACGCCACTGCGGTTGTGGGCGATGGCGCGGCGGCAACGTTCGCCGTCGTGGACGGGAAGTTGACAATGACCATCGCGGCCACGTCTTCCGTGTCCGCGCAGACGTGGCGTCCGGCGAGTTCCTCCGACCTCGGCTGGAACACGACGAGCGCGAACTGGCTCTACGACGGCGGCGCAACGGGCGGGTTCATCCCGTACGTGCCCGCATTCATCGACGGTGCGGAGTCGGCAACGGGCGACATCACGGTTGACGGTGAGATGTTCGCCGGCCCGATCACCGTCACGGGCGCGAACGACTACACCTTCAAGGGCGACGGCACGTTGCGCGGCGCCGCTGACGTGACCTTCGGCGGCACCGGTACGGTCACGCTCGACGGTCCCGCCCTCGATGCGCAGAACATCATGATCACCAACGGGCAAAAGGTGGTGCTGGGCGCAAGCGCCTCGGAACATGCGCTCGGCAAGGACAGCGGCTCCACGGGCGGCAAGGTCGAGATCCACGACGGCGGACAGTTCAACGCCAACAGCTTGAACATGGCGGGCAACAACACCGATGCGCGTTTTGAGATCACGCAGATCAAGACTTTTGTGATTGCCGGCGACGGGCCTGACGGACGCGGCGCAATCGTGAACGACTGCCTGGACGGGCGCACCACGCACGATGCTGCGTGGGGACCGGTGTTGCGTCGCGTGGAGCTTTCCGACGACGCGACGATCGGCGGCACCGACCGTTTCGACGTGCGCGTACGTGCGGGCACTGCTGCCACGGCTGTGGGGGGCATCTACGGCCCCGGCAAGAATCTCACCATCAAGACGACGGGATGGTTCGGGTTGATCAGTCTCCCGATTGACGTCGAGAGCGTTCTGGTGACCGGTGGCGGCACGTGGCGCCCCGAAGCAATGTCCGAAACGAATTTCAAGATTCCCGGCGGCATTACGCTCGATAACGGCACGTTGCACGCCTACGGCAGCACGTATCCTGCAACCGTCGCGTTCAACGTCGAAGCGGGTGGCGCAACGATCGGTTCCCAAAACGGCACGACCACGATCAAGGGCCCACTCACCGTCAAGGACGGCAGCTCTCTGACGCTCAACGGCAGTTACACGACGACGCTCTCCGGCGCCATCACGAACAATGGCGTGATCGAGGCCGTCGCAGGGACAATGAACTTCAATGGTGCGCTCGAGAACAACGGCACGATCCGGCACTCGGGCGGAAACGCGTATTTCGCGGGACCGCTCAACGGCACGGCGGAGATTGAACATACCGGCGGCGAAACATACCTCGCCAACGGCTTCGTTTCCGGCGATCTTGACGTGTCCATGTCGGGTTCGGGTCACGTCTTCTTGAAGGAGGGCATGAAGGCCGGCGTCATCAATGTGAACATGACGGCTGGCGTGCCAGGATTCTTCCCGGGCAGTGGTACCGCGCCGCAGTTCACCGAGTTCAACATCAACAAGGTTTCCGGCACGCCGGGGCTGGACATCAGACCTCAGGCGACGGGCATGATGGACGTCTCCGGCAAGGTGAACGCCAACTTCGACGGCACGGGCACGATCTACGTCTATGGCGCGGCGCGTGACGGTGAATATGGCATGGCGCTCAATCTGTCCGGCTCCGTGGATACGCTGATCGTGGGTTATGACGCCTCGCACGGCGGCGACCTGCGCCTCAAGGCTGGGTCCGACCTCACGGCCAAGAAGGTCTATACCGGCTATAACGGCTCCGGCACGGCGCATGGCAGGATCGTCATCGACGCCGGCGCGAAACTGACGGCGACGAGCGAGTTGTTCATGGGGCGGTACAGCGGAAATCCCTCTACATTAACCGTGCAGACGATGGACGTTTCCGGCACGTTGGACGCCGCCGGCATTACGTTCTTCTCTGCCTACGACACGCCGCGCGACGAGACGTATCTGCGCGCGGGCGGCTTGATGAAGGTGAACGGCATCACGCTGAACCGCCAGGCCAGCGGCGCCAGTACCTATAATTGGGGGTACGGCAACGGCGTGGGCGCGACGGAAGGTCGCCATTGGTTCCTGATGGAGGGCGGCAGGATTGAGATGGGCACCGGCGGCTTCAATGGCGCGCGCATACCGGGCGTCACGAAGGTTGACCTGCAGAACGGCGAACTCGTGAACGTGAAAGGCGCGTGGGGCGGGGCGAACGGCTTCCCCGTGTTCTTCGGCTACGAGAAGCTGGGCGGCAAGGTGACGTTTGACCTAGACGAGTTTTACGTGAACTGGAACCAGGCACTCTCCGGCGCGAGCGATCTCACGATCAAGGGATCGGCCAACCTCCAGGGCACGCGCAACGACGCGCGCATGCAGGGCGCGATGCTCGGAAAGGTGACGGTGGAGAACACGGCAGGGAACGACCTGCGCGTCACGTCCGCATTCTGCGGCGGCCTCACGCTCACGAACGGCGTGAACGCGGAAGTAGCGAAGTATTCCGACGAGCGCTATCCCTTCGCCGTCGCCGGACAGGTGTACGACTCGCTCACAGTGACGCCTTGGAGCTATCCGTGCGCCTCCGCGAACTTCTGGAACTTCACGAAGACGAACTATAGCAGCAATCCGTTCGGATCCTACTCCTCCACGGCGGGGCGCGGCAAGTTCTACGTGCCGGCGGAGAAGGCGGGCGTGTGGTCGTTCTGCGGCCAGTGCGACGACTGGGTGCGCCTTGACATCGACGGTACGCAGGTGATGAAGAGCAGTGACAAGTGCGTGGTGGCGAGCGGTCAGGCTACGCTCACGGAGGGCTGGCACACGTTCACGGTCGCGCAGCAGGACTACACGGGCGGCAGCGGCCCCTCCAACGCTTCTGGCTTCAAGAACAGGATGGCTTTTGGGTTCATCATCGGCGAATCTACTTCAACCGACGGCAACGCCTATACGCCGTTCCTGCCGGGCGCCGATCTCGGCGACGGTCTGACGTTGCAGGTGCAGCCGCTCGTGAACGCCTGCGTGTGGAGCTACCAGAACGGCAATGGCAGCTGGGATACGACCGAGAACTGGACGCACATCAAGTGCATGGATTCCGTGGAGTACATGCATAAGTACGGCGGCAATCTCGCGGCTGACACGCTCGGATATTTCGGCACCAAGGCCAACCGCTTCCAGGGCTGGTTCAAGGTGGAGGACAACCAGGTCGGCGAGTGGTCCTTCGACGTCTTCTACGACGACAACAAGAAGTTCTCTATCGACGGCGAGGTTCTTGTGAACGTGGCGGGTTCGTGGAGCACCGTGCGCAACGCGAAGAAGACGCTTTCCGCAGGCTGGCATCGTTGGGAGATTCGCGTGAGCGATGTCTCCGGCGGCTGGGGTCCGGGTGGAACGCACAACAACTACTGCACCATCTCCTACGTCGCTCCCGACAGTCCGACGGAGAAGCGCTTCGACGAGACGAACCTGAAGCTCGCGGCGACGCTGGGCGACATCGCCGTGCTGGAGCCGACGGGCATCTACAAGGACCTGGAGCTTGGCGCGGGCTCGACGCTCACTTCGAGCGGCACGATGGCGATGCCGATCTGCGGCACGCTGAAGGGCACGGGCACGCTCGCGGGCGCGTGGGAGTTCGCCGGCACGACCAACTGCTGGGATGTCGCCGATGCGGGCGCAACGACCGCCGACCTCCCCGCCGCCACGTTTGCCGCCGCCACGCCCGCCACGTTTGCGGGTCTGAAGAGCGTCAGGGTCACGTTCGACGCGAAACCCACGCGTCACACTTACTTCCTCACCGACGCAGTCAATGGCTTGACCGATGCAGATCTGCCCGCCGCTGCGGTTACGGTGAAGGATGCCGACGACGGCGACTATTCTGCGAACTTCACGCTCACGGTGAAGAACGGCCGGCTTGCGCTCTCCAACTCCAAGGCCGGTGGCACGTACATCATCGTGCGGTAGGGCGTGCGGTAGGGCGAGGCGTCCCGCCGACGGTAGGGCGGGGCGTCCCGCCGAGCCGTGAAAATGAGAGCGGGGACGTGAGACGATAGACGAGAGACGAGCCGAGACGTGAGACGATGAGACATTGGCGAAGTTGCATCGCCTCTTGGTCTCACGTCTGCTGGTCTCCAATCACCTCTCTCGTCTCATGTCTCACGTCCCATCTGAATCCTTTGTGGGCCGCCCGATGGTCGGCCCCTACCATTTTCGGCTTGCGGGCGGTGGGGAATTATGATAATATCCGCAGAGTTAATTTTGACAATAGGCAACCTTTCAAGTTTCGATGGAGATAAAAGCCATGAAAAACCTTACTTGCAGCTCCAATCAGTGGGCGAAAAGTTGTGGTTTCGCCCGAGCCGCTGTCATGTCCCTTGCGGTCGCCGCAGGCGCATGCGGTCGCCGCAGGCGCAGCGCTCACGGCGTCCGCCAGTACGGAACTGATACAGAACGGCGACTTCGAACAAGGCAACGCCACGGACCAGTCCTGGGGTTCGTATGCCGGCAAGAACGGGTACAGTAACCCGGGCTGGACGGTATCGTCCAGCGGCGGTCTCGCCAAGCCGGACGGAACGTGGCTCGCGAGCGGCCTTGCCTCTCATTCAACTGGACGGCGCGTCCGAGCCACGGCGGGCAGACGATACATGTTAAGTTCGGCGACGCGGTTTTGGACACCTTCACGACTTCCGCCACCGTTCTCATGCACTGGCGGAAGGACATCGAAGTGACTGCGGCCGGAACATACCGCCTCATGTTCGAATCGCAGACCTCCAACGGCGACAGGGCCACGTGCTTCGACGCCGTGAGCCTGCGCGCGCTCGACGACGCGCGCGTATGGACTGGCGGCGGCAGCAGCGACTCCATTGCAGATGCCGGCAAC
The DNA here is from genome assembly GCA_902761035.1 of uncultured bacterium. Taxonomy (GTDB): domain Bacteria; phylum Verrucomicrobiota; class Kiritimatiellia; order RFP12; family UBA1067; genus RUG572. The sequence continues at coordinate 32,241 of CACWIW010000141.1, read as the reverse complement.
TGGGGTGGCACGCCTGGCGAGACGATCACGTTCACGTCCGACGACTACCTCGTGTTCGACAAGGCGGCCACGGTGACAGTTCCGGCGGACATCACCGTGAAGGGCCTCAAGATCACAGGCGACGGCATTGTGGAGCTCTCCGGCACCGGCAAGATCAACGTCGCCAGCGACATCTACAGTGACGCCTCCACCGACATGGTGTTCAACTGCCCGGTCGCGTTCAACAACACCTATTTCGTGGTCAAGCAGGGCAACGGCCGCGTCAAGTTCCCAGGCGGCATCACGGCCACGTACCCCGAAACAACGTTGCGCACGGACATTGCCACTGCGAACGAGATGACGCTTGACGGCGACTTCACGTTCACTGAGGACTGGATCGTCAACAACGTGGGAGACTATCCGTGGATCGTCGCGTCCAACTCCGTTGTGCACGGCAAGCATTTCTCCGGCACGCAGACTTCCCACCACCGCATCCTGCGCGTGGAGGAGACCGGCTATGCCTGCTTCACCACCGTCACGAACGGCTGGGATCGCGGCGATCTCGACATCAACGGCACGCTTGAGGCGACCAGTGAAGTAATCGTTCGCACGAATCCATCGTCTTCGTCCAACGAGTCGCGTTTCGGCCGTGATGGCAACATCGGCACGGTCAAGGCGCCGCGCATCGCGAAGTGCGAACACGCCATCGCGCGGAGTTTCATTCCCAATTTGATTGTCGGTGCGGGCGGCATGGGGGCCGTCACGCAGGACTACCTGTGGCGGTTCGCGGTGGATACCACGATCACGGCATCTGAGGACTTTGAGTTCCTTGGCCTCAAAAACAGCAACACGCCATCGGACTGGGGTATCTCGACGATTTCCGGCAAGACGCTCACAATCAACGTGCCGGAGGGAATCACCGTGACGTGCGGCATCGGCGTACACGATGCGGGCGCGATCCGCAAGACCGGCGCGGGTGCGCTCGTGATGACCGACACCTTCAACGGAGTGACCGGTTTCACGAAGGTTTACACGCAGGGCACAATCATCGAAGAGGGCAAGGTGGTTGTCGCGGCGAGCGGACAGCTCGGCACGGGTCCCGTGACGCTTGGCGCGAACGGCACGCTTGAAATCGTGGACGGCGCATCGTTCCCCAATCAGATTGTGGGTGACGGTACGCTCTCCATCTCCGGCACAGTGACAATGCTCGACGGCGCGCGCCTCTTCACTGGCCCACCCGTTTTTGCGGATGATGCGCAGGTGTTCGTCGCGGGACAGTCCACGTACGGCGTTGTCGCGTCCAACATCACCGAGGCGGCATACACGGCGCATTTCACGTCGGCGAACAATGAAATTTCGTGGGCCGATGGAAATGTTTCGTTCAGCAATGGTTTCGTCTGGATCGGCGCGGACGGAGGGGCGTGGTCTGACGCCGGGAACTGGAGTTTCAACGGCGTTGCGGGTATGCGTGCGCCGACTGACGACGCCTACGCGGACGTCTCGTTCACCAACGCCGCCACGGTGGTGTTGGATGCTTCCGCGACGATTCGCAATCTCTCGTTCACCGGCGCCGGCGCGGTGAAGATCGTCAACCCTGCCGCGACGCACGGCTTCGTCACCACGAACCGCCTTGCGCTTGCGACGGTTTCGAACAGCGCGACGGTTATGCCTGAAATCGAGTGCAAGGTCGGTTTCGCCGGAACGTACAAGGTTGCATTCGAGAATACGGCGGTCAAATTCTCGGGTGGTGCGACGGCGACCGATATCGATTCGAGTAATGACTTGACATCGCCGACGGCCGACCTCTACGGAAACTTCACGCTGACGCAGGGGTGGACGATTCCGACTTCGCCGGTGGCGACGGGTACGATCTATACCCACATTCTGCGGAACGGCTCGACCCTGACATCTCCTGTGATGACCCTTGTGCACAAGGATATGGGAGCCGTCGGGCGAACCACGCAGCTGTTGATCGACGCTGGCGCCACGGCCAACGTCGGCACGGCTGTCCACAAGTGCGGCAACGACACCTGGAACAACTGCCGCCATGCCATCAGCGTTCATTGCAACGGCACGCTGAACGTGACGACCATCTATCGACTGGATGGAAACGAGGCCGGCGGCCGCATCGGCATGCACAAGCACAAGGGTTCCAACAGCTTCAACGGCACCGGCACGTACCATCTCCAGGGCATCGAGGCCCTGACGACGGGACAGACCGGCTGGCACACGTGGCTTGAGCAGTTTAAGACCAACATCGGCGCGAGCGGCATTCGCGTTGCATCCGGTTTCAATACGAAGGCGTTTGGCTTCGCGCACGGTATGACGGTGGGCGCGTTTGCGGACTATGTGATTCGCTCCGAGCGCGCCACTCCGAGCATGGGCCTCTATGGCAATACGACGTTCGACACGTTGGACTCCGTCGACAGAACGACGCCGCGCACGATCACGATCACCGCCAATCTGACCGATTTGGAGCAGACCCACGGCAACGCGCAGTATCCCGGTATCGGCCAAATCATCAAGGTCAACCCCGGTACGCTGATCCTCTCCGGCGACAGCACCTACTCGAACGGCACGAAAATCAACGGCGGCACGGTTCGTCTCGAGCACAACAACGCGGCGGGCACGGGGCCGATCACGGTGGCGGCGGGCGCGACGCTGGAGCTCGCGGACGGCGTGACGATCGCCAATGCGGTTACGTTCGCGGACGGCGCGACGCTCGTGTGCGGCACGGGGTCGCAGATCAGCGGCATCGTCACGCGGAACGGCACGGTGAACCTGCACTTGTTGGGCACCACCACGATCTTCCCCTCCGGCTACACGGACACGACCGGTTTCGTGGTCACTCCGGACAGCGCGGTCGGCACGCTCTCCGTCGATGGCGGCGCGCTTAAGTACGACGCCCGCGCGGTCGGCACGTACACGTGGACGGGTGCGGTTGACGGCAACTTCTCCACGCCCGGCAACTGGAGCGTCAACGGCGAGGCCGTGAACGACGTGCCGAACGTGCTGGACACGATTCGCTTCGCGCCCGAGGCTGCGACGACCGTGACGCTCGACGCGGACGTGCAGGTGGCCGCGATGGTGGTCGAAGGGGCCGGCGCGCTCACGCTCGCCAATCCGTCCGCCGCTACGACCAATACGCTCACGCTCGCATCCGTCACGAGCAGCGCGACCGTCATTCCCGTGGTCAACTGCAAGGTGCAGTTCACGGACACGTACAAGGTGAACTTCTCGAACACGTCCGTCAACTTCGCGGGCGGCGCGGTGGCCACGACGTGGGACAGCGGCAACACCTGGGCCACGCCAAATTCGGAGTTCCGGGGACGTGTCACCTTCACCGGCGATTGGACGCTCCCCAAAACAGAAGGGCAGCATACCTATATTCGTTCAGGGGCGGTGGTAACCTGCGACCGGCTGATTCTTCCCCTCCGCGGCAACTCTTATACCTCGCTGGTGCTGTTCCAGGTTGATGCCGGCGGCACGGTCAACTGCCGTACGGTTGAGCACAATGGTTCGACGTATTACTACAACGGCGTCGGACACGGCGTGGTCGTGTACGTGAACGGGACGTTGAATGCGTACGAACGATACAACATGAACCACAGCGGCCGCATCGGCATCTTCAAGCAGCAGGGGCAAAACGGCTATCAGGGATCTGGCGTCATCAACCTCAATGGGATTGTCGCCGACTCGACGACGACAGATCCCAAGTGGATTGAACAGCGGAAGCTCAATCTGGGTTCGGAAGGCATCGTCGTGAAAGCCACAGACGTCACGGGTATCGGCATCGGGCCGCAGATCACGCTCGGTGCGCTGGCCGACTACGCGATTCGCTATGAAGGCACAGGCAGCAAGGTGCATTTCCATGCCCCCGTCACGTTCGACACCTACGATTCCGCCGCGGCAACGGCCCGCACCGTCATCATCTCCGCCGACGTGGAGGACGGCAAGACCATCGGCACCTATTCGGGCGGCCGCTACGACTTGGGCGGCGCGATCATCAAGAAGAACGCGGGTACGCTCGTCGTTTCCGGCTACAACACGTTTACCGGCGGCACGACCGTGAACGGCGGCACGCTGTTGGCCGCGCACGACCACGCCCTCGGTACGGGGGCGGCGTCGGTGGGCGCGGACGGTACGCTTGAGCTCATGGAAGGGGTATCGGTCACGAATGCGGTGACGCTCGCCGCGAACGCCACGCTGCTGATCGACGGCGCGGAGGCGCGCACGACGGCGGGGACATCCGTCGTGGGCACGATTGCCACGCCTTCCACCGGCACGGCGAACCTGAAGGTGGCGGGCGATCTTTCTGGGGAGACCCAGAAACTCTCGATTCCGATTGGCGTACTTGCCGCGGGCGCGTCTGCGGAGGCATTCACGCTCGATACGACGGCGCTGACGCTCCCGAAAGCCTCGTGGAAAGCCAAGTTGAAGGCGCGTGACGGCACGCTTATGCTCGACGTCAAGAATGCGACCGGCCTGACCCTCATCGTGCGGTAGGGTGTGGCAAAACCGGTCTGACCGGTTTTGCCACTCGTAGCTGGCGCCTGATCGAGAAATAGGATTTGCAAATTGGCAGGAAGGGGGCAAAAAATGAGGCGACCCTGCACTCTTGCATCTGTCATGTGCACGCTTGCCATGATGATTGGAATGGCAACCGTTGTCAGCGGTGCAGATTTTGAAAAGGTTCGGAGGTTCCCCAAGCCGGCTTCTCGCTCTGCGCAAACTTCGAAGGGAGAAGGGCACCTTGCCCGGGAGCCCACGGCAAAAGTTCTGGACCATCGATTCTCCGACATGGTGGGGAAGCCCGACAGAAAGGGTTCACGACATTTCAACGGACACCCTGCGGAAATCGCCGCCTTGACCTTAAGCCATCTTGGCCTCATGAACGGCTATGCGGATGGCACGTTCAGGCCAGACAATACAATTACAAGAGCGGAATTTGCGGCAGTCGTTTCAAGGGCGTTCAAGCGTGGTCCTGGCGACGGACGATTTGGATCTGAAGCCCCCCTCAAGGAAGAAGACGCCGTCAAGATGGTCGTGGAAGCGCTCGGCTATGGCGACGAGGCAGTGGCAAAGGGCGGCTATCCCATGGGATACATAAGGGTCGGCAACGAAAAATACATCTCCAGAGGCCTGAACGTGCACACCGGCGAGCTGGCGACACGAGGTCTGGTTGCGCAAATCATGTTCTACGCATTGGGCGTGCAGATAAAAGGGACGGACAAAACTTTGTATAACCTGCATTCGAACAAGGCAGGGGAGAGCATTGGCCGAACCTTTATAGACGCCATGCTCCAGGACTACTATTACTACCGCGAAGAAGCGCTTGAGACCATGATGCTTGAGAACATCACTCCGTATCGAGTCTTCAACTCGATGCTGGATGTCTTGCTGAGCAGCACGGACAAAGAAGAGCGAATCCGCGCCATACGGGCGCTGTCCGAATTTATCATATTCGACTTAAGGGAATACCAGATCGGCAAGACGGACAAGGCCTACATGGAATTGGTGTATGGCCGGCTGAATCTGCTCTCTGCTGGCAATATGGCCATGCTGGCGAACAATCCCGAAGAGGACGAGGATGTGCGCTTGTACGCCTTGCGTGCATTGTATCTGCTGGACAGAGAGGACCTTGCCGAAAAAGACACCTGGACCCTTGCCTTCAAGACAAAGGCGATGAAAGTTACACGTCACCTGCTCAACAAGGCGCAGGACATACTCGAAATGACAGACGACGAAGCGTCTGTCCACGCTCTTGTAAACGCGCTTTCAAATCCGGATGCGGAAGTCGTCCTGCGGGCAGTTGACACCCTGGGCAGAAAGGGCCGGAACCCTCAGTTGGAAGAAAAGGCGAAAGCAGCCGTTCCCGCCCTGCAAAAGCTGCTCGGCCACGGCAATCCGCATGTTGCAGAAAGGGCGTGCGTTGCCATAAAGGACCTGGGCGGCACGCCGGACAAGACGCCAACATCCGCTCTCACGCCCTACAACGACAGTACGCAGGATGTCGTGACGATCATAGACGGCGTCGAATACAAATACGGCGACGCAGTCCCGTCGAACAAGGTCGTGACGATCAGCAACGGCAACATTTGCCTGATGTTCGACGCAGGCGACAGGAATTCGTGGGCCGGAGTCAAGAAGCTTACAACCTGCGACAGCACAAACAGCCTCTTGAAAGGCTACGGCTTCATCACATGGAATTCCGGTGCGTTCGGTCGCATAATCGAGCACGACGGTAAAAGAACACGTGGCTTGAAAACTGCAAATGCCGATTACGCCGAATATGCGTATACATATTCTCCCACGGAGCGGTTCCCCTATACATTGGAGGTCGTGTACAGGATTCCGAGGGGTGAAAGCGGATTCTATTTGTATTATACAGTCGACAAGGCTGAGGGCACGGCTTCCTGTTCGCATTTGTACTGTGCGCCTATGTTCAGAAAGAGTTCGGACGTCTGGGAATATCAGATCGAGCACGATAAACTTCAATTCAACAGCAGAATAATCGAGGATGCCCGGCCGATCGACACGGAGTACGGCAGGAAAGACATTTATCAGTCGGTTTACCGCAATCAGAACGGCGAGCTCAACGCCAAGCACGAACGAAACCCCTATCAGCTGGATTCATCCATAAGCGGCAGTGCAAACGACCGGCTGGGCATGTGGATTCTGACGGTGTCGAAGGATTCGATATGCAAACTTCTCAAGAACGACAACGGGATGTTTGAAGGAGAGTACTTCACCTGGTCCGAGCGCCCCATTCCGGAGGGCAGGTACCATAAGGTGTACGGTCCGATCCTGGTCTATTTCAACAGGGGCGACACGCTCATGGCAAAATATGAAGACGCCAAGAGCAAGCTTGTCTGCGAGCAGGCGCGGTGGCCCTATGCCTGGATGGAAGACGCCCACTATTTTGAACGGGGCTCACTACGCGGCAAAGTTGAAATGTTCGACGGCTCGTCACCCAAGGGCGCCTATGTTGTCGTGAACGTGCCGGGCGAGACGAGAGGCAAGAAAGACGAGCGCTACGTGACGTGGAATCAGAGCAACAGCCCGTATCAGTACTGGACGCGTGCGGACGAGAACGGCTGTTGGAGCATAGACAATGTCCATGCCGATACCTACACCGTGACCGTATGGAAAGAGGGCTATCCAGGCGAAGTCGCGAAGGAAAACGTTGTTGTGGAGAAATCCCGCAACACCGATGTGGGCACGCTGGTGTTCAGAGAATATTCAAATGGCAGGCTTGCCTGGCGCGTGGGCGATGCCGACAGAACCTGGCTTTACGATTCCGAGAAAAACTTCGGCTGGGAACTGCTTCATTATTACCCCATGCGGTTCCCCAACGACGTTGAGTTCAAGGTCGGGGAAAGCCTGCCTAAGTACGATTGGAACTACGCCCAGATAAAGATGGACACCTACCGTACCACGCCTCTCCCTTTCAGCATTGTCTGGAACATGGACGAAATACCTGACGGCCAGCCCGTGCTCACGGTTGTAACCTGCAGCTCGCGTAACACGTCCGGCTACGGACTTAAGGTATCTGTCAACGGGTCTCTGATCAAGACGCTGGACTATTCAGCCGACGACTCGATGGTCATGAGGACACACTCATACGGCAAATTGATATTTAACCCGATTGAGTTTGACAAGGCATTGCTCAAAACCGGCCAAAACAAGATTACACTTGAAATCAACAGTGGCGAAATATCCTACGATTTTATTCAGCTTGAATATAAGTAGACGTGAGACGATAGACGTAAAAAGGAGGAAAAGCAATGAGAAAGCTTGTCAGTACTTTGGCTTTTGTGGCCGCAGTGACGGTGCACGCGGCGGCGAGGACAAGTACGCCTGGGACTCGTACCGTATCGCTTCACGGGCGAAAACAACAGCTGGGTGGTCGAGGGCGCGACCGCTCGAAACGCGAACCTCCCGGCCGTCCAGTTCGCCAATGCGACGCCTGAAACGTTCAAGGGCTTGAAGGCGCTGAGTGTCACGTTCGACGCACAACCGACGCGCAAGGCCTATTACCTCACGGGCGCGGTCACCGGCCTGACGGCCGCCGATATTTCCGGCGTGGCGTACACCGTGACCGACGAAACCGGCAACGACTACACGGAGAACCTTGCGCTCACGGTGCAGGACGGCCGCCTCACGTTCACGAACGGCAAGCCCAAAGGCATGTTCCTCATCGTGCGGTAGCTGGAAAATCCGGAAACTCCGGATTCCCGCAATTTCGGCTTGCGGGCGGGGGTGAGATTATGGTATCATTCAAGTCGTTCAAAAGTTGAACGAGGTTGTCTTTGAAGAAGGTAAGTGCAAAAAACGGCAAGAAGCAGGTGCGCGCCGGCAAGGCGGCGCGCAGAGAGGGGCTTTTGCCGCCGCCCGTAGGGACGAGCGACTGGGCGACGTTCTCACGCGATTCCTATTGCGTTGACAAGACGCTCATCCTGAAGGATCTCATCGACTCGAAGTCGCGCGTGGTGCTGTTCACGCGCCCGAGACGCTTCGGCAAGACGACGACGCTGGAGATGATCCGCGCGTTCTATGAGGGCGAGGCGTCGCTGTTTTGCGACAAGAAGATCTGGTCGGCGGGCTCGCCGACTTCGCCGCGCATGGCGAAAAGCGCGACATCCTCAAGTTCGGCATGGCCTTCTACAAGAAGAATTTGGTCGTCTGCAAGGAACTGCCCAAATGACACGAGTTCTGACATGAGATTCAGGGAGGATTGATGACATGAGCAAATCGAAAACAACGCGAACCTTTGTATTCGACCTAGAAGGAACGCGTGGTACTCCGTATTTCGGCAAGGAGGCTCGAGTAACATGAAAGAAAACGGGACGATTGACGCCGTGACGATGCACGCCGACCACGTGCTTTTCAGCTCGCTCTTGAGGCGTGTCGTCCATGCCGAGCCCAACGAAGACATTTCTGATTTCGTCCTCGCGGAGATCGGTCGGAACGTGGGGGCCGACCGCTGCTACGTCTACCGGTTCTTGGAACCCGGAAAGACGTCCATGTGCACCAACACGCACGAGTGGTGCGCCGACGGGATCAGACCGACGATCGGCAGGCAGCAGGCGTGCGATCTGGCGGCCCTTGCGGACTTCAACGCCTGCATTACGTCCGGACACGACTTCATGTTTACGGGCTTTGACGCCATCGACTCCGGTTCCCGCGGTTGGCTCAGTACGCATGGCATCCAGTCGCTGATTGCGACGCCGCTCGTCGGCGGCGGAAACAAGATCCTTGGGTTCGTTGGGTTCGACTTCGTCAAGGCGCCTCGCAGGGAGTTCTCCGATCGCATCATCAGCAATGTCCACGAGGCGGCCGATCTGCTTATCGCATGCCACAGGCTGCACGAAAGGGACATGGCCCTACAGGACATCGCGCTCGGAAAGAACGAATACGAGGAGAACGGGCGGGAGTTCGAGCGCGCGCTGATAGATCAGATACAGGCGCATCAGCGCCTTCGCAGCGACCTGCTCTTCTTCGCCCTGTCGAAGGACGATATTCCGGGATTGATCGATCTGACGATGCGCCGGCTGCTCATGCTGACCGCTTGCGATTACATCGTGATCCATTCCGTAGACGGCGACCATCGCATATTGTATGCGGGCGGCGAACCTGAGGAATGTCCCTGCCGCTGCGAGGAATGTGCGTTCTACAAGCTCAATATCCCGCCCGTGGAGGATGCCGACCACCTCATCGTGCTGAATGACACGAAGCGGCAGACCGTCATAGCTATACCTTCCGATTGTCCGTCGAGCTCGGTTGAAGCCGTCATCGTGTACAGCGACGGGAAGCCCTGGGGCGGCATCGCGCTTCACTACCTTAACCGGCAGAGAAAGATATCGGAGGATGACAGGGGCACGCTCAATGTCGCCGCCACCGTGCTGAAGCTGGCACTCGAGCGGCATTCCGCGGCCATGCGACTGAAGGCCGAGCGAGACCGGGTGATCGAGGCCGAGAAGTCGAGAAACTACTTCTTTTCGTCGGTCTCGCATGACATCCGCACGCCGCTCAACGCCATCATAGGCTTTTCCGAGCTCCTGCAGGCGGGCGACGTGCAGCAGGAGGACGCGAAGCGCTACCTCAAGATGATCGTGTCCAGCGGTAAGACGCTGCTGCAGCTGATCAACGACGTTCTCGACCTGTCGAAGATGGATCTGGGGAAACTTGAGTTCTGCTACGAGCCGACGGATGTCGGCGAGCTGGTGTGCAACATGGTGCCGATGTTCGAGCCGATGGCGAAGGCGAGAAAACAGACGATCGTCGCGGATATCCCTGACAACCTGCGGTCGGTGCGCTACATGATAGACCCCCACCGGTTCCGGCAAGTGCTGTTCAATTTCATCGGCAATGCGGTCAAGTATGCGGGGCCGTGCACGATACGCGTCAAGGTCGCGTACGAGAACGGGGTGATGACGACGACGGTCGCGGACAACGGCAAGGGTGTGTCGGCGGAGAAGGCGAAACGCCTCATGCAGCCTTTCGTGCAGGCCGACATCAAGAACCGAACGGAGGGCAGCGGGCTCGGCCTCGCGATCTGCAAGCGGCTTGTGGGCCTCGCGAACGGCACTGTCTCGATCGAGACTGCGCCGGGGAAGGGCTTCAGGATACGAACGGACGTGCCGGTCGCCGTCGCGCCGGAGGAGACGGTGAAAGGCGAGCTGCCGGTCGCTCAGGCAACGGAGTCCAGGGCGCCGGAAATGCCGGGACGCATCCTCGTGGTGGACGATTCTCCTGTGAACCGGGCGGTGCTGAAGGCCATGCTGAAGAACCTGGGCATAACCAACATCGAACTTGCGGAGGATGGCAAGGCTGCGCTCGACCTGCTGGAGAAAGACCATTTGTTTGATCTCGTCATGTCGGACATGTGGATGCCGGTCATGGACGGCGTCGAGCTCGTGAGGCGAATCAGGGGCGACAAACGTCTCGCGCATCTGAAGGTGTGTTCGATAACGGCGGACGTGGAGGCACGTGCGGCATATCGGGAACATGGCTTCGACGCGCTTCTCCTGAAGCCTGTGACAATCGAGAAGCTGTCCGAGATTTTCAGCGAGACGGGCTTTGTCTAACGTCATACGACCTCATTTTTTTGGGGGAAATGGGCCCTACCATTTTTGCCTTGTGCTCGGCGGTGAAATTATGGTATCATTACACCAGTTCAACTGGTCAAGAAGTAATCATCAACAGTTACAAAGAGGAAAAGCGATGGAAAAACTTGTGAGCAACGCCCCTTGGGGGAAGGCGAAAACCTCTCGTTTCGCCTGGGTTGGCGCTTTGGCTCTTGCAGCCTGCGCATTCATTCCGGTGGACGCGGCGACGCTGTGCGTCACGCGGCAGACGGAGACGTCACTCACGTTCTCGTTCGCCGGCTTCGGCGGGCTCGACCACGAGCTGTTCGTCGCCCACGGCGCGACGGACGGCGGCGACGACAAGCACGCCTGGGACTCGTTCGAGAAGGTCGCCGACATCGCGGGCGACCAGACCACCTACGAGTACGAGGTTCCCGCCGCGCTGCGCGACGGACGCCCCCTGCGCTTCTTCCTCATGCAGACCGTTGGCGTCAACATGGCGAAGGAACTCGTCTCCATCACCTCCACCGGCGCGCAGTGGATCGACACCGGCGTTGCGCCTGCAAACAACTGGGCCGTCGATTTCCGGTTCAAGACTCCAGCCACCTTCGTGAACGATACGACCTTCTTCGGGCGTGGCTATGCCGGCAAGCAGTACTTGTTCATTTTCCAGAACGACGGCGGAACGAAGTTCAGGTTCTACGGTTCATCCAACTACACCGTTTCCACTCCTGTGGCGAACACGGACTACCGTCTGGTGATCGATCCGGCGAGCTACCTTACGCTCACAGGCGGCGGATCGGAAACACGCAAGGCCATTGACCGGTCGATAAATGGAAGCGGAAACTTCGCCATCTTCGGCGCAAACACCGGACGCCAACTAGGCACCTTCACGTTCTATCGCATGAAGATCGGCGGCTCAAGCGGCTCGAAGGTGCGCGACTTCATCCCCGCCGTCAACGCCGCTGGCGACATCGGCCTCTACGACCAGGTGAACAACGTGTTCTACAAGAACAAGACCGAGACGCCGTTCGAGACGGGCGCCGAAGTGCCGCAAAGCCGCTTTGGCCGCGTGATGGACGAAACGCCCACGTTCCGCTTCCCGCGTTCCGTGTCCGTGGCGTCGGCAACGGCCGATGCCGTCACGCTCGCCTTCGCGAACCCCGACGGTTCCGCGTACAAACTCTACGTCGCATACGGCACGACGGACTGCGACACCCGCAAGAACGCCTGGACGTCGTGGGAGGAGGTAGCGACAATCGCCGCCGACACGACGACCTATACTTACATGCTTCCCGCCGCGCTCAAGGCGGATGGTGTCTTTTACCGCTTCTTCCTCGTGAAGACGGACAACCTCCCCTACGCTTCGGAAATCGCGTCCATCACCTCGATGGGTGCGCAGACCGTGCGCCTTGACTACATTCCCGGTACGGATACGACGACAGACTTCCGCTGTGGCGGCGTCATTTACGAGCACCAGAAGACGTTCTTCGGACAGGGCTGGGCCGGTTCCTGCTATCTCTTCAACATGCAGAACGATGGCTCCAACCCGTCCTTCCGCTTCCACGGCGGCGGTACCGCTTCCACTACCGTGAGGCCTGCCGCCAACACCGACTACCTCTGCCGCATCACGGCTGCGGACAAGTTCCTCCTCGACGGTGGCGGCGCGTCCTCCGAAATCCCGGAAAGCCGCGTTTCGTATACATACAGCGACCTCTGCGTGTTCGCCTCGTATGGCTGCGGGTACGCCGCGAAGTACCGCTTTGACTCGATGGTCGTGAAGGACGGCGGTATCGTCGTGCGCGACCTTGTGCCGGTGCAGACTGCGGCCGGGAAGGGCGCGCTTTTCGACAACGCAAGCGGACGCGTGTTCGAGAATGCGACGGGTACGGACTTCACGAAGGGCTCGGCCGTTGCGCGCCAGGGCTGGGTCGTCTCGACTACGCCCACATACGCCGGTGCAACCTCCGCCGCGCCGACGGTCGCCACGCTCCTCGACAGCATCACGCTCACGGAGGATACGGAGTTGTCCGCCATCGCGGACAGTCTCGCTGATGCCGCGACGATCAACCTCAACGGCCACGAACTGCATGCCGCCGATTATGCGGCGTTCCTCGCCAAGCACCCTGTCCTCGCCGGTACGGGCAACCTCCGCGTGACCGTCCCCGCGAACGAGACGCTCACCTTCGGCAACGGCAACAAGCCCGTCTTTACCGGAAAGCTCATCAAGGACGGCGCGGGCACGATGGTTCTCTCTGCCAGCATGACCCACCTCACCGGCGTCACGGTGGCGGAGGGCATCATGAAGTACGGCGCCACGTCGGTCTTTTCGAACAACGGTAGGACGATCGAGGTTCTGGACGGCGCGGCGTTCGACTTCAACGGGAACGGCAACGGGAACGCCGTTTACTACAAGATCGCGGGATCGGGTCCGGACGGCCTCGGCGCGCTGCGCAATACCGGAGCCGATGGCACCAACGGTCAGGCGCAGATGTCGGGTCTCGAGCTCACGGCGGACGCCCTCATACGCGGCACGGCGAGCTTCGGCATGATCAACGCCAGCTACAACACATCGGCGCTCGTGCTGAACAACCACACGCTTACGCTCGACATGCCGTCCGGGAAGACCTTCTGGATCGCCACGGCGAACAGCTCGTCGGCGGGTACGGTTTACGTGAAGAGCGGCACGTTCTACCCCCTTAGGAACGACAAGGACCTGATACTGCCCAACGTCGATGTCGTCATCGACGGATCGTCTGCCGTGTTCAAGTCCGCGTCCGACAGCTCCAAGACCGGCACGTTCAAGTCCATCACCGTGAAGAACGGCGGCAAGATGGACAACATCTCGAACAAGATGCACATGAAGGAGTTCACCGCGCTCGACGGCGCGCTCGTTCCGAATTCGGGTATTGCGTGGATCTACGTGGCGAATAAGGTGGTCGTCTCGAACGAGACGACGGACATCACCATCTATCCGCCGATCTGCGCCGAGGGCACGTATTCAAAGCTGTTTAAGTACGGCGCGGGGACGCTCTACATCATTAACAACCACACCGACCAGCAGATGAACTCCGGCGCGGAGATCTTCGGCGGCACGGTGGTGATGGACTCCATCGCCTCTACGCGCAAGCCGGAGATCGCGATTTCCTCCGCCGCAGTGCCTGTGACGATCCACGCGGGCGGCACGCTGGACATGCGCCTCTGCACGAACACCACGCCGTTCAAGGTGACGCGTCTTGTCGTGGAGGATGGCGGCACGCTCCTCCATGCGGCGAACAACAATCTCAGCATCGCGGGCGCGGCCACATACGACAAGCCGCTTCCGTTCGGCGCATTCGCGGGCTCGCTCGAAATCGCGGCGGCGGTGACGTTTGACTTGACGGAGCTCTACTCCGGCGTGTCAGCACCTGCGGCTGGCGCGGACGTGACGCTCTTCTCGGCTGGCACGCTGACGCGCACGAGCGCGGGAATGGTAAACGTTGTCGGGTGTCCATATGACAACTACGTGACCTACGAGAGCGGCAGCGTGGTGCTGCATACCGCTTCGGCTGCCGTCGCGGAGCTGAACCCGATCAAGATCTGGAACGTGGGCGGCACTTACGTCTATGGCGCGAACAACAACAGCTACCGTGCCCAACTCGGTGCGCTCCTCGCAGCTGAGGGGTGGAAAGTGGAGATGACGGGCTGGCGGACGTCGAGTGCCAGCATCATCTGCAACGCCAAAGACGCCTGGAAGCGCCATGCGGGCGTGGTCGATCTCGCGCTCAAGACGTCCGCCACGCGCGCGGGCATTCTCGAAGGCCTCGAGACGTACTGCGCGGCGGCGAACTATCCCGACTTCACCATCTTCCTTTGCGGCGACATTGATGTCGCCGACGGCGTCGCCGACGCGACGGTGCTCGCCAACTACAAGGCGGCCGTCACGCGCATCAAGACCGCGCTTCCGATGACGACCGTGATCGCCTGCACGATCCCGAACGGTTCGGCGGCGCTCAACGCCGACATCGCGTCGTGGTGCGCGACGGAGACGGACGTCGAGTGCGTCGATATCGCCGGCACCATCACGACGGCGCAGACAGATGCGGAGTGCAACGCCGTGGCCGCCGCGATCAAGGCGAAGCTCGTGACGCTCGCGACGGCGACGGGCAAGAACACGCCGTCCTCGTGGACGCCTCCGGCGGTTGTCCTCGACGCGACGAACAACGTCCCGGCGGCGTATCTCAATGGCTTCACGCGCGTCCGCACCATCGAGCCGACAGCCACCATGCGCTACGCGCAGAACATCTACTCGATTCCCTACACCTACGCACCGGCGATGCAGGAGACGGGCATCGCGAAGGTCGGCTACTACATCGAGCTTGTGCGCAAGGACACGGGCGCGTTACAGGCGCTGTGGGTTGACATGGATGCGCCCGGCTCCAACTGGGCGGACGTGGCGTTCCCCGTCACGCACGCCCAGCGCAAGCAGACGAGCGTCACGAAGCTCCACGTGTGGAGCAACTTCGGCGGCGTCCAGCAGGTGGCTGCAGGCGACGACTCCGTTGAGGGCTACCTTGAGTTCAATCCCATTAACTACTCCCAGCCCGAGCGTACAGGGGACGATGTGGTTGCCGATCCATGGTCGTCAACCTACGGCTTCAACGACACGATGACCACCAGCGGCACGAGCGGCCACGGCTGTTTCCAGATCATGCGCAAGTTCTCGGAGGAGGGCGCGTTCCCGGCGGCTGAAATCCTCTTCGCCTACAACGGCTGGGGCGGCACGGCCGAAAACACAGACCGCTCGATCGGCATGGGCACGCTCGCCAACATCGGCAACCACGGCTATGACAGCAGCAAGTCGCTCGACTGGACTTTCGCCTACAAAGGCGACGCGTTGAATTTCAGCACAGTAGCCTACTCCCACATTCGCATCGAGTTCTGGTTGAAGTACGCCGAGGCGCCTACACGCGCAGGCATGGCGAAGTACCTCTGGACGGGCGTTACGAACAATGTCTTCAATACGGCCTGGAACTGGGAGAAGGATGGAACGGCGGCGTCCTCGCTTGGCAACGCGAACATTCTTCTCCCCGAAGGCGCTACCCAGACGTTCGAGTACATCGGCTACGATCCGATTTCGCTTTCATCCACCACGCTCATGGTTGACGGCAATGCGTCATTCCCCGAAGTGGGCGGGTTCTACCTCTACGAACTCGACATGGGCGCGACGGGACGCATCACGTTCGACCCCGTGAAGTTCTCCCTCCGGCTCGTTGAGCCGCCGGTGTTCGCGTCCGGCGCGAAGTTCGCGCTTCCCGCCAAGTATGCGGCGTCGACGAAGGGCCGCTTCCTCCTGATGACGTGGGACAAGGGAACGCTCGACATGGACGCCGCCGCGCTCAACGCCCTGTTCGACACGACGAGCGCGAACGGTGCGGACGTGAAGGTTTGGACCGAGAACCTTGCCAGCGGCGGACGCCTCTGGCTCGACCTCAACTACTCCGCGCCAAAGGAGCGAATCAACGTGCTCTGCACGGGCGACTCCATCACGCAGGGCAGCGACTCAACCTACGGCAACTGGCGCATCTTCCTGATGAAGCGCCTTGCCGCCGCCGGCTACGCGCCCGTCGCGAAGGGGCACTGGAAGGTCGAGAGCAACGACATCTGCGGCGCGGTGATGCCCGAGGAGTGGGTGTGGCACTCTGGCATCAGCGGACAACGCCTCGTCACGAAGGGCGGCGGCGGCACGATTGACGCCATCGACGCGATGCTCGACTGCGCGGGCGACGTTGATTTCGTCCTCGCCAAGATCTGCACGAACGACATCAATTCCAACGGTTCGACAGCCGAAGAGCTCTTCCCCGTGTGGACGAACCTCGTGTGGAAGACGCTGAACCGCAAGCCGCACGCGAAGTTCATCGCGGGAGCGGTCGTCGATATCGCCTACGACGCCGCGAAGGACGCGAAGGTCGTCGCGTTCAACGCGGCGATGAGCAACGCGATCGCGAACGCCACGTTCCCGGCGAAGCGCGCGTACTTCGCCGACCTCTACACGCCCTGCTACCGCTACAGCGTGCCCGGCGACACATCGACCTACATTACGGGCAGCTTCTATGCGAACAACAACCTCCACCCCGACTGGCCGGGCGAGGACAAGATGGCCGAGACCTACTGCAATGCCATCCTCGGCGCAATCGCCGACGATCCCGGTTTCGTGCTCGGCGCGGCGGAGACGGGTGTTCCGACGACAAGCGGCACAGAGAACAACGTACCCGCCGCGTATCTGGACGGCATGACCCGCGCGCGCGTCTTCGACATCGCGGCAAACGGCGGCACGGCCCTCACGTCGCTCGGCTACGTGCCGTACGCCTACGTGAACGACGCGGCTCCGACCAACAACCTTTCGCGCGTCGGCTACTACATCGAGTTGAAGCGCAAGGACACGGACCTCGACGACTACCACGATCTCACGCGCTGGATCTGGGTCTCCATCGACGCCTTCGGTGACCGCACGCTCGCGGACAACGGCATCCCGCTCACGACAATCAACCAGTGCGTCGTGAACCGGCTGCGCGTCATCTCGAACATGCCGGGAATTGAATCGACCGCCGCAGACGAGAACAACGTGCGCGGCTGGGTTGAGTTCTGGCCGAGCCAGTACAACACGGATCCGAGCGGACTTCTCGACGCGCCCGCCAAAACGTTCCGGTGCGACTGGAACGACAAGCGCTCCGACAATATGTCAGGCTACGGTACGATGCAGGTCCACCGCTTCACGCCCGGCGAGGCGAATCCCGCACAGGTGATGTTCGCGTTCAACCGCTGGACGGGTTCTGACTGCTACGAGATCGGTATTGGCAACTTCTCGCACAACGGCAAGGCCATCGACCAGACGTGGATGGGCGACGCGAACACGCGCGAAAGGAACACCTCGCTCGCCTACGAGGTGGCGAAGATCGAAATCTGGACGGCGAGCGACACGCCGGACGGCGCGGCGTTCGTGCTGGTGGACGAGGTTTCTCCTTCCGGCGGCGGCGAGGCAACTGTTACGGGCGAAGTGCGCGACTTCGGTGCGGACGCATCCTCCGCCACGCTTACGCTCGAGTGGTCCACAGATCCGGCGTTTGCGACGGTGGCAGGCTCCACGAACATCGGCGTGGTGGCGGAGACTGGCGCGGTGTCCGCAACCGCAACCGGTCTGACCACCGGCCAGACGTGGTACTTCCGCTTCACGAGCGTGAACAGCGCGAACGTGAGCGCGGCGAGTGGCGTGAGCGATCCGCTCGATTACAGCGAGGGCGTGTGGCGTCCGCAGACCACCTCCGACGTCTGGACGTCCATTGCATGGCAGAAGAACGGCGCGGGGTCGCCCGTCGCGTTCAACCCGGCGTGGACGGCGAAGTTCGACGGCAACGAGGCGACGCCGGTTGCGTCCGTGCAGGTGCCGGAAGCCGTGCGTGCGGAACAGGTGACGGTCGATGCCTCCGCGAACTACACGCTCACGGGCGCGGGTGCGATTGCGTCCAAGCGGCTCGTCAAGAAGGGCACGGGCAAGCTCACACTCGGCGCGGGCGTTCTCGCCGAGACGCCCGACATCGAAATCGAGGGCGGCACGGTCAAGCTCGCGGACGATGCCGTTGTTGGCGCGGCAGGACGAAACGGCGGCACGATCACGGTGAAGAACGGTGGACAGTTCGACCTGAACTACAACGACACGGCTTCTGGCAACGGACGCGCTCGCGCGCTCGTGACGAGCGGCAAGAAGTTCGTGCTCGAAGGCGCAGGACCGGATGGCGATGGCGCGCTCGTCTCCACGTTCGCGAACACGGCGTACGGCTCGCCCATCGACGAAATCGAGTTGACTGGCGACACGACGATCGGCGGCGTGAGCCGCATCGACATCCGCGGCAACCCGAAGAACCGTATCACTGGACCCACGAATGTCACGCTTACCGTGAAGACAAGGCCGACAAGCGACTACGGTCTTGGACTTGTTGGCGGCAGCATCTCGGTGGGCAAACTCAACGTCGCGCCCGAAGGCAAGTTCAAGATCGAGGGGGCGACGGCGATCAACATCCCCTACGGAATCGATCTCTACGGAATGTTCATGTTCTACACCGGATCGGGTACGTGGAGTACTGGCGGCATCACGGCGATGGGTACGGCCGGCTCCATCGGCAACGCCTCGGGTGATGCTTATGTGCGGACGCCCGTCACCATCCCGTCCGACGCGAAACTCACGCTGAACGGCGGTGGGACGACGCATTACACAGATGTGGTGACGAACAGGAACGAGATTTCCGTGGCGAACGGCAACCACTACATTGAAGGCCCGCTCGTGAACGAGGGCAACCCGGTGATCAAGACGGGCCGCAACTTCTTCATCTATCCAAGCACGGTGACGGGCGATTCGCGCATCGAGGCGAGCGGCGGGCAGACATGGCTCTCTGGTCGTTCAGACTGGGGCGATGCCGCGCTCAACGTGACGCTCACCGGCAGTGGATCGCTTGTGATCGGTGCGAACAACGACGGATACGGAATGCCGAAGTTCGGGAAGAACAAACTCTCCGTCACCGTGGCGAGCGGACATTCGGGTACGGTGTTCTTCCATCCTTCAACCTCGGCGGCCATCGACGGATTGACGTGTTCCGGGCTGATCAACAACTTCTACATGCAGGGGCCTGGTACCAAAACGAAAAACGCCGGTCCGATCATTGACGGCCATGCGAACAACATTGTGTTCACGGCCACCAATATCGAGGCCGGCAACGGCAACGGACGCGGCGAGTGGACGATCACGGGCGAGAACACGCATATCGTTGTGAACTGCCTCTCCGCTCACTGGATCGGTTCCGATTGCTACGCGGGTTCGTTCACGTTCAAGGACGGACTCCTTGAAGTCGGCTCCGGCGGCATCCGCGAGGCATGGACCGATCCGACGCGCACCGCCTTCAACATGGAGAGCGGCACGCTCAGGGCGACCGCGAACTTCAACATCGGCAAGGCCGGCATGAGGGCGACGTTCGGCAGCCCGAAGAAGGACGGCGCGGTGACGTTCGACCTGAACGGCAAGACCGTGAAGTGGGGTACGGGCCTCACGGGCGCGAGCGACGTGACGCTCACGGGTGCAGGCACGTTCGCGCCGGACCGCGCCGGCATCCAGGGCATTCCGCTCGGCAAGTGGACGGTGAACGCGACGGGCACGGTCGATCTCCGCAACGCGGCGGGCTTCGCGGGCGGCCTCGCGCTCGCGGAGAATGTGACGGCCAAGCTCGACATTGCCGGCACGAACATGGTGGAGTTCCTCGCGTGGACGTGGAACGGAAACGCCTGGAATGACCTGCGCCCGAGGTATCTTGCGCAGCAGCCCATTACGCCGTTCGTCGCGACATCCCTCACGTACCTCAACCGCGCGGCGTCGGCGACTGTCGATGTGAAGTATGGCAACGGCTCCGGCTACAACTACATGGGCGAGTTCTACGTAAGCGCGGATCAGGTCGGAACATGGTCCTTCAACTACAAGGCAAGGACGCACCTCGGCGTGTTCATCGACGACAACGAGCTTTCCACGACCGCAGGTTCATGATCTCCATGTACACGGGCGCGGCGAACGCCAATGTCGGTTCGCATTCTGACAAGGCTCCCGACTGCATCAAGTTCAAGGTCGGCTCCGGTGGCACGTATCGGGTGTTCGATTCCACGACCGTCCCGATGCGGATGCGCCAGCACCTCGGTGCGCGCACGAGCGTGAGGTGGCGCAAGTTCACCAACGCCGCGAGCAACCTCGACATCTACGACACGGTTGACGAGAGCAAGTACGCGGCCATCGATATCGTGACCAATTCGCTCCAGGTCATGCACGCGAAGTTCTCGACCGGCACGTCTGCACCTCTGGGCGGCTCCTGCAACCGTTTCGACGGCTACTTCAAGGTCGAGCCTGGTCAGGAAGGCACGTGGACTTTCCAGGGTTGCTTCGACGACCAGATCGCGCTGACGGTCGATGGCCGCCGTTTGTTCACGGTCAAGACGAACTGCGGAACGGGCTCGGGGAGCATGACGCTCCGCGCCGGCTGGCACAAATTCGACATCCGCATCGGCGACAACTCCACCGCCAACAACAGCGGCGGCACGGGTGGCGGACTCACCGATTCGCAGAGCAACGTATGCGCGCTCGAGTTCAAGGTCAACGGCGGCGCGTACTACGCCTTCGACGAGCGCTACTTGCCGATTGCCTACACGCCCGGCGACGCGCAGAAGTTCGAGGAGCCCGGCCTTGGTGGCGAGATCGAGCTCGCGGCGGGATCGACGCTCACCAACGACGTGCGCGCTGGCGGCTGGTGCCCGATCTACGGCACGCTGAAGGGCAGCGGCACGCTCGCGGGCCCGTACCGCTTCACGGGCGAAAACAACAGCTGGGTGGTCGAAGGTGCGACGACTCGAAACGCGAACCTCCCGGCCGTTCAGTTCACCAATGCCACGCCTGAAACGTTCAAGGGCTTGAAGTCGCTGAGCGTCACGTTCGACGCGCAACCGACGCGTCGAGCCTACTTCCTCACGGGCGAGGTCTCCGGCTTGACTGCCGCCGATATTGCCGGCGTGACGTACACCGTGACCGACGAAGCCGGCAACGACTACGCGGAGCTTCTCACGCTTACGGTGCAGGACGGCCGCATCACGTTCACGAACGGCAAGCCCCAAGGTATGTTCCTCATCGTGCGGTAGCCGGAAAATCCGGAAAATCCGGAGGCCGGTCCGGCGCTCCAGTGTGCCGCGCGGTTTGTCGCCCCGTACATTCACCATCCTGAAAGGGACCCGTCAACGTGATGTGATGGCTGTCCAAGCGGCATCGAGGCGTTTGGGACTGACGGGCTGCGGTGTGTGCAGTTCCTGCGCGAAGAGCGACACGCGGTATTCCTCCACCATCCAGCGGTAGTCTGCGAGGAGTGCCGCGTCGCGGCCCGCTCGGCGAGCGGGCCCTACCATGTCGGTGACGGCGAGCTGGTAGCGCTGCCAGTACGGCGCGAGGCGCGCTTCCTTTTCACGGTCGCCGGCGGGGTTCGTGCGGGCGCGTTCAAGGCGGATCATCGCGCCTTTGAGATAGCGCGCATAATGGCGCAGCTGCGCGAGAGGCACTACGCGCGGGAAGCCGCGGAAGAGGAGCCACGCGAGCTGGGTTTGGATTGATTCCGCAGTTTCCGGCGGAAGTCGGGACGCAGGGGATTCAAGCGTTTCAGCGATCTGCGCGGCGGCCGTAGCCGAGTCGGCGACGATCCGGGCTATTTCGTCCTGTGCGAGGTTGAGCGCAGTGCGGCGTTCGCGGAGGCGCTGCTCGAACGTGGCTTGATCTCGGACGGGTGGCTGGTCGCGCACGAACGCCTCGCGTACGGCCCCGGCGAGGATATCGTCCGCGATGCGGTCGTCGTCATAATTGAGGTCGCGCAGGTAGATGGCCGCGCCGAGCGGGAGCTTGTTGCGTCGGAACGGGATGCGCGCGTGGGACCCGAGCGCGAGCAGGAAGAGACGCGCAACGCCGTTCGCGTGGGCGGCGGCTGCGGCAGACGCGCTCGCGAAGAGGCGCAGCGTCACGCCGGTGCCTTCGTCCTGAAGGGCGGGAAAGTGTTCAAGTGCCCAGCCGGCGTGTCCGTTCGTGGTCTTTTCGGGGATCGTGCCGAAGGTCCAGGTGGTGGAGGGGGTGGGGGCGGGGCGGGCCGCCCGGTGGTCGGCCCCTACCGTGTTTGAGCCGAGGGCTGAGAAGATTTCGTCGAGATTACGGGATGTAACGAGAACGCGGCCGGTGGCGTCATCGACTATGCGGTAGCGCACGCGGAGGTGGGCGGGGATGCGCGTGGTGTCGAAGGCTTCGGCGGGGATGCGGAAGCCCCACTCCTCGTAGATCGTGCGGCGGACGGCGTCAAGCAGCGGTTCGGAACCGGGCTTGAGGCGGGCGAGCAGACCGGCGACGGTGTCCGAGATCGGTGAGATTACGCGGCGGAACGAGGAGGGGAGCGCGGAGAGTAGGCAGGTGAGTTTTTCGGGCAGGAGGCCGGGTACGAGCCAGTCCGCACGCCAAAGGCGGAGCGCGTGCGCGCGCGAGGCGCGGACGGTACAGGTGATGCCGTCGTCCTCTTCGCCGGGGGCATTGCGGTAGGTGAGCGCCATCTTCACGTCGCCGATGCGGATTGTATCAGGAAAATCATGCGAGGCGACGTCGTCGGACGGCCACCAGTCGGTCTTCTTGAGGTGGAACTTGCCGAGCTGGACGGGCGTAGCGTGCGCGAGCCACTTGCGGAGGGCGTCGGCGGAGGCGACGTCGGCAGGGACAATCTTGTCGAAGTACGCCTCGAGGCGGGCGGCGTCGAAGATTTCGGGACGGCGCAGTTTCTCCGCGCGTCGGCGGAGGGCGTCGAGAAGGGCGTTGTTCTCGCGCACGGGCGGGGGCGGACGCGGGAAGTCGCCGTCCACGAGTCCGCGCCGGATGAAGATTTCGCGCGCGAGGGCGGGGTTGAGGCGCGTGAGGTCGCGTCGGCGCGCGGGCACGATGACGAGTCCGTAGAGCGTGACCTGTTCCGTCACGCGCACGAAGCCGCTCTGCGGATCCCATTCGGGCGAGTGGTAGTGTCGTTTGCAGAGGTCGCCCGCGACGGGTTCGATCCACGTGGGGTCGAGTGTGGCGGCGGTGCGCGCGAAGAGGCGCGCCGTGTCGACGAGCTCGCCGGCGAAGATCCACGGCGGCGTGGCCTTCTTGAGGGCGGATGCCGGATGTGGTACGAAACGGAGACCGTGCGCACCACGGTAATCGTGCGTCTCCTCATCGAACTTTCCGATGCGCCCGAGGAGGCCCGCAAGAAGCGAGCGGTGGAGGGCGTCGGCGCGGGCCGCCCGGTGGTCGGCCCCTACCGGTTCGCGTGGTAGGGCGCGATCACCGAGCGCGCCGGAATTGCGGGCCGCCCGGTGGTCGGCCCCTACCGGTTCGGCGAAGGAAAGGTGAAGGCGCTTGGCGAGGGTTTCAAGTTGGTGGGCGAGGTCGCGCCATTCGCGCATCTTCGGGTAGGAGAGGTAATTGGCTGTGGCGAGTTTGCGCGCCTTGGCCTGGGAGAGTTCGCGCGTCTCGTTTTCCCACCAGTCCCAGAGTTTCCTCATGCCAAGGAAGTCGGAACCGGGCACGCGGAATTTCGCGTGCTGTTGGTCGGCCTGCTGTTTCGCGTCGATGGGACGCCGACGCGGGTCGTCGCACGCGAGCGCGGCCACGACGGGGATGGCCGTCGGCAGCACGGCGTTTTCAGACGCGGCGAGGAGCATGCGCGCGAGGCGGGGCTCCACGGGAATCTGAGCGAGCTTGCGTCCGACGTCCGTAAGGGCGGGGCCGCCTTCGGGGGCGTGTCCGATGGCGCCGAGTTCGAGCAGTTCGCGGAGACCTTCGCGGACCATCGCGGGCTTGGGCGGGTCTAGGAAGGGGAACTTCTCGATGTCGCCGAGGCGGAGGTCGAGCATCGTGAGGATCACGCCCGCGAGGGAGGAGCGCAGGATTTCAGGCGGCGTATAGGCGTCGCGGGTGTTGAAATCCTCTTCGGAGTAAAGGCGGATGCAGGTGCCAGGGCCGAGGCGTCCGCAACGTCCCGCGCGCTGTCGGGCGGAGGCCTGCGAGACGGGTTCGATCTGGAGACGCTGCACCTGCGTGCGGTGGACGTAGCGCGAGATGCGCGCGAGGCCGGTGTCGATCACGGCGCGGATGCCGGGAATCGTGACAGATGTCTCGGCCACGTTCGTGGCGAGGATGATGCGGCGGCGCTGGGAAAGTCTAAAGGCGCGCTGCTGCTCGCCGGCGGGAAGGGAGGCGAGAAGGGGGATGATGTCGTCCTCGCCGTGCCGCACGCGCGCGAGGTGGTCGGCCGTCTCGCGGATGTCGCGTTCGCCGGGGAGGAACACGAGGACGTCGTCGGAAGGGGGCAGTTCGGCGACGGCGGCGGCGATGTCGCGCGGGAGGTCGAGTTCCTCGCCGTCCTCGGGCGGACGGTAGCGGAGCTCGATGGGGTAGAGGCGTCCGGGCACGGAGATGACGGGCGCGCCGTTGAAGAACGCGGCGAAACTCGCGGTGTCGAGCGTGGCGGACGAGACGACCACCTTCAGGTCGCGTCGGCGCGCGAGAACGCGCTTGAGGATGCCGAGGAGGAAGTCGATGTTGAGGGAGCGTTCGTGCGCCTCGTCGACGATGATGCAGTCGTAGGCGCGCAGGAGCGGATCGGCGCGCGTTTCGGCGAGCAGGACGCCGTCCGTCATGAACTTGATGCGCGTATCCTGCGAGACGTGTCGGGCGAAGCGGTGCTGGTAGCCGACGAGTCCGCCCACGGGCGTCTGGAGCTCGCTTGCGACGCGCTCGGCCATCGTGACGGCGGCGAGGCGTCGCGGCTGGGTGCAGGCGATGCGGCGTCCTTTCGCGGCGAGGCCGAGCTCCAGGGCCATCTTCGGGAGTTGGGTGGTCTTGCCGCTGCCTGTATCGCCGCACACGACGACGACCGGGTGCGCGCGAAGCGCCGCAAGGATTTCCCCGCAGTGCGCGCAGATCGGCAGTTCTTCTGGATAATGCATGTCCAAAGCGGCATGAGTATACCACTTCTTATGGCGGCTGAAAAGAACCTGTCGAGATCGCGCGTGTTTTTTGTCAAATACCCCCTTGTCTGGCGGCGTAATTTTTGCTAAACTATAAGACTTCACCGCCGAAACAGTTAACAAAGTGGTCGCTTACCACACTTCATTCGCGGTGGAAACAACGAATTTTCAACAAAGTCAGTGAGCAACTGAAAGGTAAGCCAATGAAAGCTGAACGCAAGGTATTCGGCCGTCTGCAGAACGTGTACGACCCGCCGGACCTGATTGAGATACAGACGAAGTCGTACAACGACTTCCTCCAGGAGGACGTGCCGCCCGCACAGCGCAAGGAGAAGGGCCTCCAGGCGATATTCCACGAAATTTTCCCGATCGAGTCGTACGACGGCCGGTACGTCCTTGACTTCCTGAGCTACGAGTTCGAGGAGCCGAAGTGGACGTGTCAGGAGGCGATGTACGAGGGCGAGACGTATTCCAAGCCGCTGTACGCCAACTTCCGTCTCAAGGATGGCGAGGACGTGCGCGAGGAGAAGGTGTTCCTCGGCGAGATTCCCGTGATGACTGAGGACGGCGCGTTCGTTATCCACGGCGCCGAGCGCGTGATCGTGAGCCAGCTGCACCGCAGTCCTGGCATCTCCACCGAGCGTCAGGTCCATGCGAACGGCCAGTCGCTCCTCTCGGTCAGAATCATCCCCGACCGCGGCAGCTGGATCGAGATCATGTTCGACACGAACGACGTCATGTGGTGCTTCATGGACCAGCGCCGCCGCCGCCGGAAGTTCTTCGCGACGACGCTCCTCCGTGCGCTCGGATACGGTTCGGACGAGCAGATTCTCCGCCTCTTCTACGACTTCAAGACGCTTGAGACCGGCCGCAAGTGGACCGACGACGAGCTGCGCAGCCTCGTGATGAAGGAAGACAAGGTGGACACGGACTCCCAGGCCGTGATCGCCCGCCGCTACGACCCCTGCACGCCCGCGATGATGGAGCAGCTCGCCGCCGCGGGCATCCGCTCGGTTGAGGTCGTGGACGTGGCCGTGGACAACGGCACTCTCATCAAGACCCTCCGCGAGGACGCGAAGATCGGCATCCACAACGAGGAGGACGCCCTCAAGGACATCTACAAGCGCATGCGCCCCGGCGACCCGCCCACGGCCCAGAACGCGAAGCAGATGATGCACAAGCTCTTCTTCGAGCTCGCCCACTACGACCTCGGCTACGTGGGCCGCCACAAGATCAACAAGAAGCTCAACCTCACCGGGCAGATCCCCGAGGAGCTCCGCACGCTCTCCAACAACAGCATGGAAGTGATCGAGGCGATCCGCCTCCTCCTGCGCATCTTCATGGGCAAGGACCAGGTGGACGACATCGACCACCTCGGCAACCGCCGCGTGCGCACCACGGGCGAGCTGCTCGAGAACCAGTGCCGCGTGGGCCTCGCGCGCACGGAGCGCCTGATCCGCGAGCGCATGACGCTGCACGACTCGTCGAACCAGGGTCCGCTCACCCCGCAGCGCCTCGTCAACTCGAAGACGTTCTCCGCGCACGTGCAGGACTTCTTCAGCCGGTCGCAGCTCTCGCAGTTCATGGACCAGACGAACCCGCTCTCGGGCCTCGCGCACAAGCGCCGTCTCTCGGCCCTCGGCCCCGGCGGCCTCTCCCGCGACCGCGCGGGCTTCGAGGTGCGCGACGTGCATCCCTCGCACTACGGCCGCATCTGCCCAATCGAGACGCCTGAAGGCCCGAACATTGGCCTTATCTCGTCCCTCGGCCTCTACGCGCGCATCAACCGCTTCGGCTTCATCGAGACGCCGTACCGCGTTGTGAAGAACGGCAAGGTGTCGAACACCGTCGAGTACCTCCCCGCCGACGTGGAGGAGCAGTACGTGATTGCGCAGGCGAACGCGCCGCTTAACCCCGACCGCACGTTCGCCGAGGAGCGCGTGACCTGCCGCTACCGCACGGAGTTCTGCGACAAGCCCGCGAGCGCGGTGCAGTACATGGACGTCGCGCCGATGCAGGTGATCTCAATCGCCGCCGGCCTCATCCCGTTCCTTGAGCACGACGACGCGAACCGCGCGCTCATGGGCGCGAACATGATGCGCCAGGGCGTTCCGCTCCTCCAGAGCGAGCGCCCGTACGTGGGAACGGGCCTCGAAGGCGTCGCGGCGAAGGACAGCCGCGTGATCGTCTGCGCCGAGGAAGACGGCGTGGTGGCTTACGTTTCGTCGGAGGTGATCCTCGTCACGCCGGACGGCGAGATGCCGCAGGGCGTCGTGCCCAACCCCGACCCTGCGAAGTACGACTTCGCGAAGGAGGCGGCGAAGGGCGTGAGGCGCTACACTCTCCAGAAGTTCCGCCGCTGCAACGCCGGCACCTGCTTCAACCAGAAGCCGATCGTCAAGCACGGGCAGAAGGTCCAGAAGGGCGACTGCCTGGCGGACGGTCCCGCCACCGACCAGGGCGAGCTCGCGCTCGGCAAGAACCTGCTCGTGGCATTCATGAGCTGGCGCGGGTACAACTTCGAGGACGCCATCCTCGTGAACGAGCGCCTCGTGCGCGAGGACATCCTCACGTCTCTCCACATCATCACCTTCGACTGCGGCGCGCGCGATACGAAGCTCGGCACCGAGGAAATCACGCGCGACATCCCGAACGTGGGCGAGCAGGCGCTCAAGAACCTCGGCCCAGATGGCATTGTGCGTGTGGGCGCGGAGGTGCATCCAGGCGACATCCTCGTTGGCAAGGTCACGCCGAAGGGCGAGACGGAGCTCTCCCCCGAGGAGAAGCTGCTGCGTGCCATCTTCGCCGAGAAGGCAGCCGACGTGCGCGACACGTCGCTCGTCGTCCCGCCCGGCACAACGGGCGTGGTGATGAAGGTAAAGGTCACGACGGCGCAGGACGTCGCGCGTGCCGGTTCGGGCGAGGACGGCGACAAGCCGTCGCGTCGGGCAAAGGCCCAGCGCGACGCTGAGAAGAAGCGCGCGGCTGCGCGTTCCAAGCTGGAGGCGGAGCTCACCACCTCCCTCTCGAACGTCCTCCTTGGCGACAAGGTCACGCTGGACATCCGCGACGCCAACACAAACGAGATCCTCGTGCCCAAGCAGCGCAAGATCACGAAGACGCTGCTCAGCAAGCTCGCGAAGGCGCACGACCACTACCAGATCGAGGAGAGCCCGGTCGCCGACAAGATCGACGCGATCATCGCCCCGTTCCGTCCGCGTTTCGCGGAGCTCGCGGACGCGGCGGTCGAGTCCGACGCGGACTACGACGACCTACCGAACGACGGCAGCGTCGTTAAGAGCGTGCGCGTGTACGTGGTCGACAAGAAGAACCTCTCCGTCGGCGACAAGATGGCCGGCCGTCACGGTAACAAGGGCTGCATCTCGCGCATCCTTCCGAGCTGCGACATGCCGTTCCTCCCGGACGGAACCCCGGTGGACATCGTGCTTAACCCGCTGGGCGTGCCTTCCCGCATGAACCTCGGCCAGCTGTTTGAGACCTACCTAGGCCTCGCCTGCCGTCTCCTGAACTTCCATGCCGCGACGCCCGTGTTCGACGGCGTGCAGGAGTACGAGATCGACGAGTACCTGCGCAAGGCGCGCGCCCAGCAGGAGAAGGAAGAGGGCGACGCCGCCTGGATCTGCGAGGACGGCAAGACGGTGCTCTACGACGGCATGACGGGCGAACCGTTCGCCCAGCGCGTCGTGGTGGGCGTGATCTACATGCTCAAGCTGCACCACCTCGTCACGGACAAGATGCACGCCCGCGCGATCGGCCCCTACTCCCTCGTCACGCAGCAGCCTCTGGGCGGCAAGGCCCAGCTCGGCGGCCAGCGCATGGGCGAAATGGAGGTGTGGGCGCTCGAGGCTTATGGCGTGGCGTACGCGCTGCAGGAACTGCTCACCGTCAAGTCCGACGACGTGCAGGGCCGCACGCGCATCTACGAGTCCATCGTGAAGGGCCAGAACATCCTCGACTCCGGAATGCCCGAGTCGTTCTCGGTGCTCATCCACGAGCTCCGCGGCCTCTGCCTCGACATGCAGCTCCTCGGCGGTGACGCCGACAAGCCGCAGCGCGCCGCCGCCACCATGGCAACCCCGGCAGCAGCCGGCGCCACCATGATGGGCGGACAGAACCTCTAACGAAAATTTCCCGAACAGGAGAAAATTCACATGAATCCCTACAACGCGAGCGACATCTTCGGCGGCCAGTACTCGGCATCGGTGCATTACGACGCCGTCAAGGTACAGCTGGCATCCCCAGAGACGATCCGTGCATGGTCGCACGGCGAGGTGCGCAACCCCGAGACGATCAACTACCGCACGTTCCGTCCGGAAAAGGACGGCCTCTTCTGCGAGAAGATATTCGGGCCCACCCACGACTGGGAGTGCGCCTGCGGCAAGTACAAGCGCATCAAGAACAAGGGCATGGTCTGCGACCGCTGCGGCGTGGAGGTGACGCTCTCCTCCGTGCGCCGCCAGCGCATGGGCCACATCGAGCTCGCCGTGCCGGTGAGCCACATCTGGTTCTTCAAGTGTACGCCCTCCCGCATCGGCCTCATCCTCGACAAGACCACGGCCGAGCTCGAGCGCATCCTCTACTACCAGGACTGGCTCGTGATCCAGTCCGGCGACACGCCCCTCAAGGACGGCCAGACCCTGAACGAGCAGGAATACGCCGACGCGCGTGAAAAGTACCAGGACGCGTTCCGCGCCAAGATGGGCGCCGAGGCTGTGCGCGAGCTCCTGCGCAGGACCGACCTCGACAAGCTCATGCGCGAGCTCGAGGAGCAGATGCAGAACACGCGCTCCAAGCAGAACCGCAAGAAGATCGCCAAGCGCATGAAGGTGGTCGAGGGCTTCCGCTCCTCCGGCGGCAAGCCCGAGTGGATGATCCTCGACGTGCTTCCCGTGATCCCGCCGGAGCTGCGTCCGCTCGTCCCGCTCGAGGGCGGCCGCTTCGCGACGTCGGACCTCAACGACCTCTACCGCCGCGTGATCAACCGCAACAACCGCCTCAAGAACCTCCTCGCGCTCAAGACGCCGGACGTAATCATCCGCAACGAGAAGCGCATGCTTCAGGAGGCCGTCGACGCGGTGTTCGACAACGGCCGCCACGGCCGCGCGGTCACCGGTCCCGGAAACCGTCCGCTCAAGTCGCTCTCCGAGATCCTCAAGGGTAAGACCGGCCGCTTCCGCCAGAACCTGCTCGGCAAGCGCGTTGACTACTCCGGCCGTTCCGTGATCGTCGTCGGCCCCGAGCTGCGCCTCCCGCAGTGCGGCCTGCCGAAGGAGATGGCCCTCCGCCTCTTCGAGCCGTTCATCATCCGCGCCCTCCGCGAACAGGGCAAGTGCCACACCGTCCGCACGGCCCGCAAGAAGATCGAGACGCATGACGACGAGGTCTGGGACATTCTCGAGGAGGTCACGAAGGACAAGACCGTGTTCCTCAACCGCGCGCCTACGCTCCACCGCCTTTCTATCCAGGCGTTCGAGCCCGTGCTCGTGGAAGGCAAGGCCATCCGCCTGCACCCGATGGTGTGTACCCCGTTCAACGCCGACTTCGACGGCGACCAGATGGCCGTACACGTGCCGCTCTCGATCGAGGCGCAGATGGAAAGCCGCCTGATGATGCTCGCGGCTACGTCCATCTTCTCGCCGGCGTCCGGCAAGTCAGTGATGACGCCTACCCAGGACGTCTGCCTTGGCCTCTACTTCCTCACCACGGCGGGGCAGCAGGACAAGCTGTCCGGCAAGCTGGCCGGCAAGACTCCTTTCACGGGCGAGCACCTGCCGCTCTTCAACGACATCGGCGAGGTCGAGTTCGGCATCGCCGAGAAGGCGATCGACTACCACTCGCGCATCCGT
This sequence comes from uncultured bacterium, assembly GCA_902761035.1. Classification (GTDB taxonomy): domain Bacteria; phylum Verrucomicrobiota; class Kiritimatiellia; order RFP12; family UBA1067; genus RUG572. Next base: position 719 of record CACWIW010000141.1, on the reverse strand, counting down.
TTCCGCAACCCCGACTACGGTTCCGACAAGCTCATCGACGCCGAGGGCAACCCGATGCCGCCGCGTCCGCACGGCGACCCGTCGAAGCGCGTGATCGAGACCACCGCAGGCCGCGTGATCTTCAACGGCGTGTTCCCGAAGGAGATGGGCTTCATCAACGACAAGGTCACGAAGTCCACCATCGGAAACCTCATCCTCGACTGCCAGCGCGTGGCGGGGCATGACGCCACCGTGAAGCTGATCGACGACCTCAAGGACCTCGGGTACAATTACGTGACCGTCTCCGGCGCGTCGATGGGCCTGAAGGACATGATCCGCCCGGCCGTGAAGGACGAGGTGATCGCGAAGTCCGCAGCCGAAGTGGCCAAGATCGAGGGACAGTTCCAGCAGGGCATCATCACCGCCGGCGAACGCCACAACAAGATCGTCGACGTGTGGACCGCCGCCACCGAGAAGGTGGGCGACGAGCTGTACAAGACGATTGACCGCAACATCTCCGAAGAGACGCCGAACCCCACGGAGCTGAACCCGATCTACATGATGGTCGACTCCAAGGCCCGTGGCTCGAAGCTCCAGATCCGCCAGCTCGCCGGCATGCGCGGCCTCATGGCCGACCCGTCCGGAAACATCATCGAGCGCCCGATCACCGCGTCCTTCCGCGAGGGCCTCTCGGTGCTCGAGTACTTCATCTCGTCCCACGGCGCCCGCAAGGGCCTCGC
>CACWIW010000140.1 GCA_902761035.1 uncultured bacterium | reverse complement strand
CGCCGCGCGTTCCGCCGCCGCGCGTTCGGCCGCCGCGCGTTCCGCCGCCGCGCGTTCCGCCGCCGCGCGTTCCGCCGCCGCGCGTTCCGCCGCCGCGCGTTCCGAGAGCAGATAGCCTCCTCCGTAGATTCCGGCAGGGTAGTTGTCGAGGCGGCGAATGAAGGCGGCGTCGGCGCGGCGCACCGTGAGCGGCGTGTGGTGCGCAGCGAGGTACTGCATCCGCGCGCCGGTCAGCACCTCGTCGGGCATCGCGAGCGGCGTCACGGTTTTCTTTCCGATCTTGCGGTTCTCCGCCTCGGCAACGGCGATCGCGTCGCCGAGGTCGGGTGCGGACACGGCCAGCACGTCGGGCGGCTCGAGGCTCGTGAGAAACGCGCAGCGAATCACCGCGCCATTGTCGAAGGTGATGTCGCTGTCGCTGAATATCGCCGCGCAGCCGGGATGCCTCGCGTGTCCGATGCTCGTCAGCGACGGAGCGAAAAGGAAGAATCTGATCCCGCGCTCGAGGTAGAAGCGCACGATCTGCGAGAGGACGGAGAACGGCGGATTGTCGATCACGACGCAGTCGGCGGGGTACTCCGCGTGCGCGTAGTCGCCGCCGGGGAAGAACGGGCGCACCGCCTTCGCGCGGTCGATGCCGTAACGGTGCACGCACCACGCCAGTACTGCCTCGTACACGTTCGGCGGCGTGTGCGTGTCGTCGCTCGTGTGGCGCGGCTTGAACTTGTCGACGAACTGGTCGTACTGCTGCATGGCCGGGATTCCTCTACCTCACCTTGATTCCCTGGCTCCGCCTGTAGCGTGCCTTCTTGCGGCGTTCCTTCTGCGAGACCCTGCGCGGATCCGGCGGTAGTTGGATGCTGAATGTGGACATCGGCATCGTGATCTGCGTGTAGCAGCAGTGGTTTGATCTCATTTTTTCACCTGTTCACTATTCACTCTTCGCTATTCACTGAAATCTGCCGCCCGTCCGACATTGGGCCCGGGGCGGCGGGCGAGCCATGGAGTCTAGCCCGGCGGTGTAGTTAGAACCGCGGCACGCCCGCCGGGCACCGGCGAGGCGGCCACATGCCGGATGATGGTTCGCCCGCCGTATGCATGATCCCGTGCCGCGCCAAGGTCAGTTGCCCGCGTCTGTTTTGCGGGGTTTGTCCGGAGGCGGGATCGGATGCGCCGGGATCACGCAGCATCCGCGCCGGTCGGCCTCGGCCTCGAGTTCTGCGAGGCGTTTTTCGTATTCTTCCTGCGTCATGATCACCACCTCATTTCGCGAAGCAGTCCGTGCACGTTTCCGTCACGGTGCCGTCGGAGATTGTGCAGTTGCCGTTCTCGCAGGTGATCTTCGCCTTCGAGGCGTCGCCGCCCTTGGAGATGTACTTCGAGATCGCGTTGCGGAGCGCCGTGTAGGCTGCGTCCCCCGCCACGCTGCCGCCGCTCGTCGCGATGGCCGCGCCCACCTTGGCGGCGAGTTCGGCGGCGCCCTTGAGCGAGGTTTCGACCAGCTTGTTCAGCTCCTCGCTCGGCTCCGCCTTGTAGCCGTTCATCGTGAACTCGATCCTGTCCTTCTCCACGTCCAGCTTCGCCGTGTCGACGTGGGTGTCGATCCAGTGCCGCCAGCTGGAGAGCCTGACCGGCTCCTTCGCCTTCTGCACGGTCCCGTCGTTGGCGACGAGCGGCTTCCCGTCCGCGCCCGTGATCACGCGCTCCCCGCCCCATTCAGCGGAGGTGGAGGTGCATCCCGTCATCGCCGCCGCGATCGCGGCCAGCGCAGTCATCATCAGTTTTTTCATGGTTGTCCTTTCTTGGGGTTCGGGGCGAAGCCCCGTTTCGTTGTTCTTACCTCCCCCCGCGAAAGCGAGGGAAATGTGCCGTCTCGCCTCGGCCACGCCCTCCGGCGTGTGCCGCAGCCACGCGATCCATCCGAAGAGCCTCACGCCCAGCCAGATGCGGCGGCGCTTCCACGCGCGTATCCTGCCTCTCCGCTTCATCATGTCGCGGAAGGCGTCGTCGGCGTCCCTGCGCGGCACGATCCGCCCACGGTACAGGGCGTCGTGCCCGATTGCCTCCGCGATGATGTCGGGATCGTAGGGCGAGCCGAAGATTGGCCAGAGCAGGCGCGGGATGGATGCGCCGTCCGTGCGGAATCCCGGCATCACGTGCACGGTCACGTCCCATCCGCCCACCGTTGCCGGGAAGTAGTAGTCCTCCGCCAGCACGTAGTCCGTGCCCGCAAGCGGCCTCACTATCGGCTTCTCTGGAAAAACTGACTTGCTCATAGCGGCGCGTATTATCGCATTTCCCCCGATTCCGCGCCCCGCGCCGTGCGGATGATGCGGCCCGGCGGCGCAATATCGGGGTGGCGGGCCTCCGCGCCCGCCTCGTCCCGCCGCATCCTCCGCACGGCGCACGGCGCGTTCGCGCCATTCCGTGGTATCATACCCGCCGCAAAGGCGAAAAAGCAACCATGCAGGAAAACATGACATACTTCATCATCATCGGCGCGGCCGTGGTCGCGCTCGCCGCGCTTGCCGCGCTCGTGAACTCCGTGCTCTCGATCGCGCGAAACTTTCGGCGCGATCCGCCGCTCCCAGAGGAGGTCGCGAAGTCATACGCGACCAAACAGGAGCTGGCAGAATTGAAAAAGGAACTCACGGGAGTACTCACGGAGTTGAAGCGGGAAATATCTGGGGACATCAAGGATTTGCAGGAGAATATCAATCAAGATCGCCGCCGCGTGGACGGCGATATGAAACAACTGTTTGATTTGGTGCGGGATCTCACGGCGAAGGATAACGAGTGGCATCAAAGCGTCAATCTCATGCTTGGAAGAATCGAAGGAAAGGTGAACAACAGATGAACTTGAAGCAGCTGATAATCGCATTTCTCGCTCCACGCGATCCGGCGGCGTATCCTGCGGCCGCCATCGCGCAGAGAATCAACACCTCGCGCATGCTGGACCGTCGCTGCACAGTGGACGAAGTGGAGAATGCCCTGCGTAGTCTGCACAAGATGGAGATGGTAGGAATGAATATCAACAAGCTTGATGATTCACCCGTCTGGCAGATCACGCCCAATGGTTTCCAGGAATGGGCCATTACCGGAAAGGTCACGGTCGTATGAACACGCGCAGCTACCGTTCCAAGATAGGCCGCCTGCCGTTCGCCGTGCGCAACGAGCTCAACGAGCGCATCCGCGACGGCAAGTCCGGCGCGGAGATCCTCGTCTGGCTCAACTGCCTGCCGGCGGTGAAGAAGGTCATGCGCGAGCTGAAGACCTCCATCGTCAACGCGCAGAACCTCACCGACTGGCGCTCGTCCGGCTACGCGGACTGGCTCGAAGACCAGAAGGACGCCGACCGCATCCGCCGCCTCGCCGAAGTCTCGCAGACCCTCGCCGCCGCCGCCGGCGGCAACGTCGCCGGCGTCGGCTGCAGCATCGCGACGGCGAAGATCATGGACGCCCTGGAATCGGCCGACGAGGAAAAGATCGCCGACCTCTCCACGGCCCTCGTCAAGCTCCGCGCCTCCGAGAACGCCGCGCAGAAGGTCGCGCTCGCCGAGGAGAAGAACGCCCTCGCGAAGGAACAGCTCGAGCTTTCCCGCGCGAAGTTCGAGCGCGACACCACGCGCCTCTTCATCAAGTGGGCGCAGAGCAAGGACGCCCTCGCGCTCGCCACCGACAAGCGCCTCGGCTCCGACGAGAAGACCGAGCGCCTCGGGCGGCTCATGTTCGGCGACCTCTGGGAGGGCGCGGAAGATGGCAGATAATCCCCCAGCTGTCGCTCATAAGAGTCTTGCTCCTACCTCCTCCCCCGTCATCCAGATGCGCTCCGGCCAGCGGCGCCTCTTCCAGCTCGTCGAGCAGTACCGCCTCCTCGGCTTCATCGCCCGCCGCCAGTACGGCAAGACCACGACCTGCGCGAACATCGCGCTCATGAAGATGATGAAGCACCGCGACCACACGGTCATCTTCGGCTCCGCCAAGCTCAACCTCTCGCGCGAGATCGTCCGCAAGGAGGCCGCCGTCTTCGAGAAGGCGATCTCGGCGGCGATGGCGCGCCTCGAGGAAGGCAAGGTGCAGCTCGCCGACGACAAGACCGGCCGCAGCGTGAGCGGGCTCACGCACGACGACTTCGCCGACCTCTTCGAGCATTCGCGCCTGGAGTTCCGCTACTACCACACCCGCTCATCCTACTCCCGCACGAAGGTGGTCGCGCTCCGTCCGGACACCGTCGGCGAGACCGGCGACCTCATGTGCGACGAGGTGGGCCGCATCGGCAACTGGAAGGACGTCTGGGAGGCTGTCGAGCCGATCGTCGCGTCGAACCCGCAGTTCCGCATCCTCCTCCTCACCACGCCGCCGCCCGACGACGCCCACTACTCCTTCGAGCAGCTTGCGCCCCCGCCGGGAATGCAGTTCCCCGTCTCGCCGTCCGGCAACGTCTATGAATCCGTCAAGGGCGTCACCTGCCTGCGCGTCGATGCCTGGGATGCCTACGCCGACGGCGTCGCGCTCTACGACACCAAGACCGCCCAGCCGGTCACGCCCGAGGAGTCGCGCCGCCGCGCGTTCGACAAGGACGCCTGGGACCGCAACTACGGCTGCCTCTTCATCACCGGCGGATCTGCTGCCGTCGGCCTCATCAAGCTCATGGAGGCGATGGAGCGCGGCGAGCGCGCCGGGTGCGTCTATGCCGAGGATGATCTGCCGCCCGGCTGGGAGCGCCTCTTCGACCTCTCGCAAGGCCCCATCGGCATCGGCGGCGACCCCGCCACCACCGAGGGCGAGAAGTCCAACCCCTTCGGCATCGCCGTCACGCAGCGGATCGATGGCCGCTACGCCGCGAAACTGATACTCTCCTTCAAGTCGAAGGATCCGAAGAAACCGAAAGCCATCCTCTACGAGCTCTGCACGAAGCTCAAGCCCAAGGCCGTCGCCATCGACGCCACGAGCGAAGTGTACTGGGCCACGGAGGTGCGCGAGATGCTAGAGGGCATCTGCCAGGTCATCCTCCTCAAAAGCTCCGAGCGCCTTGACTTCATGGGCGAGCGCGTCCTGTACAAGACCTACCTCGGCCAGCTGCTCGTCAACGCGATCGACGAAGGCCAGATCGACCTGCCGAACGACTTCAACGTCAAAGACGACTTCCGCCTCGTCAAGAAGATGAAAGGCGGCTTCGACAACACCCTCGATGCCGCCACCGGCCGTCACGGCGACCTCTTCGACGGCACGAAGAACTCCCTCCACGCCCTCATTGAAGGCACGGAGGAGGCCAAGGCCGACGCCGTCCAGATCGGCGAGCGCGTTGCGTCGCCGCAGGGGTTCGGGGGCGCAGCCCCCGTATCGTTGCCCTCCCGCCTCACCATGCTCCCGCCCCCCGACGACGGCCCCTCCACCCCAACCCTCAACTCATAGATTTGATGGCCGATCTGTGATCGGCTGAAAAGAAAGGCCCCCATGAAGGAATACACCGACCAAATCACCAACCTCGATCCCCGCCGCGAGCTGCCGAGCTTGGTCCGCTACCTCTCCGCAGACCGTCTCATGGGCATCGTCGATCAGGCGCAGAACGGCGACACCCGCGAGCTCTTCGCGCTCTACCGCGACGTCATCTCCAACGACAACCAGGTGCGCTCCGAGTTCATGAAGCGCAAGATCGCAGTCCTCGGCGATCCGGTCACGGTCATCCCGTTCAAGAAAAACGACCCCGCCGACGTCGCCGCGAGCGACCTCTGCGACGACGTGATCGACAACGCCACCTTCGCGGATGCGCAGTCGTGGCTGATGAACGCCACGCTCTTCCCCGTCGCCGTCGTGGAGAAGGTGTTCGCGCCGCTTCCCGGCGGCGGTTTCGCGCTCAAGGCGCTTGTGCCGGTCCACTACCAGCTCCTCGACTACTCGCAGGGCGCGATGCGCATCTTCGACGTTGACGACACCGGCACGCCGCTCCACACCTCCCACGAGGTCACGCCGGAACGCTACATCGTCCACCGCTGCGACCTCATGCCCGTGCCCGACAACTGGGGCGGCGCGATGCGCTCCATCCTTTTCTGGTGGCTGCTGCGCACGATGTCGCGCCAGTGGTGGGCCGATCTCCTCGAGCGCTTCGGCGTCCCGTTCCTGAAGGGCAAGTACTCCGATGAAAAAGGCCGCGCCACGCTCGAGCGCGCGTTCCGGCTTGCCGTGCGCCTTGGCGCGATCGTCGTCTCGAAGAACACCGAGGTCGAGATTGTCCAGGCCGCGAACGGCGACTCCTCCAACAGCCACGAGCGCTTCATCACCATCTGCAACCAGGAGATTTCGAAGCTCATCGTCGGGCAAACCCTGTCCTCCAACGCCTCGCCCACGGGAGAGCTCGGCGGAGGCACGGCGAACCTCCAGGGAGAAGTGCGGGATGACATCAGAAAAGCCGATGCTAAGTCCCTCGCCGCGACGCTCCGCGGCCAGCTCTTCGAGCAGCTCCTAGCAATCAACGGCCACACGGGCCGCGCGCCGAAGATCCTCTTCGGCTCAGAATCCGCCCGCGAGCAGACCGCCACCCTCACCGTGATCGGCAAGCTCCATGAAGCCGGCCTCGAGCCGGATGATGATGCCCTCAATACCCTTTCCGAGCGCATCGGCTTCGGCATCCGCCGCGCAGCCATCCCCCAATCCCCGATGCTTCCCTTTTCGGCTCCCTTATCGGGGTGGCGGCCCTCCGTGGCCGCAGCTGATGGACGGGCCACCGAGCCCGTCCCCTCTTGCTGTCGTACGCTTGCTGTCACCCAGCCCGTCCCCCTCTCCGCCGCCGATTCCGTCGAAGACCGCCCGGCCGCCACCCGCGCCGACGACCTTGCACGGGCCTTCGCCGCCGACCTTGCGCCGCTCCAGTCCGTCATCGCCGCGTCCACCTCGCCGAAGGATTGTATCCGCCGCGTCGAAGCATGGATCACCCAGCACAACCCCGCCAACGCCGCCGACGTGATCGAAAAGGCGCTCTATGTCTATTCCATGGCCGGCGCCCGCTCCGCCCAGCGTCCCAAGTCCTGATGGCCGAGCTTGCTCGGCCTTTCCCCAAAAAACAGTTCCAACCCACAAGAAAGGCAGCTAGGTAATGACAGACCAAGAGAAACAAGCAATGATTAACAAGATGGTCGCCGGTGAACTGTGCATCAAAGCACTAAGCGAAAACGAGTTCTACGGGCTGCTGTCTGGTCTGACGCGGATGTATTTCGCGCGGGTCTGGAACTGTTGTGACGCTTCTGGGCGAATGGACTACGAATGGAGCGCGTTGTCGGCCATCTTTCAGAGAGTGTGCGAAGAAAGAGAAAGAGGCGTGACGGCAGAGCGTCCTTCTCGCGAGACAGTATTGGAGCATACAACCGGAGAATGATAGAATGGCTGAATTGTTGAAACTACCGCGCAGCCAATGTTCCATCCTTCCGCTCGTCCTGAAAGGCAAGTGGTTCGACATGATCGCCTCCGGAGACAAGCGCGAGGAATACCGGCTCCCCACGCTCTACTGGCGAAAGCGGCTTCACAACTGGGATCGCAAGTTTACAGAAAGCACAACGCCGATCGTAGAGTTCCGCCGTGGCTACGCGAAAGATGCTCCGCGCATGGCTTTTTGGTGCAAGGGAATTGAGACCGTCAGCGGATTGATGCCGTATGCGTATGTCGAACATCCGGCAGATAGATGCCTTCATCCAGAATGGGGCGAGCCTGACGAGCCGCATTACTTCATCGAACTCGGCGGTCGCGTCGAACTTACCGATCCAGAGAACCTGGAGTCCCCCTCAAAATGATGCGCATGGAGATAGCGTTTGAGCAGCGCAACACAACCCTTTTTGCAACGTTGTGGCGCGATCCGCCGAAGGATGCCGCGCCAATGGAACGCGCCGCGCACGATCGCATCTGGAACGCCTTTACCAGGTTCTGCGAGACAAACAAAATAGCCCTACACACCACCGCGATGCCCAGCACGCCCCAACCCAAACCAAAACTTTCCGCGCAACCCTAATGCGTTTTCCCCACGCTAATCCAGTCCTCTCCCCGCCACATCCGCAATTTTCCCCAGTAAAATCAACTCTTTTCAATCCTCATCAAGCCTCTTCAACCTCCATCAACCCTCCGCCATTTCTTTCTATAGTAACCACCGGCAAACTGACGGATGCGCTTGAGGCTTTGACCGTGAGCGGTTTTCTCCGCAAGTACAATCCATTCGGTTCAGGGAGCTGCAAACTGGTGTTTCAGCTGGTTGACGCGTTTTCGCTTTTCCATTTCCGCTATCTTGCTGGCAGAAAGCCATCGGACGGAAACTTCTGGCTGCGGACGGTGGATACGCCTTCCCACAGGGTCTGGTGCGGACTGGCCTTTGAACGGCTCTGCCTTTTGCACCAGCCGCAGATACGCAAGACGCTTGGCATTGACGGCGTCCTTGTTGAGTGTTGTGCATGGCAGCATCGAGCGGACGACGTGCATCCTGACGGTGCGCAGATAGACCTCCTTTTCGACAGGGCCGACAATGTGATCAACGTCTGCGAGTGCAAATACACGTCTGAACCGTTCAGAATCGACAAGGAATACGACGCACGCCTTGCGCAGAAGATCGGCGTGTTCCGCGAAGTCACGAAAACGCGGAAATCGATCCATCTTACGATGATCACTTCCAGCGGACTCGTCCGGAACGAGTATTCGTCGCGCATTCAGTCCGAGGTGTCGCTCGACGACCTTTTCGCGGCGGGATGATCTGGCAAACTAGTCGCTGCTCGGGACGAGTTCAACGAACGATAACAGGAAATGGAAAACGGATGATGAAGAAATTATTTCTCGCCGCTGTTGCGCTTGGTGCGGTGAGTCTGGCGTTCGCGCAGGACAAGGCATACGTCCGCACGGAATCGCGCGATTCGTTGCGGTTGGGCGTGTACACCGACGTCGGTGCGCGCGGGTCGGTGCTGGCGTACTCCAGACTGGCGGCGCTTTCGCCGGACTGCGAGGCGAAGTTCATCGACGGCGCGGCGGTGCGCGCGGGCGCGCTTTCCGGTGTGGACGTGTTGTTGATGTCCGGTGGTTCGAGCGTGGACATCAGCGCGTCGCTCGGTGACGAGGGACGCGCGGCGCTTGAACGGTTCATCCACGAAGGCGGCGGCTATCTCGGCTCGTGCGCCGGAGCGCTCCTGATGATGGAGACCGCGAAGTACAAAGGCCTCGGCATCATTCCGTACACGCGGGTCGAGTTACCTCCGCGCGGCGGCGGAACGATCAACACGATCTGGGCGGATTGCGCGCACGACTTCGCGGGGATCGAACCGGGGATCCACACCACCACCTATCACAGGGGACCGGTGATGACGCCCTGCGAAGGACATCCCCGCCTCGGCGACTTTACGGTGATGGCCCGTTTCGGCTGTAACATCCTCACCATGAGGCTTGATCCCAACTGCCCGTCGATGGGTGGCTACGCCTCGTGCATCGCGGGCAAGTATGGAAAGGGAAAGGTCTGGGTGTTCTCCGACCATCCCGAAGTGAATCCGCACACGATGGATCTCGTCGTCGGCGGCATCCGTTACCTCACCGGGCGCACCATCCGTTTCGTTCGCGACCAGAAAAAGCCGGGGCAGTTCGTCGTGGGGTGTCCCACGTCGTTTTCGCCTGGCGCGGAGGGAGCGGCGTTTGCGATGGAACTCGTGAAGGATCCGGGCTTCCACGTGCGCGGCGGCGGGTTCGCGTCAAGTTCCGTGGACGCGGTCGTGATCTGCGATTCGCCGGACGCATCGCGGTTGAAGAAGCTTGCCACGCCAGCGGGGGCGCGGGATTTGAAACAGTTTCTGAAGCGCGGCGGACACGTCGTCGCGTGGGGACGCGGTGCGAAATGCGTTTCGGGAATGGTCAAGGATGGCGACGGCCTCCATTTCGTGAAAGGACCGGCCGAGGCGATGGAGACGTTGCGCGCGTTGCGGAAGCGTCCTCTTCCGCCAGTTCCCGCGCCGACGTTCGGCGCGGCCTTGCCGCGAAAAAAGGATGCCGTGCGCACAGGGTTTCTTCTCGGTCCCGGATCAAGCGGATCGTGTCTCTTCCGTTTGCTCCGAACGATCGCCTCGTCGCCGAACTACGACGTACGCTTCCTGCTCGGCTCGGACGTGGCATCGGGCGCGCTTGCCGACGTGGACCTCTTCGTGGTACCGGGCGGTTGGTCGCAGACGCAGATGAAGTCGCTGGGACCGGTCGGATGTTCGAACCTCGTCAATTGGGTGCGCGGCGGCGGCGCGTACTACGGCACGTGCGCGGGGGCGTATCTCGTGGGGCAGTCGAACACCGAGCGCACGTACATCGGGCTCACGCCGTACCGTCCGCAGGTGTGTCCGTACCGCGGCAACTCGAAGGACGTGCAATGCGCGCTCACGGACGACGGACGCAAGGCGTTGGGCCTTTCCGAAAAGAAGTTCACCACGCTCTACTGGGGTGGGCCGGTGTTCGAACCTGCACCCGAGACGGCGCTGCCCGATTCCGACATCCGAACCTTTGCGACGTACGCGAGCCAGAACGTCTATTCCTTCAACACCAACACCGTCCCCGCGATGGGCGGTCACGCGGCCATCGTCGGCGGAACGATTGGCAAGGGGAAGATTCTCACCATTGCGACGCACCCGGAATACCTCGGTGGTTCCCGCCATGTTGTCCGCGCCGGTCTTAAGTACCTCACGGGTAAGAGCGCCGAGGGAAATCTGAATTCCCATGTGCGCGGTGGGCTGGCGCTGGGCTTATACTGCGCCGACTTCTCGACGCGGGAGGTGGGGGATATGGCGGTGAAACTGATGGGGCTACCGGGCGTTGATCTTGAGGACGTTTCACATCATCCGATTCAGGATGGAACCCTCGACCATCTTGATGCGGTGGTGTTGCCTGTCCCGGACACGAAGTCGTGCAGTTTCCTGAAACCGTTCGTCTTGCGCGGTGGCAAGGTGTACGCCTGCTGTCGCACGAAGGAACAGCGTGATGCCGTGAAGGCGTTTCCCGCCGGAAGCGTCGTCGTCTGCGATGGTGAAGACGCCGTTGCGAAGGCAATCATCAAGCGTGACTGATGTGCCGCCGAGCTGAACGGCGGCTATTCGATCACGATGCTGGTGCCGATGTCGCAGAGTTCGCGCAGGCGCACGGCGTTCCAGTTCGAGAGACGGAAGCAGCCGTGCGACTCGGCGCGGCCGATCTGCTCGGGCCAGGGCGTGCCGTGTATGCCGTAGGTGGGGAGCGACAGGCCGATCCAGGCGCGTCCCACTGGGTTGTTGGGTCCGGGCGGATATATGTATTTCCGCTGGTCGCCCGGCGCGTCGGGCGTGTAGGTGTAGTTGGGATCGGGAATGAGCGTTGCGACCTCGATTTCCCCGGGCGGCGGTCGCTTGTTCTTTTCCGCCGCGATCGAGCATGGAAAGAGCGCGATCAGGTTTCCCTTGCGGTCGAACGCGGTGATCTCGCGGCGTTCAAGCGATACGCGCAGGACGTCTGCCAGCACGCGCGGGGTGCCGCGTTTCTTGGGAGGTTGTGGAAAGTATGGAATCTGAATGACGGTGCCGACGGGAGGGTTGGGCCAGCGCACGCGGGGATTTAGGGCGCGGAGCGTCGCCTCGGTGAGGCGTCCGCGTTCCGCGTACATCTCCAGCAGCGACTGGTACCCCATCGCCGTCATGGCTGCTTTCTCGGCGGGGGCGCGTGGGATGCGCACGATGGCGCGTCGGTCCTCGGGCGTGACGATGATCGTGGTGAAGAGGTTCGTCTCGCCGGGGAACAGAGTCTCCCACGCCTTCGCCTGCTGGCTGCGAGCCGGGAAGGGGAACCCGTTCACGGCGCAGTAGGTGGCGAGCGCAACGTCAGTCTTGCGTCCGGTGGTTCCGTCGAGCGCGTTAACGGAGTACCCGCGCCGGTCGAGGCAGATCTGGAGCGCGAGGATGTGTCCGGCCGGATACGGCAGGTTTACGGCTGGCCCGAGGGGAGCGGACCATTGGGGAAGCGACGCTCTCGTCGCATCCCCTTGGCTGAAGCGGCATGAGTGCCGCTTCCCCGAGGTCGTTCCCCGCTGAATAGCGGTCGCCCCGCGGCCGCTGACTACTTTCCGCGGTAGGGCGGTCGCCCCGCGACCTCCGACCACGCAGGCAAGGGTCGCCAGAAGAAAAAATGTTGTGTGTTTCACGGTTTGTAGTTTACCAAATCGGCCGGATGGTGTAAAATTCACAATTCAATTTTTCGAGAAAGAAGGAGAAACGAGAAATGACAGTCGATACGTTGTGCGTCCAAGGTGGTTGGCAGCCGAAGAAGGGCGAGCCGCGTCAGGTGCCGGTGTATGCCAGCACCACGTTCCGCTATGAGACGTCGGAGCAGATGGCGGACCTCTTCGACCTGAAGGCGCCGGGCTACTTCTACACGCGCCTCGCGAATCCCACGAACGACCAGGTGGCGAAGAAGATCGCCGCGCTCGAGGGCGGCGTGGCGGCGATTCTCACGAGCTCGGGACAGGCGGCATCGACCTTCGCGGTCCTGAACCTCTGCCAGGCGGGCGACCACGTCGTCTCCAGCGCGCAGATCTACGGCGGCACGTTCAACCTCTTCGCCGTCTCGCTCAAGAAGCTCGGCATCGACTTCACGTTCGTGGATCCGGAGGCCTCCCCGGCCGAGATCGCGAAGGCGTTCCGTCCCAATACGAAGTGCGTGTTCGGCGAGACGGTGGCGAATCCGTCCGGCGTGGTGCTCGACATCGCGAAGTTCGCGAAGGCGGCGCACAAGTTCGGCGTGCCGCTCATCGTGGACAACACGTTCCCCACGCCCGTGCTGTGTCGTCCGTTCGAGTTCGGCGCGGACATCGTGACGCACGCGACGACGAAGTACATGGACGGGCACTCCTCGCAGGTGGGCGGCTGTATCGTGGACAGCGGCAACTTCGACTGGGCGAAGTACCCCGAGCGCTTCGCGCTCTCCTACGTGAAGGCGTTCGGCAAGCAGGCGTACATCGTGAAGGCGACGGCGCACCTCATGCGCGACTTCGGGTCCATCCCCTCGCCGTTCAACGCCTTCCTCCTGAACCTCGGCCTTGAGAGCCTCCACGTGCGCATCCGCCGCCACGCGGAGAGCGCGCTCACGATCGCGAAGTGGCTGCGGAAACAGCCGAAGGTGGCGTGGGTCAACTTCGCCGGTCTTCCCGACTCGCCGTACCACAAGCTCGTCAAGAAGCAGTTCAAGGGCACGAGCCCGTGCGGCGTGATGACGTTCGGCATCAAGGGCGGGCGCGCGAAGTCCATCAAGTTCATGGATTCGCTCAAGGTGATCGGCATCGTCACGCACGTGGCGGACGCCTGGAGCTGCGTGCTGCACCCCGCCTCGCACACGCACCGCCAGCTCACTGACGCGCAGCTGAAGGCCGCCGGCATCCCGCCGGACCTCATCCGCTTCTCCGTGGGCCTCGAGGATCCGCAGGACCTCATCGCCGACCTCAAGCAGGCCCTCGCGAAGATCTAATCTGTATACAAATGACACAGTTGCGCACAAAAGGCACAGTCCCTTACAGGCTATAAATCAAAATTAACACGATACAGTTGTATAAAATCCCTTCTGGGACTTTTGGCAAGGATTCTGCTACATGTTTGGCTTTGGAAAGAAGAAAAGGCGTACAATGAACGAAGAAGAAGAGAAAAAGTCGGTTGGCGAGCCGGAAGCTCCGGATCAGGAAAGCCCGGAAGCCCCGGAAAATCCGAAGAATCCGGAAACGCCGGAACCTCCGGAAAATCCGGAGGATTCGGAAAGCTCGGAAAATCCGGAACAGCCGGAAACCCCGGAAAAGCCGGCCGAGCCAGACTGGAAAGACCAGTACGCGCGTATGCTCGCCGATTTCGACAACTACCGCAAGCGCGTGGCGCGTGACCGCGAGGAGCTCGCGCAGTTCGCTGCGAAGGACATTCTGAAGGACCTTCTGCCCACCGTGGACAACCTTGCGCTCGCCCTTGAAAAGGCTGAGAACAAGGACGATCCCTTTGTGCAGGGCGTGAAGCTTGCATACGATGGTTTCCTCAAGGCGCTTGCCGACCATGGCGCAACGCCGATTGATTCCGTCGGCGAGCCGTTCGACGCGAATTACCACGACGCGCTCGCGCAGCTTCCTTCGTCCGACGTGGCGGAAGGCGTAATAATGAACGAGGTGAAACGCGGCTGGCTGCTGCACGGCAAGCTCCTGCGCGCCGCGCAGGTCGTTGTCTCCAGCGGCGCGCCGGAGAAGCCCGCCGAGAATCCGGCGGCGGAGGCGTGACATGGCCGAGAAACGCGACTACTACGAGGTCTTGGGCGTCTCCAAGACGGCGAGTGCGGACGAAATCAAGAGCGCGTACCGCAAGCTCGCGATGAAGTGGCATCCCGACCGCAATCCCGACAACCCGGAGGCCAAGGAGAAGTTCCAAGAGGCGTCCGAGGCGTATGAGGTGCTGTCGAACCCCGAGAAGCGCCAGCGGTATGACCAGTTCGGACACCAGGGCGTCAACTTCGGCCCCGGCGGGTTCGACTTCGGGCGCGACTTCTCGCATTTCCAGGACGTGGACCTGAACGACATCCTCGGCGCGTTCTTTGGCGGCGGGGGCGGTGGGTTCAGCGGTTTTGGCGACTTCTTCGGCGGTGGACGCCGTCGGCGTGCGGCCGATCCCAACGGCCCACAGCCCGGCGCGGACATGACGATGGAGATGGAGATCGATTTCGAGGAGGCCGTGTTCGGCAGCGAGCGTACGATGAAGCTCACCGTGCCGGACCAGTGTCCCGACTGCCACGGCTCGGGCGCGGCGAGCGGCTCGAAGCGCGTGACGTGTCCGACCTGCCACGGAAACGGTGCCGTGATCGGCGGTGGTGGGTTCTTCCAGATTCGCCAGACGTGTCCGAAATGCGGCGGCAGCGGGACTGTCGTGGAGCATCCGTGCCGGACGTGCAGCGGCTCCGGACAGGTCCGCACGCCCCGCACGATCACGCTGCGCATCCCGAAGGGCGTGGACACCGGTTCGCGTCTGCGTCTCTCCGGCAAGGGCGCGGGCGGCCTGCGCGGTGGCGCGCCGGGCGACCTCTACGTGGTCCTCAACGTGCGCGACAGCGACGTGTTTGAGCGGGAGGATACGGATCTTTTTGTGACGGTGCCCATCTCGCCCGTCCTCGCCGCGCTCGGCGGCAGCGTGGACATTCCCACGCCCGACGGCGTGGCAACGGTGAGCCTGCCTGCCGGCACGCCGAACGGCAAGCAGTTCCGTCTGCGCGGGAAGGGCGTTCCCGATTTGCGCGGCGGTCCTGTAGGCGACCTCGTGGCGCGCGTCGTCTTCGAGGTGCCCACGCGCCTCACGGGCAAGCAGCGCGGTGCGCTTGAGGAACTTGCGAAGACGCTCGACCCCGGCAACTTCCCCGAGGCCCGTGCGTTCGGCGACCGACTCAAGACATTCTACAGTCGCCGTGACAAGCTCAATTCCCGTTCGTGACGGCGCGGCGGATTTATGGTATACTATTGCCGAATCTTCCAAAGAGGAGAGGAATAGATGACGCTCGAAGAACAGGTTAAGGCGATGCTTGAGGCGCTCCGTCCTATGCTGCAGCAGGACGGAGGCGACCTTGAATTCGTCAAGATGGAGGGAAAGACGGTCACGCTGAAGCTCGTGGGCCACTGCGGGTCGTGTCCGTACGCAATGATGACGCTCAAGAGCGGCATCGAGCAGAAGCTGCGCGAGCTGGATCCAGAACTCGTCGTGGAGCGCGCCGAATGAAAACCGTGAACGTATCGCTCGTGGGCGTGGGCGGCCAGGGCATCCTCCTCACGGCGAACCTGCTGGCGGACGCGGCCGCGCTGAGCGGCCTCGACGTCAAGAAGAGCGAAATCCACGGCATGGCCCAGCGCGGCGGCAGCGTGATTTCGTCCGTGCGCTTCGGCGACGAGGTGCACAGCCCCATTATCCCCGAGGGGCAGAGCGACGTCCTGGTGGCGTTCGACCGCCTGGAGGGCCTGCGCTGGCAGGGCTTCCTCGCGAAGGGCGGCAAGGTGCTGATGAACAACGTCGACCTCGTGCCCGTCACGGTGTCGAGCGGACTCCAGCAGCCGGTCACGGACTTCGAGGCGCGTCTTGCGAAGGCGTTCCCCGACGTGATCATGGTCGACGCCGCGAAGATCGCGGACGAGGTTGGCAACGCGCGCACGATGAACATGGTCATCGCGGGCGCGCTCTCCGCGCTCGTGCCGTTCGAGGAGTCGAAGTGGATCGAGGCCATGGAGCAGATGCTCACGGGCCCGAAGGCAAAGCTTTTACCAGTCAACAAAGAGGCGTTCGCTCGCGGACGAAAGGTGGTGTTGGGATGAAGTTCTGGAACCGGGAAGTGGAGACGATGAGCCGGGACGCCCTTGAGGCGCTCCAGCTCAAGGGGCTGCAAAAGACGCTCCGTCGCGTGTGGGGATGCGAATGGTGGCGCGACCTGCTGCGCAAGCGCGGCATGTCCGACCCCGAGGATGTCAAGAGCCTCGACGACCTCCGCAACCTGCCGTTCCTCACGAAGGAGGACTTCCGCGAGGCGTATCCGCTCAAGATGTCCACGGTGGACCGCCGCGAGCTCCTCGAGTTCCACATGTCCAGCGGCTCCACGGGCACGCCCGTGGTGATGGCCTACACGAAAAACGACCTCAACCAGTGGGCGGACACGATGGCCCGCTGCTTCACGATGGCCGGCCTTGAGGCGGGCGACGCCTTCCAGATCATGCCCACGTTCGGCCTCTTCAACGGCGGCTTCGGCTGCTACCACGGCTGCCGCAAGATGGGGCTCTTCTGCGTGCCCGCGTCGAGCGGCAACACGGAGCGCCAGATCAAGCTCATGCGCGACTTCCGCGTGAAGGGCTTCTGCTCCGTCGTGAGCTACGTGCCGCGCATCATCGAGAAGCTCGACGCCTCCAACGACCCCGACATCCCGTCGCTACGCGTGGGCGTGTTCGGCAGCGAGACATTCTCCGACGAAATGCGCAAGAAGATCGAGAACCGCCTCCACATCGAGTGCTTCGACATCTACGGCATGACGGAGACGGGCGGCATCGGCACGACCGGACAGGACTGCTCCGCGCACGCAGGCATCCACGTGTGGGACGACTACTACATCACCGAAGTCATCGACCCCGCCACGGGCAAGAACGTGCCCGACGGCGAGTACGGCGAAGTGGTGTTCACGTCGCTCGCCCGCGAGGCGATGCCGATCATCCGCTACCGCACGCACGACATCAGCCGCATCCTCTCGCGCGAGAAGTGCGCGTGCGGGCGCACGCACATCCGCATCGACCGCATCACGGGCCGTACGGACGACATGCTGATCGTGAAGGGCGTCAATTTCTATCCGCGTCAGGTCGAACAGGCGCTCATGGAGATTCCGGGCGTGAAGGACGAGTTCCAGATCATCCTCGAGGAGCACAACGGCATGACGGACGTGACGATCAACGTCGAGGCCGAGCCTGGCGTGACCGGTCACACGGTGGCCAAACACCTCCGCGAACGCCTCGGTTTCCTCCCCAAGGGCGACGTCTTCCCCGTCGGCGCCCTGCCCCGCAGCGAAGGCAAGGCCAAGCGCGTCATCCGCAAGAAAATTGATTAATTCCAAAACCCATTCCCTACTCTCCACTTTACACTTTACATTTTACACTTTACACTTTACATTTTCCCGGGCGGTTAGCTCAGTTGGTTAGAGCGAGTGCTTTACACGCATTAGGTCGGGGGTCCGAATCCCTCACCGCCCACCACTAAAAACTTGTAAACTTGTCAACTTGTAAACTTGCTAACTTGCTAACTTGAAAACTGGAAGGACATTCAGCATGCAGTTACCAAGTTGCCAACTTCAAAACTTGCCAACTTGGCAACTTGTAAACTTGAAAACTTGTAAACTGGAAGGAAGTATTGTGGGCAGTTACCAAGTTGCCAAGTTGAACAGTTGCCAAGTTGCCAAGTTGTAAACTGGAAGGACGGACATTCAGCATGCAGTTACCAAGTTGCCAAGTTGAATAGTTGCCAAGTTGCCAAGTTGAATAGTTGCCAAGAGAGGAACGCGCGCGATGACCAACAGCGAATTCAAGATCCAGCTGGAGAAACGAACAGTCGCATTTTCGGTTGCGGTCATCAAAATGCTTCGCAAGATCCCTGGCGGACTGGAATCGAAAAACATACGTGAACAGGTGATGCGCTCGGCGACGGCAGTAGGAGCGAACTACCGAGAAGCGAATCGCGCCGAATCGAGCGCCGACTTCGTACACAAGATTGGCGTGGTTGCGAAGGAGGCGTCAGAAAGCGAATATTGGATAACGCTGCTGCATGAGCTCTATCCTCAGGTCGAGGAAGTCGCCTCCGTCCTTGCCGAAGCCGGCGAACTCACGCGCGTGTTCGACAAGATTCGCCGCACGATGATTGAGCGTCCAACAAAGAATTTGTCAACTTGCAAACTTGCCAACTAGGCAACTTGCCAACTGCCCTTTTTGTATTGCCATTCGGTCGTTATTACGGCATCATGTGTGCCGTGGCAAAAGCCACGGAAAGGAAAAACACATGAACAAGAACTGGAACCCAGACCAGGGCTTCCCCACGCCAGAGCAGGT
>CACWIW010000139.1 GCA_902761035.1 uncultured bacterium | reverse complement strand
CGTCATTATGCCCGGCGTCAATCCAGTTTGCCTGCAACTTGCCGCCGGAAATGGTCATAAAGGACCGCGCACCGGCGCCACCGAGCTGGAGGCCGCGGTCTCTTGCGGTGCAGAAATCGACCGTGCCGCCCGTGATGTCGAGGTAGCCAACACCGCCGTTGACCATGCCGACCTGTCCGTTCGCGGACATGGAGATCGTGCCGGATTCGGCGCGGAACACGGTGTGGTTGTTCGCCGCGCCGATGTTAAGCGTACCGCCGGCCGCGGCAGAGTTCGACCGTACAATAACGATCTTCGCTTTCGCAGACGTCGTGAGGTTCGCGATGCCGTCGATGAACGTCGCCTCGGTCACGGTCGCCGGATCGCCGTCCGCATAGAAGCGCACTTCGCCGTCCGTCTGCGAACTGTTGGTGAACGCCGCGCCGGACTGAGCTGTGACGCCGCCGGATGGCATTGTAAGGTTGTGCCCGTTGATGTTCACGGAACCGGCAATGACGGGCTTGACGGCAATTCCGCTCCAGTCGCAGTCCGCCGAAAGCGTTCCACCGGCGACCGTGAACGACTTGCACGCACCGGTCGTCAGCGGCATAGACGTTGCAGTGGCAAGAACCGTCACGTCGCTGTTTGCCGTCGGAACGCCGTCTGACCAGTTGTCGGCGTTGGCCCAGCTGCCGTCCCCAGCCGCGCCCGTCCACGACGTGGCGACTGCGGAAACGACGGAGATGGTGTTGCCCTGGAGGTTTACGGCATAGCCGTCAGGAGCCGTCAGCGTGACGTAGTCGGTGATGCTGCCGGAGGGGACATTGAATCCGCCTTCGGCGGTGAGCGTCATTCCGCCGGGGAAGTTTGCATTGTCGAAGACAATCTTCGCGCCCGCGCCGAGCGTCACCGAGCCGTCAAGCGTGTAGGTACCGCCAAGGGTATTCGCGTTCACGGCAAGCGTTCCATTCGCGGGAATGGTGATGTTGGCCTTTCCGTTCGCGTCATACGAAATCGGGAGCGTGTCGGGATCCATCGTGGCGCTGAAGCCGAGAAGCTCGTTCGGCACCACGCCGCTCCACAGGCGCACCTCGTCGTACGTGGCGTTCGCGTCAATGCCAGATTCGCCCGGCCACTGGGAATGGCCGAGGTAGAGGCGTCCAGACGTGACACTCGAAAGAGTCCAGCCGTTGATCGTATGGTCACATGACTTGACGTCCGTCGGATCGTCAAGGTTGCGGCGGATGAAATGGAAGGAGGAAGACCCGTCGCCGTTCGCCTTGATGGTCATCGCGACATGGTATCTCACGTTGTTAACGAAACAGCTAGAGACGGTGGGGCTAGTAGTTTTTCCATAAATCCATATCACAGCATTGTCATTCCATGGAACACAGATGTATTGTGAAGGATTGGCCCCCTCGCCCCCATTACCCCAGTCGAAAAGACGCGCGTTGGTGGCGAGGCTGACGCGCGAACACCAGAACTCAATCGTGGCGTCGTTGCCCGTCACAAGCCCCGTGCCGAGGTTGAGGGACGTCGCCTTGGACGACGCGGAATTGTCCGTGCCCGTCCTGACGGCAGTGTTGTTGCTCGTGAAAACGGCATCCGTCCCGGCGGGCTTGGTGATGGCATGGGCGGTGCCGACGGAATCGTTGAGGTTGCCGTTGAACGACCAGCGGTGCGCTAGGCTGGTTGCGAACGACGGCGAGGACACCGCCGTGACGCAGATTGCCGCCGCAAGCGCGGCGCTTCCAATGTGGCGCGTGAGGACACGCGCGGATTTCAACGACTTGAACGACATTTCCACATCTCCTTGTTATTGAAACTTCCGTTACGGGGAAAAAACTTCCCCAATGCTTGACGATATTTTAGCAATTCTTTTGGCTTGCCGTCAAGGGCGATTTTGTGAAATTTTGGTGACGAGAGACATGAGACGAGCCGAAGATAACGCGAGACATGAGACGAGTCTCGCGTCTCACGTCACCGCGCTCACGCCGGGCCATCCTGCGGGAGCGGCCGCGCTTGTCGCGGCCGTTGCTGTGGCTCGCTGCAAGCGCTCGCACTCCCGCATGGGCAACGCCCGTGCCCGTCAGCGGATGTGGATGGTCACGCCGTTCTTGCGGAGCAACACAGAGCTAGGCGTCTGAATGACGTGCCAGCCCTTCGGCAACTGAGCGTCGGTGGCGGGCTGCAGCAGGCTACCCGTGATCGTACCGCCGTTCGCTGCCTTGGCGAGCGTATAGGTCTTGCGCGTCGTTGCGAGAGAGGCGATGTCCCCCGCGCTGAATGTCACCTTCGCGCCATCGACATTGAACGTGCCGCCGCTGATCGTGAGGCAGTCGCCCAGCTTCGCGCGCAGTTCCTTCGAAGCCGTCAGCGTGCCGTTGATCACTGTGCCGCCGCCGGAGACGTATTCGCGCTCAATCTCATTGCCGCCAAGATCAAGCGTTCCACCCCATGCGACGGCAACGGCACCCGCCACGGACGGCGCCCCCGCATCCGACGCGAAAATCGCCTCGAGGTCAGCTGCGGTGGCGTTAGGTCCCTTCGCGAAGCTGTCCGCGATCTCCCCGTTGGAGAGTGCGCCGTTCCAGATACGCACTTCGTCGTAGGTGGCGTTCGCATCTGGATCTCCACAGAGCGACCCACCGAGACAGAACACTCCGCTGTTTGCGAGCCTTGCAAGCGTCCACCCATCTGGTGCAGGCTGCGTCCATACCTTGGCTTCTGCCGACGGGTTCTCCGCATTGCGGACAATTGTGGTCACAACAGCCTTTCCGTCCTCTCCCGTCTCAATTCGCACAACAATGTGCAACATCTTGTGATCTTCGAAGAGCCACTGGGACGACCACCAACATTCAGTATAGTTTCCATGACCATTGGTATAGAAAAACATCGTTGGCCACGAAAAGTCATTTCTCTTCCATTCCCATGTAAGAGCAATTTCGTTGTTATTATCGATTCCGTATTCAAATACCGGGGACCAGGACTTGGTGGCATCGTGCCTCGCCCAGAACTCAAATGTGACGTTGTCTCCAGAAACTAGTCCGTTACCGAGACGAAGCGAACCGGTTCCACTCCCATTACCTGACATCGTCACAGCGTTATCCGCGAACGTGAGCGCAGAACCAACCGTTGTGGCCGTGGATCCACCCACGGTATCAGCGAGGCTGCCACCCGTGAAGCTCCAGCGGTGCGTGAGCGCCGGATGCGAGGAGTCGGCGGGCGCAGACTTGAGCGCGAACGTGCCGTTGCTCACCACGACCGACTCCGTCGGCGGAAGCGTGGCCATCGTCAGCTTTCCGGAACCAGCCTTCGTAAAGGAACTGCCGGCGCTGGCATTCATTTCAAGGTCGCTGATCTCGACAGTGCGTCCCGCCGTGTCGAACGTCATGCCGCCCGCTTCCACGTTGACGGAGGAAATACCCCTGAAGAACGTTGACGTGTTCTCCAGCGCCGCGACCGTGCCGCCATTGAACGTGATGTTCGCCGTTCCGGAACCCCTATTGAAGAACTTCGTGTTGAACACGCCGCCCGCAAGCGTCAGGTTGGCACTCGAACTGCCTCCCACGGCGAGGTTGACGCCGTTGTTCGCGTTCATCGTGCCGCCGTTCTGAACGAAGGTTCCGGAACGTCCGTCGCCCCAATAGGCATCGGCGTTGACATTGACCATGCCGCCGTTCAGCGTGTAGGTGCCGCTGACGCCGCCGCCACTTCCCCATGCCAGACGGAAGGTGGTATTCACATTCAGCGTACCGTTGCTCTGCACGACAATTCCAACGCCATCGCGCCCGACGTTGATGCCATCGCCACGGTTGACGGTCAGCGTGCCGCCGTTCATGTTGAGCGTCCCCTGCGAGAATCGCCCAATGTCAATGCCGTTGAAGGTTGCCTCTGCGGTTCCGCCGAAATTGAACACGCCCGTACTCGGAGCGTCGCCGCCGAGCCACAACGGACAGTTCTTGTTCATCGTAAGCGTCCCGCCAGTCATATTGAACGTGCCGTTGCCGCCGCTGAATCGTCCGACGGATATCCATTGTCCAATCGTCACGACACCGCCGGAGAGGTTGAACGTGCCGTTGCCGCTTGCCCCGATGACGAACTCGCTGCCGCCGCCGGTCGTGAGAGTTCCGTCGTACATCGTGTAAACGCCGCGGTGGCCGGAACTGTCGCCGAACTTGTTGACACTGTCCCCAAGATTGACCGTGCCGTTCGTCTGCACGAACTCGGCGACGACATGGGCGGACTTGCCGAGAAGCATGAGCGTGGCGGCCGTTGTGTCGTATTCTGCCTGCGTCATCGACAAGAGGACATTCTCGCCCGTGGTGAGGTTGCCGATGTTGTCGATAAACAGCTGCTCGCTGAACTCCGAATAATTAGCGTATTCAGGAACGTCAAACACCACCCTGGATGTCGTATCCGCCGCATTGTTCACGAATGCGCCGCCTACGGCGTTGAGGTGGTTGAGGTAGAGGTTGTGTCCGTTCAGGTTCGCCGTGCCGGAGATGGACGGCGTATCAGAAAGCCCGCGCCAGTCGCAGTCCGCCGTGAACGTGCAGTTGCCAATCTGGAAGGTTGAGCAGCTCAGGGACGCGCCGTAGGGCAGCTGCATGTTGATGTTCTGGCCCTGCATGAGGACGGTCGTATTGTAGTCGGGCACGGCGTTTGCGATCACAAGCGTGCCCAGCTTCACCTCCCAGTTGGCGGAGTTCGCGGGGTCGCCATCGTTGCCACCGCCGGTCCACGTGGCGGATTTCACGCCATCCTGCACGAGGGTGATGTTCTCGCCCACGCCGCGCAGGAGCCCTTGCGCGTTCGCGTTCGAGGTGAAGGGATCCTTGTCGAAGAACATGATGGACATCGTGTCCGTCGTGTTCGTCACCATCGAGCCGAAGCTGTCCGTGGTGAAATCATTGAGCTTCAGGTTGTGTCCGTTGAGGTCGAGGACGACGCCGTTGGCGAAGTTGACTTCGCCGAGCGCGCTCCAGTCGCAGTCGCCCGCGAGCGTGACGGTCGATGGACCGGTGCCGAAAGTCAGCTGCGAGAAGCCCACTTCCGCGCCGCCGTTGATGGAAACGACGAACGGATAGTTTTTGCCGTTCAACGCCGTATTCACACCATAGCCGCCGCCGGTATCGCGGACGATGAGCGTAAAGCGGTGCCACCCTTCCGAGACATAAGAGCCCGCCTTAATCGCATAGCGGTATGTGTTGAGGAAGAACTGCCATTCGCCATCAATTGCGAATGTTATCATGTCATCCATGGCACAACGGATGTCCCAGCGTCCGGCCTGCTCGGCGGAAACGTAGATCCAGCCGTCGAAGCGCAGCTGCGACCCGCCGAGGTCGGATGGGCTGTTCCCGCTCGTCCTGTCGAGGTAGGAGACGGCCTTCTCGCCGCATGGCGTGTAGTCGGTGTTGGGGCGTTCGCGGAACGTGATCCAGTTGTTGTCGCCACCCGTCGATGCGATGCGCCCGTAGTGCGGCGCGGCGTGTCCGCCGACGAGGACGGAACCCCATGTCGGCAAAAGGCCGGACGGAAGCGTGAACGACGTCGTTCCGTCGATGAGGAGCGTGGTGTGATAACCCGGCACAGCACCGGGAATCACGGTCGTGCCGTCCTGCCTGTAGCATGTCCAGTTGACGGCGTTCGTGAGGTCGTTCATGGACGCCGGCGCGGAGGCGCCGATCCACTTGGCGTACGCAGGCTGGGCGGAGACAACGGTGATCGTGCCGCCATCCACGCTCGCGACGTAGTTATCCGAATCGGTGAGCGTCACGAAATCGAGGACGCTCGACGCACCGGCGGGCAGACTGAATCCGCCGGTGACGAACTTCATCTCAGTGCCACTGAAGTTCGCCGTGTCGAACACAATGGACGCGCCCGTTCCCACGCCGACCGAGCCGTCAGTGCGGAACATCCCCTCCTTGCCGATCGTGAAGGTCGAACCGGCGGCGATGTCGAAGCCCGTGGAGAAAGCGCTCTCCCTTCCGCCGACAGGCGCATCGGGGCCGGCAAATGCGTTCACGGAAAGCTGCTCGTCGCTCAGCACGCCGTTCCACGTGCGCACCTCGTGGAACTGTCCCTTGAGGTCGTATAGACTGCCGATGTCACGTCCGAGGGTGATGATGAAATCAGGTGCATCCGCAAGCGTCCACGACGGGATGGTACACGAACATTCCTTCATCAAGAAGCCCGTCACACAGTCGCGGGACATCCAGCGCACCGTGGTCGAGCCGTCGCCGTTTCGCTTGAATGTAATCGAGATGTGCTGAGGCAGGTTTGGAACGAGCGAGGCCAGGCAACCCTTGTTCCAATCGCCGCTGGAGATACGATCGGTTCCGCCTATTCTGGCGGTGACCGGTGACCGGCTACTTCCCGTACTGCCGCCATACTCCTGATTGAAGCCATACGCCGTGTTGATCTGGAACCTGTTGTCTCCGTCGCGTCCGTATGCGAATGCACTTGACCATGCGCGCGGATTTTCCAGTTTCTCGTACCAGATTTCCAGCGTGGCGTCGCCGCTTCCGAGAACGCCCCCGCCAATTTCCACATACCCGGCGTTGTCGCCGCTGCCGCCGCTCGCGACAACGGCCTTACTCCCATCAAGCAAAACGCTGTCTCCACCCCTCGTTGCATCCACGCCGCCTACGGAGTCGGCGAGACATTGCGCCTCCGTCATGCCGTTGAACGACCAGCGGTGCGTGAGCGTGGCGGGAGGCACGTACGTGAACGTGGCGATGTAGATCAGGCTATCCCGCAACCCCGTCTTGTACGCCCTGGCCTTGACGGTCGTGCCGTCCGTCACCGTAAACGGCGCGGAATACGCCGTGCTGGACGTCGTGGGGTCGCTGCCGTCGGTGGTGTAGTAGATCGTGGCGCCTTCCGTCGCGCACGTGAGCGTGACGGCTGCCTGCTGACCCACGGAGAATGCCGTCGGCGTGGGCGACGCGGGCATGTCGACTGCCTCGCCTTCTATAAGCAGATATCTGACATTGCCATTTTCCGGGTCCCGCAACACGGACCACCCCTCCGGTATGGTGGCGGGGGCGAAACTCACGCTATCTGCGAGCGTCGAGGGAACGGAGACGAGCGGAATGTCTTGCGCTCCTGAAAGGTCCACGCCGCTCATGTCGAGTTCGAACACGCCCGAAAGCGAATCGGTGATCATGAGATATCCAGCGCCCGAGGGCTTGAACACCGCGCCCTGCGCAAGCGTCAACGCCGCCGCCGTGCCGGAGCCGGTCACGGTTCCCGTCACCGTGAACACGCAGTCGGCGGCCGTCCGCGCGATGGTGCCGTCGAGGACAAGGTCCTTCGCGGTGAAGTGCGTGGGATTGTCCCCGCGCTTCTCCAGCGTGAACGTGGCACCCGACCGGATCCGCAGCGTTCCGTCCTCAAGCGTGCTCGTGGGGAAGAAGTTCCACGAATCAGTCTTCACGCGGACCTCGCCCTGCTGCACGTCAAGCGTACCCGTGCCGATGCAGTAGCAGCCTGAGAGGTAAAACTGTCCCGATCCCACCTTGGTGAGCGTGTTTGTGCCGAGGCTGACCCACACGGGACTGGAAGCATAGGAGTCGTACCCGTAGCAAGCCACGACCTTGCCGGACGATGTATCGACCGTGGCGTTGCCCTCCAGGATGATCGACGTCAGGCCGCTCGACGAATTGCCGGTCGATTTGAGCGTCGCGCCCTCTTCAAGGATGACCCGCAGCGTCTCGCCCGAATAGTCGGTGGTGCTCAAGGCGTTCTCGTCCAGCGTCGCACCGCCCTTCACGCGGACGGTCGGGATCTGGCGGTTGTCGTTGCTGTCGTGGCGGGAGCCAAAGGACCAGATGTTGCCAAACTTCACCGTGCCGCTCTTGATCACCGTCTCGCCCCAGAAGTACGCGGCGTCGAACGGCACCGCGTTGCCGCCGTTGTTCTTGGGCATCGTGTACGTGTTGCCCGCGCCGGGATTGACCACCAGCGTGCCCACGCCTTTAATGCTTCCGTCTGACAGACCCTCCCTGCCGGTGATCTCCACGGTGGAACCCGCCGACAGCAAGTTCAAGCCGCCGAGCGTGATGACGGCGCCGCTGCCGCTGAACCTCACCGTGCCGGAGGGGACGCTGACCGTTCCGACGGTCATGGCGGTCTCGGACGAAATCACGGTGTCGCCCGAGGCGAACACCGCCACGTCGTCGCCGGAGGCGGGGAGCGTGCCGCCGGTCCAGTTCTGCGGATTGTCGAACCTGCCGTCGTTGGCGTTGTTGCTCCAGCTCTTCGCGAAGTCGGATTCGGTGTACACGGTCACGTCGACGCCGCTCGCGCTGTTGTTCACGCCGCTGCCCCAGCCGTCGCCCTCGGCGCGCGTCTTCTGCTCGCTGGCGACAACAGTATAGGCGCTGCTTCCGGCAGCGCCGCTCTTCGAGGCGGCAAACGTGTAGTTGCCCGCGGGGAGGATAAAGGCGTAGGTGCCATTCGCGCTGGAGGTTGTCGTGACATTCGTGGCGCCCGTGGCGGTAACGGTCGCGTTGGCAATGGGGTTGCCACTCGTATCGAGGACGCGTCCGCTGATGACGGACGAATGGCGCGCGCCACGCGTCGGCGGGAAGATGTTCGCAACCATGGACTCGAGGTTCTTCCCGTTGACGTCAGTCGTCGTATCGTACCATCCGTCGCTGCTGCCGCTGTAGCCGTAGTTGATGTGGATGTAGAGCTTGTCGTCCTGGTAGCCGTATCCGTCCGCGACGACGGCATGGCTGGTGAGGTTGAGCAGGACGGGAAGGCCCGCGTCAAGGTTCGCGATGAGCTTGCCCGCGTTGAAGCCCGTCTTCACGGCGTCCGCGTAATGGAGGTTCAGGATCACGCTGGAGGCGACGGCGTCGGTGAAGCCGCTCGTCTCCCCTGTGAAGTAGTGCGAAAACACGGCAAGCCCCGCGTCGCGCGTGAGACGGCCGATGGCGGCGCGGGAATCCGCCGGCGTGGAACCCGTGGGCGAATCGACCATTTTGCTCCATTCGTACGGGCCGCCGTAGGGCGGGTCGAACTCCGTGTACGCCCCGGAGGTGGTGTTCGTCATTCCGCCGGTGCCGTCTTGAAACACCCACCATCTTCCGTAGTCGTCGATGGTGTCGTAGAGGTATTCGCCGGGCAGAATCCGTTCCGTCGGGTACTTGTGGTAGTACATGACCTGCCCGAGCGCCGTGGCGGTGCATCCGCACACGCGGTGGAGCGGCGTGTAGTAGTTGTAGCAGTATTGGCCGCCGGCGTCGCCCTGCGCCCAGTGCGTCGTCAGGAGCGGCCCGACGCGCACGTCGTCGATGCTGTTCAGCGGACCGGCGGCCCATGCGGACCCCGCCGCGACGCAGATTGACGCCGCAAGCGCGGCGCTTCCAATATGGCGCGCGAGGATTCGCGCGGATTTCAACGACTTGAACGACATATCCACATCTCCTTGTTATCGAAACCACCGTTTCGGAGAAAGAAACTTTCCCGAAACAACACCAATACTTTAGCACTTTTGTTACCCTGCCGTCAAGGGCAATTTTGTGAAATTGTGGTGATGCGAGACGTGAGACATGAGGCGGGCCGCGTAGAGTCCCGCCCGGCCGTTCTTAACGCACGGAACGTAGTTGCGCTCGAACCGGGACGAAGCCGATGTCGCACTGGTTGCCGATGACGACGTTCTGCGCACCGCCGTCCGCGCCCTTCGTCCCCTCCGTCGCGACGACCTTGACGACGCGCCGGCTGTATTCGCCTTCCGCGCCGGCCGTGATCCTGTATTCGCCGGCGGGGAGGACGAGCGCGTAGATGCCCTTTGCATTTGACGTGGCGGCGGCGCACACGCCCACGCGCGACGTTGCCCTGACCTTGACGCCGGAAACGGGATTGCCCGATGCGTCGAGGATGCGTCCGCTCACCACGGACGAGCCCGGCGCCGCCGTGGGAGAGATGTTGTAGATGACGGGGTTGATCCAGGACTGCTCGCCCACGCCGTTTTTGCCCGGCCAG
The DNA here is from genome assembly GCA_902761035.1 of uncultured bacterium. Lineage (GTDB taxonomy): Bacteria > Verrucomicrobiota > Kiritimatiellia > RFP12 > UBA1067 > RUG572. The sequence goes on along the minus strand of CACWIW010000139.1, from coordinate 3,159 downwards.
AAGCTCACGCCGTTGCCGGACGGGTTGTTCGAGGGCGCCCTGTACCAGGCATTCTGGTACTTCGCGCCGGTGGCGTCAACGGACTGCCCCATGTTGACGTGGAGGTAGAGTTCGCCCTTGTGGTAGCCGTAGCCGTCGCAGACTGCGGAATGCGCGGTGTTTGCGCCGCCGATGCCGATGACGCAGGGCATCCCCGCGTCAAGGCTGGGGAGGATCGTCCGCTTCATCTCGTCAATGGAAAGCCCCGTGCCGCTAGAATGCCCCGCGATGGCTGCGCTGGCGTAGCCGAAGGCGTTCGTGAACGCGGCGGGGAGATTTGCGGTTCGGCTTCCGCCGCCGGAGGCATTCCAGCCCGTAGAGACGGCGACGCCGACGTCGAAGACGAGCTTGCCGATGGCCTCGGCCTCGGTGTCGGTCGTCGTGCCGGCCACATAGTTTGTCGGCATGTTCGCCCAGTCGTAGGTTCCGCCCTTCATTATGAATTCCCGTGCGATGGAATCAACCGCACAGGCGAACGTTCCGGCCGCGACCGCATCAGCGGGGAAACGCCAGTAGCGCATGATCTGCGAACCGGCTGTGGCGACGCATCCGCACACGTAGTAGTTGGGCGTGTAGTAGTTGTACGCGCCCTTGACAAGGTGCTCGCCCTGCCCCCACGACGTCTTGACAAGCGGCGCCACGCGCACGTCGTCGATGGCGTCGTACATGTATCGCGTCGCCGCGAACGCAGGGAACGTCGCACTTGTCGCAACCACCGCCGCAACCGCAGCGTAAATCGCTGACGATTTCATAATTGCCTCACCTCAACGTTCATTATGACGCCCCACCGCCCGGCTCGCCCGGAGGGCTCGCCCCACCTCAAGGCCGCGACGGAGCGCGGCCCTCCCGCATGGGGAGCCGCCATCTTGGCGGCTACTTCACCGTCACCGACCAACTTATGACGGGCTTCTTGCACGTCGCCGTGCCGTAGCCGACGCCGTCCACGACCACGCCGCTCACCTTGACGGTGTACTTCTTCAGCTTCGTCGCCTTGCCTGCGCCCTCCAGCGCGTACACCTTGAACGAACCCTTGAACGTACCCTTCTTCGGCGTGTACGAGAGCTTCATGCCCGAGAGGTTGCCGCCCTTCGACGTGTCGACCACGAGGCCCTTGCCGGACTCCGCGTCGTACCTCTCCGGCCGAGCCGCGCCCTTCTTCGGCTTCGCCCACTTCACGCTGGCGGCCTTCGCGAACTTCCACTTGCCGCCCGCAGCGATGACCGGCACCCCGTCCGGCAGCAGTCCCTCCAACGTCCCCTCTGGTAGGGCGCGATCACCGAGCGCGCCGTCCACGTCCACATACACCTTCGCGCCGCCCTTGCTCCAGTTGCCGCCCACGGTTCCGGACTGCACGTGGTATTTGCCCATGGTACCCGCGAACTGCGTGCCGCCGATGGTGACCGACATCGTCCCGAAGTCCTTGACTTCAAGCGTAACGGCCTTGGGCGACGTGCCGTCGATCTCCGCGAGGTTGAATGCCGCGATCTTGTGTTTCTTGCCGTCGAGCGTCGTCAACGAACCGGACACCTTGCTAGTTTTCTTCTTGGCGTTCACCTTGCCGAGCTTGAGCTCCACTGTGCCGAGGACATTGCCGCCGTCGTAAGCCACGCCGTGCAGCGTTTCTACCTTGGGCGCCTCGTAGGGGGCGATGATATCCGTCGCCTCAATGACCTCGTAACCCGGTGTCACGGGGGCGGGGGTCGGCTCCGGCGTGGGCTCCGGCGTGGGCTCTGGCGTGGGCTGGGGCTCTGGTGTGGGCTCTGGCTCTGGTGTATCAATCGCCTTCCAGTGCGCGTAGAACGTGACGTTTGTCGTGACGATGGTATCGTCACGCACAGGACTGCCACCTGCCGCCTCGGTAAACCAGCCGTCACAGGTGTAGCCATCCCGCGTCGCCGCTGGCAACGCGCCCACCGCACAATCGTTCGTAACCACGCGCGACGCTTCCGACGCCACGCCTCCCTGCGCGTCAAACGTGACGGACCAAACTACAGGAGGAGGCGGCTCTTCATCGACATACTCGATTCGCAACCCGTGCCACGTGCCCGGGATTGCCACGCCCCAGCCGGTCGAATCACTGCGGACATAGAGACTGCACGTAAGTCGAGGAACATAATAACTTTCAATACCACCATCGTTTTCAAGCCAATCATCATTCAGAGGCGCATTGCCATTGAAGACGATGCGAGTCAAGGCCGAGCATTCGGCGAATGTGTTCGCCTCCATGATCTTCACGCTGTCCGGGATCGTCACGCTCGTAAGACCGCCGTACCGGGAAAACGCATACCCGTAAATACGCGTCACGCCGTCTGGAATCGTCACGTCCCCATTGATTCCCAGTATGAGAGCCGTACCGTCCTTCGACAACAGAAAACCGTTGACCGATTTGTATACAGGATTGCCCTCCCCGACCACAATCTCAGTCAGGCCGCCGCAGCCGGAAAACGCCTTACGCTCAATATGCGTCAAGCTGTCCGGGAACGTCACGCGCGTCAGACCGTTGCAATCCTCAAACGCCTTCTCCCGAATACGCGTCACGCCGTCCGGGATCGTCACGCTCCCATTCACGCCCTGTATGAGAACCTTGCCGTTTTTCGACAGCAGAAGGCCATTCTCCGATTTGTAAACGGGATTGGCCGCATCAACCGCAATCTCCGTCAACACGCCACAACCTGAAAATGGCGGCGTGCTCCCTCTTGGAAAATCGACCTTGTAGGGATAGACGCCGTAGTAATCATAATACATATCCTCTGACACATCCACTTTCGCGATATCCGTCACGCTGGATGGAATTGTCACGCGCGTCAGGCCGCTGCAGCCATGAAACGCCCACCTCCCGATTGTCGTCACACCGTCTGGAATCGTCACGTCCCCGTTCACGCCTTGTAAGAGGGTCTTGCCGTCTTTCGACAGCAGGAGGCCATTCACAGATTTATAATTAGGGTTCGCCGCATCAACCACTATTTCCGTCAGTCCGCTGCAATCATAAAATGCAGGTATGGGAGATCCTCCTACCCAGTTAGCAAAAATTTCATCTAATTCCGCAATGTCCGTCACGCTGGAGGGAATCCTCACGCGCGTCAAGCCGCCGCATCCGGAAAACGCGCCAGACCCAATTCT
>CACWIW010000138.1 GCA_902761035.1 uncultured bacterium | reverse complement strand
GGCGTGCGCGTGATGGACGCGACCGCGCGCGTGGACGTGCCGGAGTCCGGCGAATGGCGCGTATGGGTGCGCACGCGCAAATGGGTTGACGGTGCGGGCGCCTTCAGGGTTTCGATTGGCGGCAGAACGCTGCCGACGGTGTTCGGCAGGGGCGCGCCGGAATGGAATTGGGAGAACGGCGACTCAGTGCGCCTTGAGAAGGGCGAGGTCGAGGTGCGCCTGACGGACCTCGACGGCTTCGACGGACGCTGTGCGGACGTGGTGCTGACGCAGGAAGCAACGCCGCCGAAGGGAGCGCTCTCACCGGAGGCGCAGCCTGTGGCGGAGACGGTGAAGGCCGACTTTGTTGTGGTGGGCGGAGGTCTGCCGGGAACGTGCGCGGCCGTGTCGGCGGCGCGAAGGGGAATCAAGGTGGCGCTCGTGCAGGACCGTCCGATGCTCGGCGGCAACGCATCTTCCGAGATCCGCGTGTGGAGCGGCGGCGAGGCGCGCTACGATCTCGTGCGCGAGCTGCGCGGACGCTTCACTAACAGCGACGCCAACCTCGCCCTGTGCGACGCGCGGCGCATGCGCATCGTGGCGGACGAGACGAACATCACGCTGCGCGTGAACACGCGCGCCTTCGGCGTGGAGAAGAACGCGGACGGCACGATTGCGGCGGTGAAGGCGCTAGACCTTAAGCGCAACCGCGTGGTGCGCTTCGAGGCGCCGCTTTTCTGCGACGCGACGGGCGACGGATGGGTCGGCTACTGGGCGGGTGCCGACTGGCGAATGGGCCGCGAGGCGAAGAGCGAGTACGGCGAGTCGCTTGCTCCCGAGAAGGCGGATGGCGACACCCTTGGCGCGTCGCTCATGTGGACGAGCGTGGTCGCGAATGCGCCGGTGGAGTTCTCCGCTCCATGGGCTGAACCGCACGCGCAGGGCGTTGAGGCGGTGAACGGATGGTGGAACTGGGAGTATGGCATCCACCGCGACATGATCGCCGAGGGAGAGGCGATACGCGACAGGCTGCTGCTCGCGACATACGGCGCGTTCTCGCTCGCGAAGAGGCGTCCGGAGAACACGAACAACGCGCTGAACCTCTGTCCGTTCCTGCTGGGCAAGCGCGAGTCGCGCCGCCTGCTTGGAGACTGGGTGTACTCCGAAAAGGACGTCACGAGCCGCCGTCCGTTCGCCGACGCCATCGCCTCCGGTTCGTGGGGCATCGACCTCCACTTCGACAACTACAAGCCCGGCGTCGACTTTCTCACCACATGCCACGGCACGACAGACCACGGCGAAACGTACGGTCGCTACTGGATTCCATACCGCAGCATCTATTCGCGTAACGTGGCGAACCTCTTCATGGTCGGACGCTGCTTCAGCTGCACGCACGTGGGCCTTGGCGGACCGCGCGTGATGAACACTCTCGCGCAGCTCGGCGTTGCTGCCGGAGAGGCGGCGGCGATGTGCCGCGAGCTCGGCGAAACGCCGCGCGGCATATACGCCCACGGCCACATACGGAAGCTTCAGGGACGTCTGGGCGGCGAGTTCCCGGGGGTGCCAGACCCGAAGCTCGCGGACTGGCGCATTGTGGACGACGAGTCGGAAGGCGTGAAGTTCGGAAAAGGCTGGCAGAAGCGCCATGTCCACTACGGCGACCAGGTGGGCGAGTACGCCCACTTCCCTGGCAAGAAAGCGGAGCCAGTCGTCTATCCGCTACCGGTGGACAAGAAGGGCCGCTATGCGCTGATGGGGCGTGTGCCGTTCAGCTGGGGGGCGAAGCCCGGTTCCAAGACTGTGTGCGAGCTGACGAGCGGAGGACGTGTGGAGACGTTCACGATCGACCAGGCCATTGCCGACGGCACGTGGAGGAAACTCGGCGAGTTCGATCTCGCGCCCGGCGCCACGCTCAAGCTGCTGCCCGCAAAGTCCAAGGGATACGTCGTGGCCGACGGTTTCGCCGTGGCTCCGGCGGGGTGTTTGAGAACCGGTAAGAAGATTTACGACAAGTAGCCGTGTTGGTTCTGGCGTGTGCGGAGTCAGGCACGAAAGTCAATCGTCAAAGATTATGGGAGGACCCTAAAATGTCCAGAAAATATTTCATGTTCCTTGCGGCAGCGAGTGTGGCCGTTTTCGCGACCTGTGTCATGGCGGCGGGGACGCTTGACCTCGCGGTGCGCGGGCGCGCGCCAGAATATGCGATTCTGCGCGCGGCGGACGCCTCGCCCTCGGTGGTGTACGCCGCCGAGGAGCTGCGTGAACATGTTAGGCTCATGACAGACGTGGAACTGCCGATCATGACGGACGACCAGCCGCAGCCGCCTGCCAAGGCGATTGTGCTTGGCCGTACGAAGTACACGATTCCCGTTAATGTGCAGCAAGAGCTGGGTGACGACGGCTTCTACCTCAAGACGCGCGGCCCCCATCTGCTCGTCGTGGGATCGGATGTGCGCGGCGTCCTTTACGGCGTCTACGAGCTGCTGGAGCGCTTTGGTGGCTGCCGCTGGTACGCCTCGTGGCACACGGTCGTGCCGAAGCGCGATGCGTTCTCGGTGCCGGATGACCTCAGCGACATCCAGAGGCCCGCGTTTCCCTGCCGCGACGCCCTGTGGTTCGATTGCCGCAACGGCGACTTCGCCGCGCGCAACCGCGGAAACGGCATCGGGCACGGACAGCAGGAACGGCACGGCGGCAACACGTGGCGGTTCGGCGGGGGCCTCGGCAACTGCCACACGTTCAACACGCTTCTGCCGCCGGAGAAGTACTTCGACGCGCATCCCGAGTACTTCAGCCTCGTGAAGGGGAGGCGCCTCAAGGAGCGGACGCAGCTCTGCCTCACGAACCCCGACGTTCTGCGCATCGTGACCTCCAACGTGCTCGCGCGCATCCGCAAGGACCCGGACGCGAAATTCTACGGCGTGAGCCAGAACGACTGGTACAACTTCTGCACGTGCACGAATTGCGCGGCGGTGGACGCCGAGGAAGGGAGCCACGCGGGGACGATGATCCGCTTCGTGAACGCCATCGCGGAGGCCGTGGAGCGGGAGTTCCCCGGCAAGTGCATCGAGACGCTTGCCTACCAGTACACGCGCAAGCCGCCGAAGAAGACGAAGCTGCGCCACAACGTGATCCCCTGCCTCTGCTCGATCGAATGCGACTTCTCGCGTCCCCTCGACAAGAGTCCGTACGCGCAGAACGTGTCCTTCGTCAAGGACCTTGAGGGATGGAACAAGCTCACGGACTGGCTCTACGTGTGGGACTACACCACGGACTTCCTCTGCTATCCGCATCCGTTCCCGAACGTGTACACGCTTCAGGAGAACGTGAAGTTCTTCCGCGACCACGGCGTGAAGATGCTGTTCGAGCAGGGCGGCTGCCAGGGACGGCACGCGGGCTTCGCCGAGCTGAAGGCCTGGCTGCTCCTGAAGTGGATGTGGAATCCGGAACTGCCGGCGGAGCCGCTGATCGCCGACTTCTTCAACGGCTACTACGGCAAGGGCGCGCCGTTCGTTCGCGCGGTGTTCGACGAGGCGCACCGTCGCGAGGCGGCGTATTTCAAGGCGAATCCGTCGCGCAGGCTGAGCATCTACCAGCACGTCGCGTCGAAAGAATGCCGCGAGTCGCTCGACGACGAGTTCGTGGCGTGGGCGCAGGCGCAGATGAAGAAGGCAGTGGAGGCCGTGGCGGGCGATCCGCCCGTCTATTCCTACAACGTGCGGATGACGGCACTTTCCTTCGACTACATGCGGCTGGAGCGCCTCTGGAGCGAGCTTCCGCCCAATACCGCGCCGTCGCCTGAAATGCAACGGCTCGCACAGTCGCTTCTCGCGCGTCTGGACGAGGCAAAGGACATCCGCATCTCGAACAGCACCGTGAACCGCCGCCACGTGCCCATTGTGCGCGGCTGGCGGAAGTTGGCGAAGGGCGAGTACGCCGCGCGTCCAAAATGAACTCCCGCGGCGGGTAAACCAGTCGGCACCCGCCACCCCGATAACGGGCAATGAGAATTTCGGTCAGCATCGATTTCGGTCTGGGTACGCAGGACGCAAGGCGTAGGTACCAGAGGGGGATTTATGAGCTACGCAGGGGGGATTTATGAGCTACGCAGGGGGGATTTATGAGCTGCGCAGGGGGGATTTATGAGCTACAATGAGTGTCGGTGCTTGGTAGTGAGGGGCGAAGGATTCTGTACATGATGGTGCAGAACTTGTCGGTTGGACATCACATCCTGTTTTCGAGATCGCGAAGTATCTGCTCGGCAAGGTCAAGCGACAGGCTCGGCGGCCTTCCTCTTGGACGTCCTGTTCTCGGTGTTTCATGCTTTCTTTACCTTTCTTGCGTAGAGTTTGAAGAGGTGGGCGACGCGGCCCAAGTCGGTGCAGGATGGCGAAAGGCCGTATGCCTTGTCAACGAGCGCGTCGAGGTGCGCGTGTGCCTTCACCAGGTCGTGTAGCATCGTGAGTGGGTCGTAGAGGTCGGCAAGCGTCGCGTTCGGATGCGCGGCGCGGGCGTCGAGAACGGCCTGCGCGGCAGAGGCGATGCGGGAGCGAGAAGGGGACTTTGGGGACAATGGGGACTTTGGGGACAATGGGGACTCCTCTCCCTCATCATTTTTGTCCCCATTGTCCTCATGGTCGCCAATGTCCTCATCCCCCACATCCTCCGGCCAGATGAAGTTGTTGTAAAAGATGTCCTTGGAATAGCGGTAGTCGCTCTTCAGCCGACCGGCCACCGCGCGCATCCAGGCCATGTGCATCCGCGACGAGAGGATGCCGAAGTGGTAGAGCGTTGCGTCGGGGATGATGAAGGCAAGATTCATGACGATTGTCAAATCGTCGATGAAGCCGATCGGGATGTAGTCGCGCTTTTCGGAAGAAATGCTCGGGATGAAGATGGCCGTCTTGGGGTTCTTCTACTCGCGGAAAAACGTCGGTGTTGTGGCGTGCTTGCGTGTGTCGGCGGATTTGCTTACGAGGCACTATTGCGGCACTTGGCGACGCGCTCCATCACGAGCGGCATTGAACGGATGGCCGACGGCTCCACGTCCTTCAACCACAGGCACCAGCGTTCCAGGCCCTGTATGTATTCCTTTGAGCCGGGACAGTAGGGCGGTAGGTCGGCGGGCAGAGGGCTGCCCGCCCTACCAACGCCCGGTGGAGATGAATGCGCAGCGGGCTTTTCCATATTCTGCCGCCTTGGCATACCAGCAGGTTACGAAGTCGATGTCGCGGTAGTCGAAGAAACGGTCGATGGACGCCTGCTGTTCCACGCTTTTCTGCATCCGCCACAGAAACGGCGGATTGCCGAGGATGTAGGAGAATGTGGAATTGTTGCCAGTTGCCAATTTTCAATTGGCAACTGGCAACATTTCCACATTGGCAACATTTCCACATTGGCCAGAAAACGCCGCGCGTGGGGATTGACAAATCATAGAAGGATGTGCTATCATACCGTCCATCTTCTTTGGGAGACCAACGACGTTGAACGGTAAATCGCAAATGACGCCAATGACGCCATTGAAGAGGCATGGAACGGCATCGGAAACGACGCCGCGTATAACCACGCACAGACGCCCCGTGGCGCGTCCGCGCATGGTGCACTACTCCCCCCCCCCCTCACTGCCTGACGGCGCTGGGACAGCGGGCATCTTGCCCGTTGGAATCAACCACAATAAACCCTTTAACCGCATGAGCCGAGAGACGCAGACCGCGCCTCGCGGCCCGCGTTTTTCACACACCCAATCAGAAGGAAAGGAAAGAAACATGCAAACAAAGACAATCCGCGCCACACTTGCGGCAATCTGCGTAGCGGCGGCGTTGCCGTCGTATGCTGAAACCATTGCGCCGAACCTCGTCACGAGCGAGGCGCTGTTCTGGTTCGACGCCTCGGCCCTGACCGAGACGACGGGCACGGAGCTCGATTCGTGGGCGGACGTGCGCGGCGGGTCGCATCCCGGCGTCACGACCTACACCACGACGAAGCCGCAGGTGATCGAGATCGCCGACGGCGCGCTCGCGGGCAAGAAGGCGGTGTCCTTCGGAACCGTCGGTACCGCGTGCGACATGAAGTTCGCCTCAGTGCAGGAGATCAAGACCGCATTCTTCGTCGTCGATCTCGACCAGAATCAATATGCGTTTCTTCTCGGCGGCCCGAAGGATGGCGTGGGCGTGGCGCCGCGCAACTACGGGTTCCACCGCGGTACTGGCGGAAGTTACCGTTACTACAATCTCAATGTGGAGTACTGGAACGACGGCAAGCCCGTGAACGATTCCAGTAACACGAAAATCCCCACCGGCTACCAGCTCATCACGTGGAACTGGACTTCCAACTCCGCGCAGGTTTTGTACATGGGCAGCGACCGCGAATTTTCGGGGCGCCTCGGCGGCAAGCGTCTCTGCGAGGTGGTGGCGTTCAGCCGCGAGCTGGACATCGCGGAGCGCAGCCGCGTGGAGGGCTACCTCAAGGAGAAGTGGTTCGGCGGCACGGCGGGAATCAACGGCGCGACGGAGATGCTCGGTAAGAAGGGGCAGGTCCACTTCGACGCATCGGTGGCGTCGAGCTTCCACTACGAAGTCGAAGGCGACGAGACGGGCACGAAGGTCTCGAAGTGGGACGACCTCTCCGGCAACAACAACTACTTCTATCCGTATGCCGCTAAGTCCGGCAACGTGAACGCAATCAGGTACGGCACGCGCGGCGAGGTCGCGGGGAAACCCGTGTTCGACTCCGGCGCGGCGTCGAGCGGCATCGACCTCGCCCTCACGCGGATCACGAATACGCGTTCCGTGATCATGGTTGCGGAAATGGAAAGGAGCGGAAGCGTGTTTTGGCTGGGCGACAGCACGAACTACCGGTTCCATCGCGGCACTAGCGGCCAGTTCGCGTACGATAATGGGAATGTCCACATTGCCAACAATGGAAAGCTCTGGCAGAACGGACAGCGCATCAAGACGCCCAAGGCGGAATATGCGGAACCGCCGGGCGGGCTCTCCGTCTATACGTTCGTGACTTCGCAGAACTGCGAGTGGAACAAGCTCGGGCAGGATCGCGACCAAAATGGCCGTAACGGCGGCAAGCGCGTGGCGGAGCTGATCACGTTCTCGAGCGAACTGACCGAAGCGGATTGTGCGGGCGTCTATCGGTTGATGAAGGAGAAGTGGAGTCCGTCGGACGCCTACGTCGATTCGCTCGTCGCCGACGCGCCGGTGCATGTGGACGCCTCTTCCGCCGACAACTTCAACTACACGGGCGGCACGATCACGGGCTGGAAGAACTCCGGTACGGGCGCCGACCTTGCAAAGCCCACGACGCTCTACAACAATGATACGGCCAAAACATGCAATCCCGGATCGTATGGCTTCACGAACGGCGTGCCCGCTTTCCTCATGGGTCCGCACGGATCCTATATTGATCTGTACTTCTCGCGGATATCAAACGCCCGGACGGTGTTCTGGGTAATGGACATCGTGCGCGACAAGGATGCGTTCTTCTTGGGCGACGGCAAGAACAACGTGATCACGAGCGCGAGTACGTACCATTTCCATCGCGGCTACCAGAGTAATCTGGTCGGGTGCTACGGTTCGAGTGCAGCCTCAAACGCCGGCTGGTACACAGGGCCGCTGTACTGCGACGGCAGCGTCGTGGCGTCGATGACAAGCGAACGTCCACCGCGTGGCACACATGTTTACGACGTCGCCTCGTACCAGAACCTCACGGCGTCGTCCATCTCCGTAGACCGCTACTGCAACGATAGAAACGGCGGACGCGCAATCTCCGAACTGCTCATCTTGACGACGCCCGTCTCCGGACTCACGCGCGGCATGATCCGCGAGCGCATCGAGGCGAAGTGGACGCGTTCGTGCGGCTGGGCTGGCGCGGGCGACGCCGAGTGGGGCGCGGGGAAGTACCGCGTGTTCGACGCGGACGCGGCGGTTCCCGCCGAGGGCGCGGAGGCGGACGGCGTCGGCTTCAAGGCGAGCGCGGCGCTCAGCGGTGGAACGCTCACCTTGGGCGATGGCGGCATCTTCGCAAGCGAAGGGGCGGCGGTCACGGTGTCCGCGCCCGTCGCCGGCAAGCTGGGCGTGTACGGTCCCGGTACGGTGACGCTCGCGGCCACGCCGGCAGCGGTTGATTCAATTTCCGTCGGCTACGGCGCCACGCTGACGCTTGCGGCGGGAACGACGGCTGTTTCCGGCGGACTGTCGATCCAGGAGAACGGGAAGCTCATTTTGGACGTTTCCGCGCTCGCGGTGCGGGAACATGCGTCGATCACGTTCAACAGCCTGTCGCTTCCTGCCGGCGGCTCGCTGTACGACTACGTTTCGCTCGTCGGCGGAGAAGGGCTTGGACATGTCCTCACCGTGACGGAGAATGGGATTCACGTCAACTCCCCGAACGTCGCGGCGGTGGCGGTGTGGACGGCCGCGCAAAACACGAATCTCGAAAATCCCGCCAACTGGACCTGTTCCAACTTCAACGGCGAGCCGGTCGCGAACGTCATCCCGGAAGTCAGCACGACGTCCGTCACGTTCAATGCGGACTGCGACCTGCGCGCGCTCGGGCGTGTCGCGTTCGCCAACGGCGTGGCCTTCGACCTGAACGGACACGCGGTGAAGATCGCGGGGCTTGCCGCTCAGGGCTATCCGCTCGCGAGCGTGACGAACTCGGACGCGAACGCCACCGCCGAACTGCGCATTGACGTCGCGAACGGCCTGACCATCACGAACGCGACGGTCGTCCTCGGCGGCAAGATGAACTTCGTGAAGGACGGCGCGGGCACGTTCGTGGCGGCGAAGGCGTACCAGCCGTATGTTGGCGTAAACGAGGTCACCAACGGCGTGCTGGAGGTTGCGTATGCCTACCGCGACAGCAGACACTACCTGTTTGGTGCGAAGGGTAACTCGTTCCTCGTGCGCACGGGCACGACGTTCAAGATGAACGGCATGTATGCGCAGGCGGATGCGGTGTACAAGTTCGTGCTGGACGGAGGCAGACTGCTCGGCTGTTACGAAGACGTGCCCGATGGCAACGGGCAGATACATCTGATTGAACTCACCAAGGATTCCACTTTTGAACCGACCACAAATTGCGGATTGGTGCCCGGAGGAAGCTTCAGCAGCACGGAGCTCGACCTCGGCGGGCACACGCTCACCGTGCCGATCGGGACGAACGGAAGGATATTCTACCTCTTCAACACGACGGTGAAGAACGGAATGGTGAACATCACGTCCGGCGGATGGCTGCAGACGAAGAGCGGAAAGACGGTGACTGCGACGAACGCGGACTTCCGCGTGGGAAGCGCGATGAAGATACTCGGCCCGATATCGGTGCGCGACTACGAGCAGGTGTACGGCTCGAACTACAACGACGGAACTGCGGCGTTCAACGTGCATGGTACGTTCAAGCCGGCGGCGGGCCACGACTACTTCTACGGCTGCACGATGCAGAATGGCTCGACCATCGACCTCTCGTCGCGCACGGGCGCGTTGCCGCTCGTTTCGTCTTTCACGAATGGCGACAAAACGCTCAAGTTCGCCGCCGGGACGATCCACGTCAAGCTGGGCGAGCGCAACGTGACGCGGAACACCTGCCTGATCTCGTGGTCGTCCAAGCCGAGCGGCATCGCCTCGACCCGGTTTGTCAGCGCGGAAGGGGAGCGCAGCCGTCGCTTCTCCGCACGGGCCGACGGATTGTATCTTTCCGGCGGCACGATGATCATCGTGCGATAGCCCATCGCGTCAACGCGCTGGCAGCGCGTTGTACTAGTGGGGCGGGCGGCTCGCCGGGACGGCTCGCCCCACCATCCCGCCGCCAAGATGGCGGCTTCCCCAGTCAGTGCCGCCGCCGCATCCATGCGTTCCGTGCCGTAATATTACGCTTCTAGCCACCTCATTCTGCTACCCCATATCCACCCGTTCCGCACCGTAATATTATGGTTCGGACAAAGGATGTAGAGGTGTACGCAAGTGGCTACATCCTACATGATCAGCATCACGAGATAGGAAGCAATACGGCAAAGCACCGTTCGAAAAATATGGTATAATAATTGGCACATCTTGCAGTGGAGGTTGAAGGAATATGGCAGAAGAAGTGGAACAGCCGAAGAAAAAGGTGTACGTTGAGACCACGGTCGTCAGCGACGCTACCGCTTTGCCGTCTAAGGATTTAGTCCTTGCAGGCAGGCAATTCGTATCTCGCGAATGGCTAGATTCAGCGAAGATGAAATATGAGCTTTATTCATCGTTTCTAGTGCGCCGCGAATCGCTCAAGGGAGATCCTGATGCCGCCGCACGTCGCATTGCAGCATTGACAAATTTTCGGGAGCTTCAAGCGGACGAACAAACGCAACGGCTTGCGATGAAGTTGCTGGACGGAAAAGCCGTGCCTAAAGAGTACCCTGACGACGCCCTTCACATCGCGACTGCGGCAATAAACGAAATGGATTATCTTGTTTCGTGGAATTTCAGACACATTACAAATGCGCAGACGATTCCTCTGGTAAAAAGAATTTGCGAAACGAATGGTTACAGATGCCCTGAAATCTGTACTCCGCAGATGTTGCAGGGAGGAGATGAGCCATGATGTATGATGAATCGCTTGAAGAAATCTGGCGCATCAAGCGCGAGATAGCAGCCGAGTACCCGACTCTTGAAGATTATTTCAAGGGGATGATGGATTATCAGGAAGAGTTAAAGAGGCAAGGTGTGGAATTTGTCCCACTTCCTCCACACAAACCGGAATCGGCAATGGCTTAACAATCTCAAATCGTGAAACTGATAATGAAAGGAACAACCATAAAACAGTGAAACGGTCGTATGCGGCCAAGCCGCCACGGTCGCCGCATCGGTAGGGTCACGCGTCCCGAGTGACCGAAAACGGTAGGGCGGGGTTCGATGGAACCGCCGCCAGCCGGTGAGATCGCGGCCGAATTATTGATGAACAAAATTAAACCAAATGGTTTTAAACTAAATGGTTGAATTTCTTATTGCGGATGCCGGAGACCAGGTGCTGGCCATGCTGCGCGGGAAGATACAGTTTCTGTAGGATACATGCTTTGTCTTCTCTGGAAGCGTGCGGAGCGACAAGGTGGACATCTTCACGAATCCAAAGAGTCCATTTTTCAAGTCGGCCATGACCATTAGCGTGGCGAACATTGCCGCCGGAGAGGGGGCTTTTCATGAAGGTCGTGAGCGATTTGCTGCCGATGTTAGACATGTAAGATTCCCTCATAAAAGTGTGCTGATGTGACGAATATTCCCTCATAAAAGTGTATGAGACTGATCCGTATTCCCTCATAAAAGTGTCTGGCGGCTTGCATTATCACGAAATATATGATATATTGTTCGCGTGAAACGCAAAAAACCAGAGATTTTCCTTGAACGCAAGTTCGAGGAGCAACTTAAGGATTGGAAGGCGAATCCTGATCGGTTGCCTTTGATCGTGAAAGGTGCGAGGCAGGTCGGGAAGACCGAATGCATTCGGCATTTTGCAGAGGGGCGATATGCCTCGTTTGTCGAGATCAATTTCGCGCTTCAGCCGGAATTCAAGGCAATCACGCGGGATGGATATTCTGCGGAGAACGTCATACGCAATATTTCGTTGATAGAGCCGAATTTCAGGTTTGTCGAAGACGGCACCTTGATCTTCTTCGACGAGATACAGGAGTTTCCTGAAATAGCGACGAGCTTCAAGTCGTTTGCCCAACATGGGAGGTACGATGTCATCAGCAGCGGGTCGCTCCTTGGCATCCAACTTAAGCGAATTGAATCGATCAGCGTGGGTTTTCAGGAAAAAGCCACAATGCGGTCGCTTGACTTTGAAGAGTTCTTGACGGCGCGAGGTTACAGGGCTGTGCAGTTGGATGAACTATACGGTTGTCTCCTTGAGGGCAGGGCGTTCAGTGAGGCTGCAAACACGGCGCTTGATCGTCTCTTTCTCGATTTCTCGACCTTGGGAGGAATGCCGGAGGCCGTGGAGAGGTATTTCGTCAAAGGAACGTTCGAGGGAATCCCTGCGATTCAGCGGCGCATCGTTTCCGACTATCGTTCAGACGTGCGTAAATATGCCGAAGGGCTTGATCCCGTCCGGATTGTAAACGTGTTTGAAAGCATCCCGGCGCAGCTCGCCAAGGCGAATAAGAAGTTCCAGTTGTCGCACGTCGAGAAGAATGCCCGCTACAAGGATTACTGGGGGTGTGTCGAATGGCTGAACGACGCAGGAATCGTCAATGTGTGCAAGGCTGTAGATTTTCCGGAACTTCCGCTTGCCGCTCACCTTGACGCGACGCGCTTCAAGCTCTACATGGCCGACAGCGGACTGCTTGTCTCGATGCTTGACGAGGAATCGCAGGAAGATGTGCGCATAAGGCGCAACCTCGGCACATGGAAGGGTGGTCTTTTTGAAAACATCGTGGCGGAGGCGCTTGTGAAGGCTGGTGCCGTGTTGGCGTATTACAGGAAGGAGAATTCGACGCTTGAGATGGATTTCTTCCTACGTAGCGGGGACAACCTTGTCCCTGTTGAGGTCAAGGCGGGGAACACGAAGGCGAAATCAATGCGTGTGCTGCTCGACAATCCGCACTACAAAGACATCAAATGGGGCATCAAGCTCGTCAAGGGCAATGTGGGATTCTCCAACGGAGTGCTGACCATTCCGCAGTGGTGCGCGTTTTTCCTGAGACGACTAGTAAAGGAGCCAACGCTTCAATTCATTCATTAAAGCCATAGAAATTTAAAACATCTCTACTTCAACATTCAACAGGCCAAGAAAAATACATGACAACAGGAAATAAGGTAAATGCATTCCTCTGTGCTGCCGCAACGGTTGCCGCGTGTGCGGTCGGGGCGGCGGAGAACGATGCGCCGTGGCGGTTCCGGCACTACCGGTTCAAGATCGACGACTGCATGGGCGAGCGGATCGGCGTGCAGCTTTCCGAGTTCCGCCTCTTGAACGGCGGCAAGGACGTGACGCCGCTCCGTTCCGGTTTCTCGCCGACAAGCTCAACATCGACCGGAAGCTTGAGACGGCGGAACGCCTCGGCACGTTCGCCGGCACGATCGACCGCGGGGCCGTCGACCGCGCGTGGTGGTACCTCCTCCTCTACGACGAGCATTGCTACGGCACGAGCGGCTACAAGGGACGGAAAGTTTTCGAGACGTGGATGCAGCGCCGCGACTGGCTCGACCGCGCCGCCGCGACCGCATCAAATGAACTCGCCAAGGCCGTCGCAAAAATTGTCCCGGATGTCTCGGTTGTCCCGGATGTCCCGGGTCGCGCCTGCCGCGACGGCGTCACCGAGAACCGC
>CACWIW010000137.1 GCA_902761035.1 uncultured bacterium | reverse complement strand
TCGAGAAAATAATCCCCGCATTGCTATTGACATTCTGCGTCGATTCTTCTACAATCATTGCCATAACCTTTTGGTGAGTGGTGTTTTTTGTTTATACACCAATATTATACCACTCACCTTAAGGTTTTTCAACAGAAAAGACGATAAATTTTCAACTATCGAAGATCTCGCGCTAGTGGGGCATATAACCTTCACGGATTCAGGGTCTATGCGTATAGCAAATCCGGTTGAGTTCTTCGGAGGTGATTGACATGGCAATGACAGACAGCGAACTTAAAAGCAGGTGTTTTAGCATTCTGGCCGAACAGGTTGGGAGCGTGGAGATGGAACGGTTCGTCATGCTGTTGAACCGCGACACCTTCGACTATACCGAATGGCGCAAAGACAATCTCTTCCAAGGGGAAACCGTTGATTCGCTTTGCGGCCGGATAGAGCAATTCCAAGCCGCTAAAGCCGAATACGCAAGGAACTGACACCTTTAATCTCAAACCGCAAACCGAAAATGAAAGGAAGATGCCATAAGACAGTAAAACGGCCATAGGCGGGGCAATGCCTCACCACGGTCGCCACGCCGCGAGGCGAAGCGCGACAGGATTTTAAGCAATGCTGGTTTCTATAGGATCGACTTCAACATGGCATCCATGGCATCAACCTCTTCAATGCTTGGCTGTCGCCATGTTTCGCAATCATCATCAGGCATTTCGTATTCAAAGTATTCCCATTCGGGAGATGGCGCGTACTCCGATTTCACGCAATAGCAACCAGGTGCCTTTGGTGCGGCCATCCGCGTGATGATGTGTCTGTTTTCGTCGCCGAAATCAAACGTGTAGATGAGTTTGTCCCCACGCATGGAAAGCACATCGGCAAGGATCGCCTTTGATGGCGGAATGCAGTCTTCAATGACATCGTCGTGAACGCCCCAAACGCATTCGTCCATGTATCGTCGCCCGCACTCGTCTCGGAAATCCCAAAGATGGTCTTCGTCCCACTTGAAGAGCGTCTGTATGATTTCGTGGACCTTGGCAAGCGTGATATGGTCAGGAATCACAATTACATACCTTATCCCCGTGCCGAGCAATTCGATCTTGAACTTGCCATATCCGTCCGTCGTGGAGGGTCGGCGGATAGGATTTTTGAAAATAGGCCGTCTCATCCGTTCCACTCCGCAATGCGTCCGTCACGCTCTGATTCAAGATTGCGAAGCATCCGCATGAGGTTGATTCGCCGCTTGTATCCCGCCTGAATGTCTGCGATAATGCCTTGCCATTCTGCGAGCCGCCCAAGCTTCTTCATTACAGGACGCATATTCTTGAGGGCATTGCATATCGCCGTGTAGTAGCCATCGCCGGCGTAGCCGAGGTTGACCCTTACCAATTCTTGCCAAATGGCTATGGCTTCTTCTGGAAACTCTCCGCATATCGCGTCCGCAACTTTCCATTCGAGACCGCCGTCATACGAATGCCATCCAGTTCGGTTATTGGAGGCAACAATCTTCTTATACCACGACAGTGCGTCTTTGGTGCGCTTCTCTGCCATTGCCAGTTCGCAAAGAATCGCACTCTTCGGGAACGTCGAACTACTGCCGACCGGCAATCCTGTCGGCATAGGAGGCAACGGCCAGACTCTGTCCTTTTCTGGCAGGCTGCCGGTTTCAAGATACTGTAGCACCCCGCAGCGAACTTGCTTCCAAGCCTTGATCTTCTCGCACGATTTCTTCAACGCCTTGTACGACTCCACGTTGGGATAGGCGACGAAGCTGACAAGATCGCAGACGGCAGGTGTCTTGCCGTCACCGTCCTCGTTGGACATCGCCTTTAGACGTTCAAGGAAATCATGACTGTGTGGATCGTCGGCGCACATTGCCGCGAGATATTTTCGACAAACGGCTTCAGCATCCTTGCGCCTACCCAACCGTAGAAGCATGTCAACCAGCTCCTTCTGGTAGCGTTCGTCTTTTGGCTCTGTCTTCATCAGGGAAATCGCCTCTTCTTCGCGTCCGGCACGTTCAAGAGCGACGGCAATCTCATGGATGCTTCCGTGATACCCTGTTTCTCCTACGACCGTCACCTTTTTGTCCTTGCCAAGATAGTAGTCGGCGATTTTTGACCATCCGTTCTTGTCCGTGCGCATCGCCTCGACGGTTTCTACCTCCATGTAGTCAAGGACGCAATAATCGTCCTTTGACCGTATGGACTCCATCCACTTGACTTTCTCTATCGGATCAAGGGCGCTCGTCAGGACGGCCTTGGCCGCGACATCCATGCATGCCGAAACCTGCGAGGAGATATTGCCGTACTCGTCGCGGGAACGCTCCGCCTGGCTGAACGACTTGCGCTTGAGTTCCTCGGCCAATTCCATCAGGGGCTGCAAGCCGTTTGCCGATTCCGCGATCAGCGAAAAATACTCCTTCACGAGCGAGTAGTCGGGAAGCTCGCATCGTCCCTTCTTGGCCTCCCAATAGTCGTACCAGCCGGACGTTGCCTCCCTCACGGCGCTCCTTGCCATCCGCACGATGTCGGCGCTTGTCGCCTTGCGCACTTCGAGCTTGTGGTTCAGATATTGACGGACTTCCGGAACATTCTCCAGCAGTTCGTCCAGTAATTCACGCGAGGAATCGGGAGAAAGGCTGGCGACATGGTCGCCTATCTTGTCGTCGCACGATTTTGACTGTTGCACGTGCAACTTCTTTCCGCGATTCTTCTCAGTGAGCTCGTCACAACCGCTCTGTTCATCGTCGTCAAGGAGGTCGTCATCTTCAAAGGCGTCATCATCGTCCCAATCATCTTCTTCGTATGATTCATTCTCTCGAGCATAGTCCAGCTCGTCAAGCGCCCGTTTCCACTTGCGCGATGAGATGTCAGCCCTCTCGATCGCCTCGCCGTTCTTCATCTTCTTTGCGCAGACGAGGGCGAGCGCGACCGTGTGCTTGCAGCGGTAGCCGACCGGACAGGTACAGTCGCCTTGGAGTGCACCGTTTTCGTCAAGCCGCAGACGCGTGAAATACTCGTCGCTTCCGTAAACCGTGGCTATGATGCTCCCGTCCGAAAGGCGTACAGGCGTTTCAACGTTCGACAGATATTCGCGTCCGCGTTCGACGGACCCCGAATCGCTCCATTTTCTGAGACCATCCCAGGTGAGCGAGAGTATCTTTTCCGCCAGCGGATCCTGTGCGGCATCTACAGCCGAGTTGTTCGCTTTTTTCTTACTTCTCATCCAAACGCCTCCTCAAAACCGTCCGGCAATGCGTCGAAATCATCCGCGATGCGTTCAAAGAGTTTGTGCCTGAGTTAAGATTGGAGGCCGGAGTCGGACATTCTTCAGGTGGAATAACAAACTTGAAAACCGTGCTACCATCATTCGTCAGGACGACGGCACGAACAATTCCTGGGAATTCTGCCTGTATGGCATTCATTTAGACACTTCCCTGAACACCATCCTTGGCATGCGAGAAAAGAATCTTTTCTTTTCCTCTTCGAGATCGACACATTGGTGGACGATAAACGAGCCCGGACGATGCCCCGAACCAATCATTTCATCCACTCCACCTGAAAAGGTGTTAAACACGCCAACAATGCTACAATCTGAAATGCCTATGTACTTGCCGTTATACTTCGGCAAAAGAGAGTCAAGATTGGCGTAGTACCAATCCGCATTTCGCCTCAGTTCTGTCGTGTCAACTGCCATTTTTCACCTCGCTTTTCTTTCAAGGACATAATACCTCCCAAGAAAAACAAGCTTATTGTAGCAAAGATCGTGGCAATGGTCAATCTGGGCACGCGCCATAATCACAGGTTGGGCGCATCTGCGTTTTTCACCCATGCGTTTTGAGATTGGAAACAACCATGACAACTTTCAAGAACAACATTATCCTGCGGGCGCACCTTGAACATTCAGAATCGTGATAGTTTGAGGATCGGCAAATGGGCACGGGCGAGTTAGCCCGTGCGCCAAAGGCAAGTTGTTTCAAATAGTTGTTTCCAAACATCAGAAGGCTCTGCGGTGAATTACGCAGATGCGCCCTCACAGGTTATGGGTTTTGATAAGAAATCGGTATTTGTTATTTCATGCAGAAGAGTTTATACTATCCACATTTTCCACCATTCGCATAAAGTGTGACAATATACTGCTTGTTCCTCTAATTGTCAGTTTCCACGAATGAGATTGTTGTCAGTCCCTTGCGGGCGCATACACATCGGCGTACATGGCCCTGGCTTTGTCCATGAGGGAATCTACCGTCTCGCCGGCAAATAGATTCTCTCTGCGCCATTCGGTGTAGTCGAATGGTTCACGATTCATGAGTGCTATAAAACGTTCGGCATTGACATCGCCAAACGTCTGCACTAAAACGGAAAATCCGCTTATGCGTAGTTCGTTGTCTGTGATAGTCTTTGTCATGTCGAACCCTCCAATACGAAATCAACGGGATTGGCAACCCGCATGGAACCAACGTTATGAATCTTTTTCAAGATGCCCCTGTCCACGGTAAAGAACCAATCGCAAGAGGCAAATTCAGCACAGGCAAGATGAATCGCATCGGACGGCTTAACGCCAAGAGCCTCAAACTCATGCGCCCTTGCGCCTATTTCGTCAGTAGGCGCAACATCAACAACCGCGCCATTTACCCATGCCGTGACAGCGTGTTTCCGCTGCGGATCGGGATTTCTGGAACACTCCATCCGCAACATGAATGACCAAGCATATTCAACAACGCCAGTTCGCATCATTGACTGTATAAGCAACTTCGCTTCCGTTTCCATCCGCACTTTAACCTGCGTCTGGTCGTCGAACGGACGGTTGTAGCAGCAGTTGTCGAGATAGACCCTCATGCACAAGCCCCCAGACGCCAACGCTCGATCTCTCTGACGCTACCGACAAGTTTCCAGTTCCGCTTGAAGGCAAGGGGAACCATCGAACGAGACTCCGACAACAGCATCAAGATAAAGGCTTTCGCCTCTTTCTCGTCGCGAATCGCAAAGTTTGCCGTTATGCTCGAAGTTGCCATTTTGTGCCTCGCTTTCCCTTCAAGGGTACAGTACCCCAAAGAAAAACAAGTTTATTGTAGCAAAAATCGTGGTAATGGTCAATCTGGGCACGAACCATAATCACAGATTATGGCTTTTGATAAGAAATTGGTATTTGTTATTTCCGGCGGAACAGGTTATACTAGCAGCGTTTTCTTTTTTCGCCTCAATAGGTCAACAACAAACAATCCGCCTAAGCCCCTCGGGCTACGGCGCGATAAACAAGGAGAATGGAGATGATGAAAGAACTTGCGATAGCAGCCCTGGCTGCTGGTGGAGTCTGCGTTGCGGACGCGACAAACGCGTCCCTCCCGCTCACGCAGGAGTGGGACAAGACATTTCCGAAGTCCGACACAGTAGAACACGCCAAGGTGACGTTCAAGAACCGCTTCGGCATTACGCTTGCCGCCGACGTGTACAAGCCGAAGGTGGGGAACGGGGAATGGGGAACGAAGAACGGTAGGGCGGTCGCCCCGCGACCGCCGAAATTTGCGGCTATCGCGGTTTCGGGGCCGTTTGGCGCGGTCAAGGAGCAGTCGAGCGGCCTCTATGCGCAGACGCTCGCCGAGCGCGGCTTCCTGACCATTGCCTTTGATCCGTCCTTCACGGGCGAGTCGGGTGGCACACCGCGCTACGTGGCTTCGCCGGACATCAACACTGAAGACTTCCAGGCGGCGGTGGACTATCTCATCTCGCGTGATGACGTAGACGCCGACAAGATCGGCATTCTCGGCATCTGCGGATGGGGCGGCCTCGCCATCAACGCTGCGGCGGTCGATACCCGCGTCAAGGCGACAGTGGCCTCGACCATGTACGACATGACGCGGGTGACGGCGAACGGCTACTACGACAAGGAGAACAGCGCGGCGGCGCGCAAGGCGAAGAAGGAGGCGATGAACGCCCAGCGGATCAAGGACTTCAAGTCCGGAACGTACGAGCTAGGCGGCGGCGTGGTCGATCCGCTCCCTGCCGACGCTCCGCAGTTCGTGAAAGACTACTACGCTTACTACAAGACGCCGCGCGGTTACCATGCGCGTTCGCTCAACTCGAACGGCGGATGGAACAAGACGTCCTTCCTCTCGTTCATCAACGCGAAGCTACTCGCCTACGCGGGTGAGATCGAGAGCGCGGTGATGGTGCTGCATGGCGAAAAGGCGCATAGCCGCTACTTCGGCGAAACCGCCTTCAAGATGCTCAAAGGTGACAACAAGGAGCTTGTCATCGTTCCTGGCGCGTCGCACTGCGATCTCTACGACGGTGGCGGCAAGGGCGCAATTCCATTCGACCGCATCGAGGCGTTCTACAGGAAGCACCTGAAGTGAGTGTTTCTCACGCAGAGGTGCAGAGAGGCCGAGAGCGCAGAGTAATGATTAAGATTTGTGTGGCAAAAACCTCTGCATACTCTGCCTCTCCGCGTCTCTGCGTGAAATATTCAAACTTGAGGAATGAGATATGACAATCGAAGAATTCAGAAAGACGATGGCGGAGACGGAGTACATTCCTGCTGGGAGTACGCTTCATCAGGCGTTTCACGCATTTTCCCAGGAGGCGCTGAAGATCACTGCGGAGCTGAACAATGTGTACCATACGCCTGAGGAAGTGCGTGCGCTCATGTCGCAACTGACGGCGAGCGAGATTGACGAGTCGTTCGGTCTCTTCCCGCCGTTCCACACGGACTGCGGCAAGAACACGAAGATCGGCAAGCGCGTGTTCATCAACGCGGGCTGTCAGTTCCAGGACCAGGGCGGTATCACAATCGGCGACGATGTGCTGGTCGGTCCGCAGACGATCATCGCGACGCTCAACCACGATCCCGATCCCGACAAGCGCGGCGGCATGATACCCAAGTCGGTCAAAATCGGGAACAAGGTGTGGCTGGGCGCACGGGTGACGATCTGCCCCGGCGTGACGATTGGCGAAGGGGCGATTGTCGGCGCAGGCGCGGTCGTGACGAAGGACGTGCCGCCGCGCACCGTCGTCGCCGGCGTTCCTGCCCGCATCATAAAGGAATTGTAACCAAGTGACGATTGGCAGTCGGACAAAAAAACTGACTCGGAGTCATTGACTTGCGGTCGGTGATGTGATACAATGCTCGCCGTCTTTCATCCCAGAGGAGGTTATCGAGTGACAAAGCGGCAGGAAAACGCGCAGGAGACGCGCCACAAAATATACACGACGGCTTGTTCTCTCATCGAGAAGAACGGTTTTGCCAACGTGTCCGTCGAAGACATCACGCACGCCTGCGGCGTGGCGAAAGGCACCTTCTACGTCTATTTCAAGCGTAAGGAGGAAATCATCTTCGAATGCTGCAAGGAGTGGTTCAGCGACGTGGACCGCAAGGCGCGCGAGCACAAGGGCTCGATCATCGCGAAACTCTCCTTCTACTTCAAGGGGTTCATGGAGGGCGTGACGTGCGGCGGCGTGGAGCTGTGCCGCCAGTGGGTGCGCGAGGTGATCAACCCGTCCGATTCGCCCGGAGAGATGTGCGGCGGCAAGTACGCATACGACCACAAGTGCCTGACGGATTTCCTCAACGATGCGGTGAAGGATGGCTTGCTGAAGAAGTCGACGCCCGTAGATGCGCTCGTGCATCTTTTCATGAGCGAGCTCTACGGCATGATGACGTGCTGGTGCATGAGCGACGCGAAGTTTGATCCGGAGGAGTGGGTCGGGCGCTTCGCAAAACTCCAGTTGCCAAACCTCCTCGCGCCGTATGTTAAAACTCACGCCTCTGCGTGAGATAAAACTTACCTACAAAACAAGACCAAGAAAGGAAAACGAAAATGAACAGGAAAGAATTCATCAAGAACATCGGCGCGGCTGCGGGCATTGCGGCGCTCGGACTGGGCTGCTCGAAAGAGGCGGAGGCAAGTGGAACGGCCGACACAAACAAGGTAGCCGTATCCGCCGGCAAAATGGCCGTTGTGTACTTCTCGTGGAGCCCTGATGGCAACACGCGTTTCGCGGCGGAGACGATCGCGAAGAAGGCGGGCGCGGCGCTCTTCGAGATCAAGGCCGAGACGCCCTACAACAGCGACTTCAACAAGTGCTGTGACGAGGCGAAGCCGGAGTGCTACGGCAAGAAGCTTCGCTCGATCAAGCCGATCGAGGGACTCGACCTCGCGAAGTACGATGTCGTGTTCGTCGGCACGCCCGACTGGTGGGGCACGATGGCGCCGCCCGTTCGCACGTGGGTGACACAGAACAAAGACGCGCTCAAGGGCAAGACCGTCTGCATCTTCCAGACGCACGGCGGCGGCGGAATGGAGCGCGTCGGCAAGGAGTTTGCTGAGGTGATTGGTGACGCGGCGAAGATCCTGCCGCCCAAGGCGTTCCCGGGATCGTCCATCAAGTCCGCCACAAAGGCGCTTGAGGCGTTCGTCACGGATCGTCTCGCGGTGAAGTGAATCACGCAGAGGCGCAGAGAACTGGTGAATGTGAGGCGGCTAGATGAACAGAAAAGAGTTTATCAAGGGCATCGGACTTGCTGCGGGCGCGGCGGCGATTGCCATGCGGACGAAGGCCGCAGGCGACACACCGTGTAACCGTGGATCGACCGGTGGGGCGGTGTGTTCACTTCCGAATCGGGTTCTCGGCTCGGGACGCGCGGCGATGTCCGTATCCACGCTCGGATTCGGCTGCATGGGCCTTACGTACAACCGTTCGCAGCATCCCGACAAGAAGCAGATGACGCGGCTTCTTGCCCGGGCCGTGGACTGCGGCGTGACGCTGTTCGACACGGCGATCGTCTATGGTCCGCTCGAAAACGAACTGTTCGTGGGCGAGGCCCTTGCTCCCTACAAAGGACGGATCAACATCACGACGAAGTTCGGGCACGAGATCGTGGACGGCAAGGCGACGGGACGCCAGACGAGCCGCCCGGACGTCGTGCGCCGCTACTGCGAGGAATCCCTGCGCCGCCTGCGCCTCGACTCAATTCCGCTTTTCTACCAGCACCGCTTCGACCGCGACACGCCCATCGAGGACGTGGCGGGGTGCATCGCCGATCTCATCCGCGAGGGGAAGGTGCAGCGGTGGGGGCTCTGCGAAGTGTCGGCGGACATCATCCGCCGCGCCCATGCGGTCTGTCCGCTCACGGCGATCCAGAGCGAATACCACCTCATGCACCGTCTTGTGGAAAAGAACGGCGTGCTGGACGTCTGCCGCGAACTGGGCATCGGATTCGTCCCGTACAGCCCGATCAACAGGGGTTTTCTCGGCGGCGACATCAACGAATACACGCAGTTCGACGCGGCGAACGACAACCGCCAGACCCTCCCTCGCTTCCAGCCGGAGGCGCTGCACCTCAACACGCGCATCGTGAACGTGTTGCAGCGGTTCGGGCGGACGCGCGGCATGACGTCCGCGCAGGTGGCGCTCGCATGGCTTCTCGCAAAGGCCCCGTTCATCGTTCCGATTCCCGGCACGACGAAGCAGGCACACCTCTACGAGAACCTGCACACGCTTGATTTCACGCTTTCCGGCGGCGAAATCGCCGAACTGGAGCGCGCGGTCGCGGCCATTCCCGTCATCGGCGACCGCTACGACGCAGAACAGCAAAAGCGCGTGCTCGGGTGACGAACAAGATGCCCAAGGGCGGCACAAGGTAATAGTGAATCAAACAGTGAAAGGACAAAATCATGACAACTCGTAAACTCGCAAGCTTCGAAGTGTCGTCCGTCGGCTTCGGCTGCATGGGCTTCAGCCACGGCTATGGCGCCCTGCCGCCGGAAGATGAGTCGATCCGGCTCATGCGCAAGGCGTTCGACATGGGCTGCACGCTGTTCGACACGGCGGAAGTCTATGGTCCGTTCGTGAACGAGACGCTTGTCGGCAAGGCGGTCAAGCCGTTCCGCGACAAGATCGTCCTGACGACCAAGTTCACGCCGTGCAGAGTCGGCGACCAGGACATCTCGGACGCGGAGAAGCTGACGGCCAAGGGCATCCGCAAGGCGTTGGAGGATTCCCTGCGGCGTCTCGGCACGGACTACGTCGACTGCTACTACGAGCACCGCGTCCCGCTGGCAAGCCGTCCGGAGGATGTCGCGGAAGTCATGGGCGAACTCATCAAGGAGGGGAAGATTCGCGGCTGGGGGCAGAGCCAGTCCACGCCGGAGCAGATTCGGTGCGCACATGCCGTCACGCCGCTTTCGATGGTGCAGAGCGAGTATTCGATGATGGAGCGGATGTTCGAGGCGGATGTGATTCCGCTCTGCCGCGAGCTGGGAATCGGCTTTGTGGCGTTCTCGCCGATGGCGAGCGGTTTTCTGAGCGGCAAGTACACGGCCTCGATGACCTACGTCGGAGACGACGTGCGTCGTGCGATCACGCGCTTCGCGAAGGAGAACGTCATCGCCAACCAGCCGCTTCTTGACGCGCTGGAGAAATTGTCGCAGGACAAGGGCTGCACAAAGGCGCAGCTTGCCCTTGCGTGGATGCTGGCCAAGTGGCCGCACGTCGTGCCGATTCCCGGAATGCGCTCCGACGCGCGCATCGAGGAAAACCTCGGCGCTACGGACGTGTCCCTTTCGCCAGACGAACTTGCCGAAGTGGAGGAGGCGCTTTCCCATATTGTCATCCACGGCAATCGTACGGACGAGGACATACAGCGCATGGGCTACGTCAAGCCGCAATGATGAGAGAGACGCACACGGGCTTGTTGCCTATGCAAATTGAGAAAGGAAAAACGAAAATGAACAGAAAAGAATTCATTAAGGTAATGGGTGCGGCTGCGGGCGCGGCTGCGTTCGGCAACATCGGTTGTGCCGGGGAAGAAACAAAGAAAATGAGCAAGAGCATAATCATCTACTTCTCGCATACTGGCGAGAACTACTCGGTTGGCGTCATCACGGTGGGCAACACCGCGAAGGTCGCGAAGGAGATCGCCGCGCAGACGGGCGCGGAGACCTGGGAGATCAAGGAGAAGAACCCCTATCCCGAGAAGTACACGCCGTGCATCGAAGTCGCAAAGAAGGAAATGCAGGCGAAGGCGCGCCCGGAGTTCGTCGGCGAGGTGCCTGATCTCTCGGCGTACGACACCATCTACCTCGGCTACCCGAACTGGTGGGCCGATGCTCCGATGGTCGTCTATTCGTTCCTCGACAAGGCGAAGATCGACGGCAAGAAGATCCTTCCGTTCTGTCCGGACTCGGCTCGACGGCGCGCAAGCTGGCGGTGGCGTATCCGAAGGCGAAGGTGGAGCTCAAGGGGCTTGCGCTCTACGGACACGTCGCGCAGAACGAGCCGGAATCGGTGAAGAGCGCCGTCGCCAAGTGGCTCAAGCAGCTCGGCAGGTGATCTGTAGTAACTTAGGGCGACGCACTGATTTTTAAGAAGCCAATGGAGAAAACGAAAATGAGCAAACTCACAATCAGTGCCATCCGTGAAATTCGCCGATGGCATCGCAATGCCGCGTTTCGGCATCGGCACCTACGCGCAGGGCTCCAACGAAATCTGCTCGAACAGCGTCTCCATCGCGCTCAAGGCAGGCTACCGCCACATCGACACGGCACATGCCTATAACGACGAGCGCGGCGTCGGCGCGGCGATAAAGGCTAGCGGAATCCCGCGGAAGGAGATTTGGGTCGCGAGCAAGCTGTGGCCGTCCGAATACGGCGAAGGAAAAACGGCGGAGGCCATCGACAAGATGCTTGGGCGACTGGGGCTGGACTACATCGACTGCCTTTACGTCCACCAGCCCGTCGGGGACGTCCTCGGAGCGTGGAAGGACATGGAAAAGGCGGTCAAGGCCGGCAAGGTGCGGGTACTCGGCATCAGCAACTTCGAGCGCGTTCCTGGAATGCTCGAAAAGTTGTGGGCGGCGGCGGAAATTAAGCCCGGCGTGTTCCAGCTGGAATGCCATCCGTATGCACAGCGAGTCGACGTCCGCAAGAAATTCACGGCGCTCGGCATGACGCCGGAATGCTGGTTTCCGCTCGGCCACGGCGACAAGAAGCTGCTCAACGACCCTGTTCTCGTCGAGATCGGCAAGGGTCACGGCAAGACCGCCGCGCAGGTGATTCTGCGCTGGCACATCCAGGAAGGTTTTTCCGTCATTCCCGGTGCGACGCGCGAAGACTACATCAAAGAAAACATCTCGATATTTGACTTTGAATTGACGGCTGCCGAGATGGTGAAGATCCGCGCCCTAAACAAGGAAAAACTCTTTTTCAACCCGCCTCCCGGCTCCGAGCGGATGTACCTGAACGGTTCGTTCCTCGAACAGTGACGGTGGAAAGTTTTGTCACCCTCCTCGTCAAGGCTCTCTGTCACTCCACTCTACCACACGAGACAACCGCGCGAACGAAAGGAAACGCCAATGAAAGTAGTATTGATAAACGGAAGTCCGCGCGCCAACGGCAACACGGCCCGGGCGCTGAAGGAAGTTGCCGGCACGCTTGGCGCTGAAGGCATCGAAACCGAGACGGTCTGGACAGGCAACAAGCCCGTCCGCGGATGCATGGCTTGCTACCAGTGCAAGGCGAAAAATCTCGGCAAGTGCGTGTTCGGCGACGATGCGGCCAACACCATAATCGAGAAGCTGAAGGATGCGGACGGAATCGTCGTCGGCGCGCCAGTCTATTACGGCCAGCCTGCCGGCGCGTTTCTCGCGCTCTGGCAGCGCATCTGCTTCGCGGGCACCGAGTTCGTCAAGGCGAAGCCCGCCGCGTCCGTCGCGGTTTGCCGCCGCGGAGGATCGACTGCGGCGTACCAGTGCATGAACATGCCGTTCGAGATGCTGAGCTGTCCCGTCGTCACGTCGCAGTACTGGAACGTGACTTTCGGACGCGAGGAGGGCGAGTGCGAACGCGACACCGAAGGAATGCA
Source organism: uncultured bacterium (assembly GCA_902761035.1). GTDB lineage: Bacteria > Verrucomicrobiota > Kiritimatiellia > RFP12 > UBA1067 > RUG572. The sequence continues at coordinate 15,505 of CACWIW010000137.1, read as the reverse complement.
GACGATGCGTACGCTCGGGCGCAACATGGCCTGGCTCCTCAAGAACCTCAAGCGTGGCGACGCAATCCCCCGCTCCGCCGACGAACCTTGGCAGCCGATGCACTTCATACGCTGAATCGTCGGCAATGACAAGGAGAAAGCATGAACAAACTTATAACAGGAGGAATCGCAATGGCGATGGCAATCACGGCAAATGCCGCCGAGCTGACGGCAAAGGAAAGCGCGATCGTCGACATCGGCGCGTGGACGGCGCGCGGCGAGCAGGACAAGCTCGGCGCGGCGTTCAAGGCGGGCTTCGACGCGGGGCTTACGCTGAACGAGGCGAAGGAACTCGTCGGACAGCTCTACGCCTACTGCGGCTTCCCGCGAGCGCTGAATGCCGCGGGGACGCTGATGAAGGTGTGGAATGAGGGGAACGGGGAATTGGGAACGGGGAACGGGAAGTGGTACGAAGGATGTACGGCGTCTATGCCGCGTGGTTCGCTCGGCGAGCGGGCCCTGCCGGTCGGGACGGCGAACCAGACGAAGCTGTGCGGTGGGCCGGTGAAGGGGGCGCTCTTCGACTTCCATCCGCAGCTCGACGAATACCTGAAGACGCACCTTTTCGGCGACATCTTCGCGCGCGACGTGCTCGACTGGCGGACGCGTGAGATCGTCACGATCGCCGCGCTCGCGGCACGTCCCGAGACGGCGCCGCAGATGAAGGCGCATATCGCTATTGGCAAGGTGAACGGCGTCACCGACGCGCAGGCGAAAGCGATTGTGCGGCGCGTACAGGTGGCCGCGACAAGCGCGGCCCTCCCGTCCGACTGGTCGCCGATTCCTGTGGGCGAACCGAACACCGCGTACGCCAAGTACTTCATCGGCAACAGCTATCTCCACAAGCTCACGCTCGACCAGGTGCCGGCGTTCGGTGTCGCGTTCGAGCCGGGCTGCCGCAACAACTGGCACATCCACCACGCGAAGACGGGCGGCGGACAGATGCTCATCGTCACGGCTGGCGAGGGCTTCTACCAGGAATGGGGTAAACCGGCGCGCCGGCTCAAGAAGGGCGACACGGTGAACATCCCGGCGAATGTCAAGCACTGGCACGGCGCCGCGCCTGATTCGTGGTTCCAGCACATCGCCCTCGAAGTGCCTGGCACGGAACAATCCAACGAATGGTGCGAACCGGTGGATGACGCCGCCTACGCCGAGGCGACAAAGTAAAACACGAACCGATATGTCTTGAGTGGCAATTGAAAAACCATGCGTACACGGTGTGGCAAGGCCGCCTCGGCCTTGCCACAAATTCTTAACTGCGACGCGCCACTATTTCGGATGAGGGTGATTATGTTCTGCGGAGGGTGAAGTGGTTTTTGCGCGACGTGATCAAGCCGAGCTTGGATAGTCGGCTGATTTCTGCCGAAAGCGCGCTTCGCTCGACACAGAGGAAATCCGCAAGTTGCTGGCGGTCGAAGGGAATGTCGAATTCGGCTATGCCTTTCTGCTGTGCGACAGAGCGCAGATAGGCCATCAACCGGTCTTGCGTGGATCGGTGTGACAGAATTTCGATCTTGTGGTTCAGCTCGATCGTCTTGACGGCGAGTGCTCGCATCAGGTTGCGGACGAGCCGCGCGTGGAATGCGCAGGCATTCTCGCAGGGCGAAAGGATGCGGTCGATCTTGATGAGCAGAACATCGCTGTCCTCGTCCGCCTCCACGTCGACGCTCATTGTCTCGGCCCCGGACAGCGACTGAGCGGCGGCAACGATTTCCGCCGGGCCGATGCGCTTGATGATGGTGCGGCGTCCCTCAAGGTCGTATGTCGCAACCGAAAGCGCGCCCGAAAGAAGGACGCCGATTCTGTCGGCCCGCTCACCGGTTCTCATCAGCGCCTCGCCTTTCGCAAGGCGTTGGCGTTTCGCGCCGAGGCACGCAAAAAGAGCGGAAAGTCTCTCAATGCCGATTCCGTCAAAGATCGCGGACCGTTTCGCCTGAATAGCCAGATATGTGGTTTCGCGTTGCACGCCGATATTTTACCATAATTGATGTGGCAATGGAGTATGTTTAGCCACAAAGTACACAAAGGGACACAAAGTTCTTTGTGACCTTTGTGGCTAAAAAATATTATGTTGGAACTACAACATATTTCACAACCATGAAATGATATACTGTGCGGCGTCAACACGAAAGTAGGAGGTCAAAGCCATCGAAATGCACGGGCTGCGGGCTGTGCGCGAACGCCTGCCACGAGGGCGCGATTGCGATGGTGGACGGAAAGGCGAAGCTCGTCAAGGACGACTACTGCGACGGCATGGGCGACTGCCTGCCGGAATGTCCTGCCGGCGCGATCAAGATCGTCGAGCGCGAGGCTGCCGCATACGACGAAAAGGCCGTGCAGCAACGGAAGATGGCGAAGATGCAGGAACAGATGAAGGCAGGCGGAATGGCCTTGCATCCAGAAGGGCACACGCCGCCGCACGGCGGACTTGACCGCCGTAGCCTCGGCGGAGGCGGTTGCCCCGGCAAAGCGATGCGCACGTTCAACCGTGCGGAGGAAAACGGTAGGGCGGTCGCCCCGCGACCGCCGCTTTCGGCGGCATCATCGATGCCGCCCTACCAAGGTGGCACCGCAACTCCTCAGTCACAACTCGCCCAGTGGCCATGCCAGATTCGCCTGGTGCCGGTCAAGGCCCCGTTCTTCACCGGCGCGAAGCTGCTCATCGCGGCGGACTGCACGGCCTACGCCTACGCGAACTTCCATCAGGAGTTCATGCGAGGCAAGGTGACGATTGTCGGCTGTCCGAAACTCGACCCGGTCGACTACTCGGAGAAGCTGACGGAAATCTTGCGCGAGAACGACGTCAAGTCCGTCACCATCGTGCGCATGGAGGTTCCATGCTGCGGCGGGCTTGAGATGGCCGCGAAGAAGGCATTGCAGGCAAGCGGCAAGTTCATCCCCTGTCAGGTCGTCACACTCTCGCTCGACGGGCGGATAATCGATTCGTGAGAAGCAATGAAGATTACGCATGGCCGCAATATGCAACCACACATAATCTTCACTTGTACAACACATGACCTATCGCGATGTCCGCAAAGCCCACCAAGATACCACGCAGTTTATAGCTCCTCTATTCAGTGGCATTTTGATCACAGAAAATACTTGCTGAGGCCTGCACATATGAAGGAGGATTGTCATACCAGTCTTTGCTGAAAGTTTCTCCGGGTTCAAGTGTAACAGTACCACTTTCGGGCAGACTCCAGCGCCATCCGCTACTTGACGATACGAGGCGAGCATTGGTCAACCTAAAACAAGACTCGTTTTCACAAAAATTTCTGAATAAAAAACCCCTGGCTTATATTGCCAGCTGTATTTCACTTTGGTCATCTCTATGAACTCCGAATCGTTTTGCAGTATTGCAAGGTCCTTGTCCGATTTAATTTTCTTTATGTCGCAAAAACCCTTTTTAAACGCCTCGCGAATTGATGCCTTTGCGCCCTTTGCATCGTGAAACCCCTTTGCGAGAATGCATGCTTTGTCGTAAAAATATGATTTTTCAGGGTTGATTCTTATGGCCGTGTTTATGTCTGTGAGTGCATTCTTGTAATCGCCGCAGTTACCGCGAAGTGACGCGCGCAAACCAAACGCATTATGATTAGTAGAATCATTTTTTACTGCTTCGCATAGAATGGCAATAGGATCGGCGGCAATTGCTGCGAATTCGGCCGGCGGCATGGATTCTACTCTTTTTTTTCAAGGGCCGCGATGGCTTTGTTAAAGTCCGTCTTGCTGTAGTGGAACTTATTAGAGGCGTTTTCCAATAAAACCGCTATGGAGAGAGCACAATACCAAACCGACACATCCGTTTTCCTTCTGCTTGCTATGCTTTGTGGATAATTTGCAATACAAGCTATAAGATACTTTTTCATTTCGTTCAAATTGTCATTAGAAGAAACTTGGAAACTGGCGGCAATGGACAATTCTGGGACTTTAAATTGAATGAGTTGCCACGCCTTGCCTGAATCCGCGTTATTAATTGATGTAAAGGCGTCTTCTGAAAGTAGTCTGTTTTTGTCGAAACCATTAAATGTTTCGCTGTTTCTCAGTTTGTTGACGTTTTGCTTGAAATTGATGTACAAGCCATTCTCCTGTTCTCGATATTCTTGAACAATTCTTTTGTATCTTTCATTAATTTTCGCGTCATTGTCACTTGCTTCGATCAGGCCACCAATCAATCCTGCGAGTAAATATGCGCCAGCCCCAAATCCGTCGTCTCCGCCGCTGTCGAATTGCGACAACGTTGATGCAGCTTTAAATCCACCACTGAATCCGCTTGAAATGGACGAGTCGTTGCGTTCTTTTTCACGGTCATCGTAGCAATTTTCTATTCTGCGTTCTAACTCTCCGATCTTATCAAGAAACGACACGAACCCCGAGACAAAACTTTTCATGTCTTGTGATAGTCTTGTATGATCAAACTCGTAAACCTTTTTCTTCATGTCTTTGTATTTGGAATAGTTTCCCTGCATGGACAAATACAGATAGAGCAAATTGTTATATACTTCTTGATCTGTCGACATGGGCTTAGAATGGGATTCCCGCAAGGAGTCCATATCCCATGACTGACTCGCAGGTGACTGGTGTGAAGTAGGCACTTCCCCAGATGAAGATGATTGTCCTAAAGAGTCATTCGTTTTGGTACCATTGCCTTGAAAGCACATAAGTGACACGATGACGCCGAGTGTGAGCAATGCGGGAACACATAGAAGAACCATACCCTTGGTGCCACTATTCCATAAAGAGACAGCCTTATCCCTTGCCGCCATTACCATCGCTTTAGCCTCTGTGAGAATTTGAGCACCCCTGCCACCTATTCGTGAGTTGATAGATTGGGTGTTGTTCTGGGGAACGACAATCTCATTTCCACAATATGGGCATTCTCCATCACGACCGTACCATGACTCATCTACATTTACAGGCCGTCCACACTTCGGACAGTTGAATTGAAACTTTGCCATTTTATATCGCTCCGCGCCCTCTTTTGGTTTCACAGTCGGAGAATCGGGCCAATCCTCGTTCCGTGTCGCTCCGCTTGCGAGGCAATCGCTGACACGATTTGAGGGCATGAAAAACCTCTCTTCGTATTTCATCGGAGGCTGTAGGATGCCTAAATCGGAATACAAAGAGAGGTAAACGCTTATGCGTTTCCTCTGCATAGTATCGCCGATTTAGAACTTCCTACATTCCGATGACGACTGCTTTGCAGCATTGCTTAAATCATCTTGTCACTCCGCTTTGGCGGCGGCGGTTTCATCGAAACCGCCCTACCATTGCGGCGACCGTGGCGGGCGTTGTCCGCCTATGACCGTTTCACTGTCTTATGGCTTCTTCCTCTCATTTCAGTTCCACGATTTGAGATTTAAAATTGGAGCGAGGGTCCGATTACGGGTGTGCTGCTAGCCGCACAGCTCCGCCTTCCTATTGCAGGGTGGGCGAATGTTTTTTGCCCAATACCGCCTCCCGCTCGGAACCCCAACACGCAACCGGCTGGATTGCCGGTTCGGCTGGCACCTCGCGATGAACACGGGAGTAAATTGGAGTTGAAATCAGTCATTGAGAATTTGCTTGATGGTTATTCGGATTCTCTTCAGGCGGAATGACAAACTTGAAAATCGTGTTGCCGTCGTTCGTCAGATGGAAGTCGCCAAGCGAAATTACATCCATTCCAATCAGCATATCAAACCCCTGAAACTCGCCATCGCCAACGCGAAGCCCCTTGACGATGATGTTGTTGGGCAACAACACGTCCACGAGGTACATGGACGACTCGTAGAATCCCTGCGCCGTGTAAGCACGGCCAGAATCAAACGGGACAAGGCCAAGTTTCTCGACCAGAGATTTGTCGATGACCGACGTAACCGCCCCCGTATCCCATAATGCCCTGGATTTGACAACCCGCGTTGAATCTTCGGTTGTGCCGAGAACCAAACCAACATCCGTGACAACGGTGCGGACAACTCCGGGAAATGCTGTCAGGAATGCGCTCATGTCTTTGCGCCCACAAAATTCATCCGAGGCGTGTAGAAGAAGTACATGCGCTTTTCCTCCTCGGGCGTAAGGCAATGGTGGACGATGAATGTGCCGGGGCGATGTCCCGCGTTGAGCATCGCGTGAACACCATTGGCGAACGTGTCATATTCACCTACAACGGCACAATCAATTATCGCGATAAACTTGCCATCGTATTTAGGTACAAGCGAGTCCTGATTGGCGTAATACCAATCAGAATTCCTCTTGATCTCTGTCATGTCCACTGCCATTTTTTCACCTCGCTTTCCGTTCAAGGGCATAGTACCCCTACAAAAAGATGGTAATATTATCGCATTTCAGACCGCAAAAGTCAACTCTGGCACGGCAAGATAATTATCGGAATGTTGGCGAGCCAACATATTTCTACGACCGATAATGGTATAATACACGCAATCAACAGAGAAGAAAGGTTGGACTCTATGGTAATGAAGAAGATAGCGTTTTTCGATACGAAGCCGTATGACAAAGAGTCGCTCGACAGGCTTCTCGCCGAGTCGGATATCGTCTCGCTGCATTGTCCGCTTCTCCCCGAAACGAAGCACCTCATCAACGCCGACACGCTCGCCAAGGCAAAGCGCGGCTTCACGCTCATCAACACCTCGCGCGGCGGGCTTGTCGATTCGGAGGCGCTGCTCTCGGCATTGCGCGATGGAACGGTCGGCGCAGCCGGGCTGGACGTGTACGAAGAGGAAAGCGAATGGTTCTACGAGGATCGTTCGGACGTTACGCGGCAGAACAAGACGCTGTCGCTTCTCGTGTCGCTCCCCAACGTGATCGTCACCTCGCATCAGGCGTTCCTGACGCACGAGGCACTTGCCAACATCGCCACGACAACGCTCAAGAACCTTGACGACTACTTCGCCGGCGCACCGCTTGAAAACGAAATCTGCTACCGCTGCCTCGGCACGGGCGGAGCGGCCAAGTCGAACTGCCCTCGCCGCGCCAACGGCCGGTGTCACTGAGCGAAAAAAGAAGTAGAAGTCCGGCGTTGCAATCGGGAGCTGCAACACCGGCCGCGCTTATTCACCGCCTGGCAGATTGCGCTTTCCGGTGATACTGTCAAGTTCAATTCGGTAGATGCGTACGGCTGTCACCTCGCACCAGATCATCAACGCACCAGACCGTCGACGGACTGAGGAAGAGTTGTTCATGTCACATTTAGACTGACAAGGCGACCTACTTTTTACACCTGACCAGATGGGTTGATTTCGCCCCTTGACTTGGAGTTTACTCCAAGTGATATAATATTGCGCCATGAAATCAAAGACACATAAGGACGATGGAGTTGGATACTCCATTTCGCAGATGTGCAAGCGGACCGGGTACACAGCCGACACGCTTCGCTTCTACGAAAAAGCGGGGCTCCTGCCGGACGTGAGGCGCGCAGGCGGACGCCGCGTCTATACCGATGAGGACTACTACAGCATCTGCATCGTCACCTGCCTCAAGAAGACCGGCCTTCCTCTCGCCGAGATACGCCGCTACATGGAGCTGACGAAACGCGGTGAGAGGTCGGTCGGGCAACGGCTGGAGCTCATGCGCCGACACGAGGCCGAGGTCAAGAAGAAGATGGACGTGCTTCGCGTTTGCGAGGAGCGCATCGCGTTCAAGGTCTGGTACTACGAGACGGCGAAACACGAAGGCCTGAAAGCCGTCAAGGACATCGACGCCACGCTCGAGCGTTACCGCTGCGAAACCGGCCGCAAGGTGGATTTTTGATAATCAAGAAAGGAAAAGAAACATGCAATACGTGAAATTCGGCAACACTGGGATGGATGTCTCGCGCATCTGCCTCGGCATGATGAGCTTTGGCAAGCCCGGCAAGGAGAACGGCGTGTTCCCGTGGGCGAAGGACTACGAGGACGCGAAGCCACTCTTCAAGAAGGCTATCGACCTCGGCATCAACTACTTCGACACTGCGAATGTCTATCAGATGGGTTCGAGCGAGGAGATCACCGGGCGGCTCATCCGCGAATACGGACTCGACCGCGACGAGATCGTCGTCGCGACGAAGGTGCATTTCGACATGCGTCCGGGGCGTCCCAACGGCGGCGGCTCATCCCGCAAGAACATCATGGCCGAGATTGACCATTCGCTCAAGCGCCTTAACATGGACTACGTCGATCTCTATCAGATCCACCGCCTTGACGCGAACACGCCGATGGAGGAGATCATGGAGGCGCTGCACGACGTGGTGAAGAGCGGCAAGGCGCGCTACATCGGAGCGTCCACCATCTTCGCGTGGCAGCTGGAGCGGATGCAGCAGATCGCCGAACGCCACGGCTGGACAAAGTTCGTCTCGCTCCAGCCGCAGTACAACCTCATCTACCGCGAGGAGGAGCGTGAGATCCTTCCACTCTGCCGCGACCGCAAGATGGCCGTCGTGCCGTGGAGTCCGCTCGCGGGCGGGCGATGCGCACATCCGTGGGGGACTAAGACCGCGCGCAACGCGGTCGACGAAGTCTCGCCGATGGTGTGGGGCGCAACGGACGCGCAGGACAAGGTAGTGGTGGACAACCTTGAGAAAATCGCCGCCACGCACGGGCGCACGATGGCGCAGGAGTCGCTTGCGTGGATGCTCTCGAAGCCTGGAATCACCGCCCCCATCGTCGGCTCGACAGCAGTCCGCCACATCGAAGAGGCCGTCTCCGCGCTCGACATCAAACTTGACCCCGAGGAAATCGCCGCGCTCGAAGCGCCCTACGTCCCGCACATCAAGACCGGCGCGTTTTAATGGGAGAAGGTTGACATGAAAGTTCTGATGCTGAACGGAAGCCACAACCAGGACGGCTCGACAAGAGCCGGCCTGGACGAGATGGCGAAGGTGTTTTCCGCCGAGGGCGTGGAAACGGAGGTTTTCACGGTCGGAGGCAAGCCTGTCGCCGACTGCATCGGCTGCGGAAAATGCGCGGAGCTGAAGCGTTGCGTATTTGCGAACGACGCAGTAAACGAGTTTGCGGAAAAGGCGAAGTGCGCGGACGGATTCGTGTTCGGATCGCCTGTCTACTACGCACATCCGACGGGACGCGTGCTTTCATTCCTCGACAGGCTGTTTTTCTCTAGCCGTCTTGCAAACGGCTACGCGAACCTCCGCCACAAGCCAGCTGCGGCGATTGTCGTGGCCCGTCGCGCAGGAACGAGCGCGTGTTACGACGTGATGAACAAATATTTAGGCATTTCGCAGATGCTGAACGTCGGCAGCACATACTGGAACGAGTTTCACGCTCTGACAAAGGAGGACGTTCCGGGCGATCCGGAAGGCTTGCAGACGCTCCGCAACCTCGCGCGCAACATGATCTATGTGATGAAGTGCCTCAAGGCAGGTCGCGACGCTGGAATTATGCCTCCGGCAGCTAAGGAAGAGGTGTTCACAAACTTTGTACGGAGGGGAGAATGAAAGACGTTGTGGCCGTAATTGGCGCGGGCGGGATAGGTCAGGCGGTTGCGCGACGCATAGGAGCGGGTAAACACGTGGTTCTCGCCGATCTGCGGATAGAGACGGCTCAGGCCGCCGCGAAAATCCTGGAGAATGCGGGCTTCGAGACGAGCGCAACGCAAGCCGATCTCGCGAGCCGAGAATCGATCCGCGCGCTCATTGAGCATGCGCGGGGATTCGGCCCGATCAGGAATCTTGTCAACGCGGCGGGCGTCTCGCCATCGCAAGCGCCAGTCGCGGCGATTCTCAAGGTCGATCTTTACGGTACGTCAGTTCTTCTTGCGGAGTTCCTGATGTCCTCGCGCGGACGCTGGATCACCGGTTCCGACTTCCTCATCGACGGCGGCACCACGGCGAGCTACTTCTACGGTGACCTTCAGTACCTCAAAGCAACACACTAACTTGATTAAATTGAAAGGATTGCATGATGCAGACAGTTACACTCAACGACGGCGTGGCGATTCCACAGATCGGCTTCGGCACGTTTCAGATTCCAGCCGGAGCGGAGACGGAAAAGGCGGTGGCCTTCGCGCTTTCGTGCGGATGCCGCCACATCGACACGGCGGCGGCGTACTTCAATGAAGCCGATGTCGGCAGGGCCGTCCGCGCGAGCGGCATCAAGCGCGACGAGGTGTTCGTCACATCCAAACTGTGGCTTCAGGACTACGGATACGAGGCAGCGAAGAAAGGCATCGAGGCATCGCTCGCGAAACTCGGACTCGACTACATCGACCTCTATCTCATCCATCAGCCATATGGCGACGTTCCCGGCGCGTGGAAGGCGATGGAGGAGGCGAAGTCGGCTGGCAATATCCGTTCCATCGGCGTCAGCAACATGACGCCGAAAATCTGGCAGAGCCTCATGCCGCAGTTCGACACACCGCCGAGCGTGAACCAGATCGAGTACAATCCTTACCAGCAGCAGAAACCGATCCGCGCGCTGATGGACGAGAAAGACGTCAAGCTCGAGGCGTGGGCTCCGCTCGGACAGGGCAACGGTAGCCTTTTCTCCGAGCCGCAGCTTCTCGACCTCGCATCGAAGTATGGTAAAAATGTCGGTCAGGTCATTCTCCGCTTCGAGATTCAGGACGGCGCGATTGTGTTTCCGAAGTCAACCAAGCCGGAACGTATCAAGGGCAACCTCGAAGTCTTCGACTTCGCGTTGACAGATGACGAGATGTCCGCAATCCGCACCCTCGACAAGGGCAGGGGAATTCACGATCCCGACAAGCCCGGCGTCGCCGAATGGCTGCTCGCCAACTACAAGATACATGAGTGAATTACGCGTCTATTGAAAGGACAAAGTCATGACCACACGTAAACTCGCGAAATTTGAAGTGTCGTCCGTCGGCATCGGCTGCATGGGCTTCAGCCACGGCTACGGCACCCTGCCGCCGGAAGAAGAGTCGATCCGGCTCATGCGCAAGGCATTCGACATGGGCTGCACGCTCTTCGACACGGCGGAGGTCTACGGCCCGTTCGTGAACGAGACGCTTGTCGGAAAGGCGATCAAGCCGTTCCGCGACAAGATCGTCCTGACGACCAAGTTCACGCCGTGCAGGGTGGGCGACCAGGACATCTCGGACGCGGAGAAGCTGACGGCCAAGGGCATCCGCAAGGCGCTCGAAGATTCCCTGCGGCGTCTCGGCACGGACTACATCGACTGCTACTACGAGCACCGCGTTCCGCTGTCGAGCCGTCCGGAGGAGGTCGCGGAGGTCATGGGCGAACTCATCAAGGAAGGGAAGATCCGCGGTTGGGGACAGAGCCAGTCCACGCCGGGGCAGATCAGGCGGGCCCATGCCGTCACGCCGCTTTCGATGGTGCAGAGCGAGTATTCGATGATGGAGCGGATGTTCGAGGCGGACGTGATTCCGCTCTGTCTTGAGCTGGGAATCGGCTTCGTTGCATTTTCTCCGATGGCGAGCGGTTTTCTGAGCGGCAAGTACACAGCCTCGATGACATACGTTGGAGACGATGTGCGCCGCGCGATCACGCGGTTCGCGAAGGAAAACGTCATTGCCAACCAGCCGCTTCTTGACGCACTGGAGAAATTGTCGCAGGACAAGGGCTGCACAAAGGCGCAGCTTGCCCTTGCGTGGATGCTCGCCAAGTGGCCGCACGTCGTGCCGATTCCCGGAATGCGCTCCGACGTGCGCATCGAGGAAAACCTGGGCGCGGCTGACGTGTTCCTCTCGCCTGACGAACTTGCCGAAGTGGAGAACGAGCTTTCCCATATCGTCATCCACGGCAACCGCACGGACGAGGACATCCAGCGCATGGGCTATGTCAAGCCACAGTGAGCTGCCGTGGCTCAGACGTTCGCCGGATTCTTCAAAGGCTGAACTTGTCTGTTATTTTCGCGATAGGAAAAAAGAAATGGGTGCCGCAGACGATCGGCACCCGACAGCCCCGGGAAGAAGGAAAAGCCGAAGCTGGAAATAGATAACAACTCAGAGTGCGGCTTTGAGCGTCTCGGCCGCCACGCAGAAGGGATCCGCGAAGCCGACGGGCGGATAATTGATTCGTGAAGAAGACACCATGAAGAAGATTGCGTTTTTCGATACGAAGCCGTATGACAAAGAGTCGTTCGACAGGGTGAGCTACGGGTGGCCCAGTGATGAGAATGGGTACATGTAGTGAGAAGTTGGTATTTACGCCGTAGCGAAGAGATCGTCGAGCGTGACCTCGGACTGAATATCATTCCAATAGCAATTGTGTTTCAGTCCATTGGCGGTGATGATCGTGACATGAATCGTCCTTTTCTCGCCGATTACCTTGCGGAATGCCTCAACGCGATTTCGGATTTTAATAGCTTCATCCTTTTCAATCGCATATTCGCCTTTTGAATACTTCATCTCGCAGAGATTGGCAATGCCATCCCGCCGATCAATGAGCAGGTCAATCTGCGCTCCGCGCAGTTCCGCCGATGCCGAGGCTTTCCAAGAATAGACATCCGTATGGACGCCAGATATCCCCAGCGCTTTCTTGATCTGGGCGACATGGTCGACGCAGACTCGTTCGAAGGCCATTCCGCGCCAGTCGTTTTTACGTCCTTCGTTGACTTGATTTGTCCAGTAATCCCCGTCTCGGGAAACGGTACCATTCACGAAGGTCATGTAGAACAGGGAGAATTCATCCACCAGCTGATAAATACCGGCGTTCTCACCTCCCGCAGGCCGATACAATCGAATAAAGCCGCACTCTTCAAGTTCTCCCAGATGTGAACTGAAATTCCCGCTGCTGGTGCAGCCGACAGCACGGGCGATTTCGTCGCGAGATAGTCCCTGCCGGTGTTTCCCCAATTCCAATATGATTTTGATGTAGGGTTCCGGATTCGTAAACAAAGACGAGTACAGTTCGTCGAATTCCATCCTCAACCCGTCCCGACGTCCGAAGAACAGCGAATCGACATTCTGTTCCGGAGACCGTCCTTTTTCCAGCAAACTCCAGTAATACGCGACTCCGCCGAAGACCATGTAACACTCAAGGACATGGTTTCGTTCGTAGCCGAGTCCAAGTTCGCGGGCATATTCCTCGCATTCGGCCAGCGTGAAGGGATAAAGCTTGATCTGCGTCCGAATGCGGTTGTAGAGTCCGCCGCGATTCCGATTCAGCCGCTTAACGATCCAGGATGTTGCCGAACCGCATGCCACAAGCAGAATGTCTTTCCGTGAGGTCGCCCACCCGTTCCAGAATCCTTCCAACGCCGACAGGAAACCAGATTTACGTGTATCCATCCAGGGCATTTCGTCGAGAAACACCACCTTGCGCCCCGCCGGCAAGTTCTCCAGAAAGACCTCCAGTTCATAAAACGCCTCTAGCCAACTTGTCAGACGCGGACAATTTCGATGTCCCTGTCGTTTCAACGCCAACTGGAAATTGTCGAGCTGCCGTCGCAATCCTTCGCGTCGCAACCCTACGACGTGAAATGCAAACGTGTAGTCAAATGCCTCGTTGACCAAATAAGTCTTACCGATGCGTCTCCGCCCATAGACGGACACGAATTCCGATTCTGGCGAAGCATACGCCGCTTTTAGCCGTTTTAACTCATCTTTGCGTCCAATCATCTCAACCTCCGAATGTGTTATTGACGACCAAAGTGTACCAAAATCCGTCATGTTTGGCAACGATACATTTATTCGCTTCCAAAATTATATTTTTTAACGGCATTTTGGAATTGAATAAGGTCGCAGAAGTAGAAATTCAGATGGGGACCTGTCCCCTTGGCACGGGCGGCGCGGCCAAGTCGAACTGCCCGCGGCGCGCCAACGGCCGCTGACACTGGTTAGACAAAGAAAAGGGTGCCGCAGACGATCGGTACCCGACAGCCCCGGGAAGAAGGAAAAGCCGAAGCTGGAAATAGATGATAACTCAAAGCGCGGCTTTGAGCGTCTCAATCCACGCGGTAATCTTGCCATCCGTCTGGTCGGGCTCGTTCGTGTCGTCGAGCTTCAGCACCTCGCCCACAAGCGTTGCGCCGGTGTCCTTTGCCGCGGTGGCGAGCGTCTCGGCCGCCACGCAGAAGGAATCCGCGAAGCCGACGGAATCGCCCAGACCGAAAGTCGCGACCTTCTTCCCGGCGAAGTTGGCCTTGACGCCGTCGAGCTGCGCGGCCCAGTCGTCCTGCAGATCGCCGACGCCCCATGTGGAGGAGCCGAGCACGAGCAGTTCGGCGTCAAACGCCGCCGCGTTGCCCGCGTTGATGTTGAACGCCTGCGCATCCAGCGCCTTGGCGATCTTATCCGCGACAGCCTCGGTCATGCCGGTGGTGCTGCCATAGATTACGTGTATTTTGTCCATGTTTGTTTTCCTTTCCTTAACTTGCCTTTCGGGCAGAGATTGCGTTGATGAATTCTTCGATTCCGCGCGCGTGGTCGAGCACTTGGGCGGCATTGGCTTCCGCGTTGGCGTAGAGCCGCATGCGGCGAAGCGATTCGTCCGTGCCGCCGTACACGCGCCACGCCCCGTGGTGGACGGGAGTCGCGGGAATCCTTTGCATGAAGCCAGCCACGTCCTTGAGCGGATAGCCGATAAACACGCCCACCTCGTGCGGAAGTTCGCACTCGGCCGCCCGATTCACGAGGTGCGCAAGCATCCTCTGAAGCAACACGGTTTTCCCTCCCTGCGAAGTGTCCGCAGGATATCCCATCCGTGCCAGCCATCTGGCGTTGCGAGGCTCGGCGAGCGTAGCGGTGAGCGCTTGGGGGTTGTAGAAGAGCACGAGAGAGCTGTCCTCCTGCACGTTCAGCTCCACGTAGTCCAGACCAAGGATGCAGTATATGTCGCTGCGGTACAGACACACGCGAAGGCCTTCCGCGTTCACGCCGGAATAGCAGTGCCTGACGCGCAACAACTCGGCGGGCTTGATGCCCTGTCGCACGGCCGCAGTCTTCACCAGTAGGAACTTCAGCAATTCCTTCCGGTGCGACTCGTCGATTCTGTTCGTTTCTTCTCTCATGTACCTGATGTGCTTCAAGAAAGTTAGCGTAGTATAACATAATCTCCGCGCACGGTCAATAGCCGAGGCTAACTTTCGTGGAAATTGTTTTATGGCTTGCGCAAACGGTGTCGGGTCTCATCAAGTCTCCGCGTACGAGGTTCGACCTCGCGGCGCTTCAGGCGAATTCGCACGATATCGGCGGACGCATCCACGACGCCAGGCGGAACCAGCTGGACCGCGTCGGCCCCGACGACCCGGATTCTCCGGTGCGCGTTCTCGCCGAGCTTGACATCCTGAACGCATACGAACGCATCCGGTCCTGCTACATCAACATTGCCGAAACCTTGGCCGGCCGCAAATGAACCTTTTGCGTTGAATCTGCATTCTCTTCTAATCGCGGCATTTATGCCGCGCACACTTGATGCCATCCCTATTCAGAACGAAAACAATAGTACCCTGAATCCGTGAAGGTATGCACATAGATGGTTGAGATTGCGGCAGAATCCGCGTTTGGCGGGGCAACGGGCACTCGTGCGGGTGTTTTCGTTCCTGCG
>CACWIW010000136.1 GCA_902761035.1 uncultured bacterium | reverse complement strand
CGGGGTGACGATGCCGATCCACTACGACCTTGCATCGGATGAACACTTCCACGTCACTGGCGTGTACGAGGGCGTGACGGAGAGCGGTTCTGAGAACGATGTAACCTTGAGTGGTACTTTTACAGAGTTCGTCACGGTGCAGCAACACCAGGCCAGCAACGCCCTGACGGTAGTGAGGGTAAAATTGAGCCCTCATGTCAATGCGCCAGATAACGATGCGGATGGGCGGCACGAATACGGAGTATGCGAGTTGGTCGAATACTATCAGTATCCTTCCGCGCCGGTTGTGACATGGAATCCCATTGGCGGCGGGCAAAATACCGTTGATAACCTTGGACAGACCTGTTATAAGTTTCCGCTTTTCGCCTGTGAGAACCCTCTGTGGGTCGAGTTGGGAGATGCCCTTTACGTCCCTCGGTTGAGTTGCATGGAACCATCTGGTATCGAGGTGCGGGATGTAGAGCTCTGTACATACGGACTACCTGCAGGGAAGGCCGGCGGCATTGGGCTCCTTCAGGCTTTTTACGTAAAGCCGTTCACCGTTTCATTTTCGGAAATTGCCGTAGAGGAAGTTCCTTGTGCCATCGGATCTGTAGACGGATATTTTCGACATGCCTTTACGTCAAATATGTGGTCGCATACAAGTGACGCGGGGGCAGGAGAGTGGATGAATGTAAATGTGCATAATCGCCTTGGACCCGTGAATTTTCGAGACGAGGCAGCACTCGCAGAGGAGATGCTGCCAATCACGTCCGACGGCATTCTGACAAATGACTATTCGTTCGGCTGGATGGAGGGGACGATGACGTGGGAGGTCCCTTTCGGATGGAATGCGAAGGGGACGACAAAAGGGACAGAACCCTACGGAACTTTTGAAGGCTCGACGCAGGAATTCTACATAAGCCAAGGGGGCTTTGTCGGTGTCCGCAAGTTCCGCAATCAGGCTACGCGATATGTTAACGATGCGCGTTACCTGAATTGGAAGCGAATTTACAACAACGAAGTGAGGAGACCTTGATGAGAGTTGAAAGAAAAATTGCTCTAGCGTTGATGACGGTGTTTCTTGTGTTTGGCTGCACGAAATCCGAGAAAGCGATAAATGCAGAGTCTCCAAGCCGTCCGGATAAAACAGAACCGGCTTACGTTTCCGATGATGACGCTGTGTCGGCGACCCTTGTTCGAATAGCGTCGGGGTGTGTGGCACTTACAAATTGTCTTTATCAAGAATCAGACAGGGCGATGGAACTGTATAGGCACATTTGTGATGAAGTTTCGACGCTTCCTCCCAAACGTGGTGAAAAATGTATCAAAGACCTGATAAGTAACGTCTTGTCAGTTCCGTACGAGCACTTGGACCACAACAAGCGGCTGCGTGCGCTTGACAGAATGTGGGACATAATGTCGGACGTTTCTTGGCCTGGCATGGGCAAAATTGACAGATGGGAATTGTGTATACTGCGGCTTTCTCGAATACGCGACACTATAAAATACGCTCACTCAGAGACTAACAACTGGGTTACGAGAAGTTTTATCGCCTATGAAACAGAAAACCTAGAGGGGTATTCTGAAATCTATGAGCGCAAATTGGCTTATCGGATTTCACCGCAAGTCAAGCCTAACGAGCTCCGACACCTTGTTAGCGAAATGCCGGAAAAGGAATATGCCATCGTCAAGGCCAGGTTTGAAGCATTCCTCGGACGACCTATTCGAACGTACGAGGAGATTAGGCAGGCGCGTATTGAGAGGATTAGGCAGTGGGATTTGGAGAGCAAACGCATTGCAGCCGAGCAGCAAAAACTTGAGGCCCTGATATTGAATGACAAACGCACTGGCAGGCATGACGCCTGGTACATCGGCGGGGCGGCAAATACAAATCTGCCAGAAACCGCGACAGACAAGCCGTCAAAGAAATGAACGCAACAGGAAAAGGTAACTGCGTATGATTGGAAAACTCGTATTGTTTGTCATGTTTATGCCCATTGCGCTCTTCGGAGCGCAAGTCATGCCGCTGCCGACACTGCCGAGCGGGGCGTTGCCGAACAGCGAGGTTGTCACGAACATCACGCTCAACGTGGATTACGCCAGGTTTGAAAGCCTGACGTTCTCGCTGGAGCTGAACGCGAGCGCGTCGAACAGCCTTTCGATTGCGGTTGGAACTGCGGATGGAGATTCGTTGTCGTTTGAGGATATTGATTTCGAATGGGGCTACGACTGCGGAAAGTGGTTTCGCGCCGATACGGAAACAGGCAATGTGGATGAATGGCCGGAACCGGGTACGGGGCGTGTCTCGCGAATGTTAACCATCGAACGTAGCGAATTCAATCCGCAATGGAACCGCTTGAGGGTGGTCAAACGGGGCATCGGCGATATCGAGGTCAATGCATCCTATTCCAGAGAGTACACGAAGTTTTTCATCCGTCTGAGATAATGGCGTAACTGACCTGTCTTTGCCATTGAACCGTAAGATTCGTCAGCGCAATGGGCAATCATCCACGGAAATGGTATAATTATAGCAATGCAAGCCCCCTTCCAGAAGAAGCGCACCTGGACAATCGGCCTCGCCGTTTCCGGCGGAGCCGACTCCACGGCCCTTCTCGCTGCACTCGCCGATCTCCGCGAGACGCTGGGATTCAACGCCGTCGTACTGCACGTCGACCACGGTCTGCGTTCTGACTCGCACGACGACGCGCGCTTCGTGGAGGCGCTCGCCGCGCGTTTCGGACTCCCCTGCCGCACACTTCGCGCACGCATCCGGCGGCGTCCGCGCGAGTCGCTCGAAATGGCCGCACGCCGTACGCGCCTCGCGTTCTTCGCACGCATGACGCGCGAGCTGGGCCTCGACGCCATCGCCACCGGACACCACGCCGACGACGTGGCCGAGACGTTCATCATGCGCCTGGCGCGCGGCGCGGGGCCGGAGGGCCTCGCCGGACTCAAACCCGTCTCTCATGTGGACGGCATCACGTTCATCCGTCCCCTTCTCGGCCTGCGCGATTCCGACCTGCGCGCCTACCTCCGCCGCCGTGGCCTCACCTGGCGCGAGGATTCCACGAACGCCGACACCTCCATCCTGCGCAACAAGGTTCGCCACGTAATCCTCCCCTTCTTGCGCGAACACCTCGACCCGCACATCACCGAACACCTTTGCAAAAGCGCCGCCATCCTCCGCGGCGACCTTTCCCGCACTGTGACAACGGGCGTCTCGCCCGTTGCAAAAACAGAGACGACGGGCGTCTCGCCCGCAACTGGGACAACGGGCGTCTCGCCCGTTGCCAACCGCTACCACCTCACCATCGCCCCCGCCACCGGCTACACGCCGCGCGCCGAAGCCGTTGGCGCGCTCCCAGCCGTCTGCGAAATGAGCCGCGCCGCGCTCGCGGGGCGCACGCTTGAGCTGCGCCGCTGGCGCGCGGGCGACCGCATTGCACCCACGGGCCTCCACGGACACAGCCGCAAATTGCAGGACGTTTTTGTGACGGCGAAGGTACCTCCCGTCCTGCGCGCGGACCTCCCGCTCATCTGTGACGCCGCGACGGGCGAAGTGCTGTGGGTACCCGGCTACCGCATCGCGCAGTCCGTCGCCGTCAAATCCTCCACCGCCCCCAGCTGGCGCTTCACGCTAACCTCTTAACGCCCGGTCTGCTTGATGATCATTCTCACGTTGAGGCGCTTTTTGCCGCGCGCCTCGAAACGGCGGTAGTGTCCGTTGCGGTTCGCATAGACGAGGCCCGTATCGACGAATTCGCCGGACGTGGTGTAGCGGCATGTCCATCCATCGAATAAGACCCGTATCACTTTCTTGTCGGCGGAGACGGTGGCCGCACGCTCGCCTTCGAACGCGAACACGGGAAGCGTAAACGCAAGCTCATCGGCTCCGGTGAGACTCATCCAATGTCCGGTAGCAGAGGAAAGCACGGACTCCCAGCGGAGCGGCGGCATGTTGGTACACGACACGGAATAGACCGCGCGGGCACGTCCATCTGCGGCGGAAAGCTCTTTCTGGCGGTATTTCGGACTATAGGCGTAGCGCCATTCGCCGTCCACACGGCATCCGGGGAGGATTGCCAGGGACGTGGCGTTCGTGATATCGATTTTGTAGGACGGCTTGCGCGCGAACGGGACGGAGAGGCAGAGCATCGGCGTGGCGCCACGGTGCTGGAGCCGTCCAAGACCGGACGCGTCATAATGCGTGTCGGCGGAGAGGTCGAACTCCGCCGTGTACCCGCCAGCGTTGAGAAGCGTGCGGTGGAAGGCAGGGGACATCGCGAACACCGAAGCGGCGTCCGCTGCGGCAATGGTTTCTTTCGTAGGCACTGGAACGGTTTCGTCCGCGAAACGGAACGCCAAGTACGCCCACGAACCCATCGTGACCATGTATTTGTTGAAGTAGCCGTAATCTTCGCATCCATAGCGCGTGGCGAGCGGAAAGCGGTTCTTGATGTGGCGCACGGACGGACGCGACAGCCAGTAGTCGAGCGAATCGACAGCCCGCCGCGCCGCGAGGCGGAAGCGACGCGCACGCGCCACGTCTCCCCTGCGGTTGAACCATGCGGCGTACCATTCGCACAGCGCCGCGTAGAACGTCTCGTTGTGCAGGAACTGGTTGCTGCGTCCCCCGAACGGAATTTCGCCCGTGGCGGACTGCATGGCGAGCGTGATGTCTGCGGACTTCACCATCAACGCCTCCAGCGCCGCGCGCGACGGACCGTCATAGCCCAGGTCAAGCGCGATCGCGAACTGCAGGCGCGTCACGAAATCATAGACCATCGGCTGGTTCGGGTCCTTGTACATGGCGTTCGGGTCGAAGAAGCGCAACTGGTCCGAAACGTACCGCTCGACGTAGTTCGTGTCGCCGCCGAGACCGGCCCATGCGCGCGCCTGCTCGCTGGCCGCGCCGAACACGCACCAGTTACGCGCCGTCTTGCTGCCGGGCTTCGGCTGGCAGGAATACGTGGTCGCCGGAACGATTGACGCGATTCCGGCGCGCCAGGCGGCCACCTGCTCTTGGGGGAACATCCCGGCCCGCACCACTTCGTCAAGACAGAGGACAATCTCCTTCACGGCGAAATCGTTTCCAGTCACGTAGCCGTGCCGACTTTTCGCCTTGGGAATCTGGGCGCAGCAGATGTCCATCATGCGGCGGAAGAGGTCCTTTTTGTCCGGGAGTCGCCCGTGCGCAATCAGGATGCCGATGTTGGAAGTGAGGCGCGCGAAGCCGTGTTCGCTGATCCACTTCTTTTCCGTCTCGGCGACGTACTTTTCAATCTGTTCCGGCGTGTAGGCACCGACGGCCTTCTCCATCAAGTCGAGGTAACGGGACTTGGCAACGTACGCATTGCCATTCGAAACCTCTTCCGCACAGACAACGAGGGACAGGCAAAGCACCCCCGCCGCAAGAAATACGCTTCTCATCAGGGAAGGACTTGCAAGGATGTTAGCGGAGTGATAGAGAAACTGGTCCTAGGAGACCCGAGTCGCGGAGCGGCCATTTCGAGGCGTCGAACGGACGGTAGTTGCGTCCGACGATGTTGATGTCGCCGAAGATCTTCCACTGCACCTTGCGCTTGTCGAGGTCGCGAATGCGGTTCGCGCCCACATTCGTGACTTCGACCTCCAGCACGTTTTCCCCCGCCTTGAGCGCGCCCGACGGAATCTCCACGCGGTACGGCGGCATGATGCGCGCGCCCGCGCACACACCGTTCACGCGCACGCGCGCCGATTCGCACACGCGCCCGAGGTCCAGCGTCGCGCCCTTCCGCGCACCATTGCCATCCAGCGTGAACGTCGTCCGGTAGCAGACCGTCCCGCAGAACGGATTCTCCGTACCATCGTCGTTGCGCGACCATGACGTGAGCGTCTGTATCGTGCGCGGCCAGCCCTTCTCCAAGTCTGGCCCGCCGCAGACAGGCTTCAACGTCCACGGTCCGTCAATTTTCACATCGAGCGACGGCACTGGGACAACGGGCATCTTGCCCGTTGCCGGGGTGGTGGGCGTCCCGCCCGTTGTCGGGGTGGCGGGCGTCTCGCCCGTTGTCGGGGTGGCGGGCGTCTCGCCCGCAACTGGGACAACGGGCGTCTCGCCCGTTGTGGCCGCACACCAAACCCACACGCTTTCGCCCTTCTCGAGCGCCAGCTCCACCGCGCCGTCCTTCACGGTAATCGCCTTGATCGCCCCGCTCATCGGATCAAGCAGCCACGCGCCGATCGTCTTCGCTGTGGGACGGAATGTCCCCTGCGTTACCTTGTCGGACAGGTTGACCACGTAGTAGAGCGTGTCCGCGCCACGACGGAAGCGCGTGTAGGCAAGTCCCGCCTTTGCGTTGAACGGCTCGCGCCGCACGGCGTTCTTCACATCCGCACCCGGAATCTCTGCAATCACCTTTGCGAGCGCGGCGCGTCCCGACTCCACGTCCTTCAGGCCCGGCACGTCTGCGGGACGCCGTCCATCAAACACGATTTTGTAGCCCTTCTTCGCGAGCACCGCGAGGCTCCGCGCCGTCTCGACCGGCATCGTCTCGCAGTCCGGGATGACAATCGTGTTCCACTTCCGCTTCGGCTGCTGCGCAAGCGCAATGAGCTGGCGGTCGGAAATGAAGTCGAATGCCGCGCCCTCCGCGTAGAGGCGCCGCGCCGTCTTGCCGACAGCGGTCTTCGCGAACCAGTCATTGCCGGAGACGCCCAGACCGAAAGACAGTTCGCGCTGGTTGCGCCAGTAGTCGTGGAGCGTCCAGTAGATGAGCGCGTCCTCGTCCGGCTCCGAAGTTTGCGCAAGCGACTGCACGCGCGTTATCCAGGCGTTGAGGATCGGCGCGTCACGCCAGATGGGGTTGCGCGGATTCATTTCGAGCGACGCGTAAAAGCACCAGCCCGGCCACGCGGCATCGGCGGGCGAATAACAGCAACCATGGTAGTACATGTGGTTGACGCCGGAGAGGAAGAGCAAGTCGAGGAACCCCTTTACCTCCTCGAGCGAGGCGTTGAAATGCTCGTTGATCCACGTGCAGCTTTCGCTGGCAACGAGGCGCGTGCCCTTCACGTGGGCCGCCGACGAGGCGAACTTCGAGACGAGGATGTCGCGGTCCTTGTTGAACATCTCGGTCTCCGGGATGTCGGAGAGGGCGTAGAAATCAAGCCAGTTGGAGGGCGAGCCGTGCGCCTCATTGCGGGTGATGATACCGCGTTTGCGACACCAGTCCGACCAGATCGTAAACGTGTCGAGGATGAGGTCGGAAAGAGTCTCGCGGTAGTCGTGGCGGAGACGGAGCTGTTCGTCCTTCGTGCCGCTCGCGCCTGCGAACGCGGACAGGTGGTCGCGCAGGTCATAACCGCGCTTCGCCTTGAACGCCTCGAACAGGGCGGGCGTCCAGGATGCGCCGTAGTACTCGTAGGAGTCGTGGTAGAACGCGCGCGGGGCGACTGCGCCGGGGCGGTCAAGCGCGGCGGCGAACGGCTTCAGGTGCTCGCGCATGGCGTCGGGCGAGAACGGGTCGATCATCAACCCCTTGCCAGATTCAGGCGGGCGCTTCACCTTAAAACCGGTCGGCACGGAGTAGAGGGCCATGCGCTTACCTTTTTCGTTCTTTCCTTCCCACAGGAGACGCGCCCCGGACTTCTTGGGCTTTTCGCCGTTCCACATGCGCGCAAGATGCCAGCCGCCGTGTTCCTTCGAGACCCACGGCCCGCCGAAGCACCAGCCGCATCCCATGGAGAGATCGACGCCGAGACCCTGCGCCCGCGCAGTTTCCTCCGCCGTGTTGAACAGGCGCGTCCACTCCTCCGACAGGAACGCAATCTTCGGATGCTTCTCCTCCTTGGCCTCGTAGATCGGAATCACGTGGTAGCCGCCCATGCCAGCCTCCGCGAACTCCTTCGCCTGGAACTCGAGGCCAGCCCTGTCGGCGGCGCAGCCCATCCACCAGTTGTACGCCCACGGACGCATCTCCTTCGTAACGGCGGGCCATGCGGGTTCCGCGGCGGGACACGGAAGCACCGTCATCGTGGAGAGACGGCGACCTGCCGGGGCGTAGCTCCAGATGATTTTCTTGTCACGCGTAACCTCAAATGCGGTTGTGCGGCTGCCGTCCTCCACGCCGTTCGCATACGTACCCACCACAAGGTTACCGTTCGCGCGCTCGTAGATTCCGCAGAGGTTGGCGAGCTTCAACTCTGGAGCTTCATCACAAGAGAAACGCCATGCGACCTTGTGGTCGGGCGTGTACTCCGTAATCGCGCCGAGGTGAGATATGAGCGTGTTGCCGTTAGCGCGGCGGAACGCCTCGAACGCGAGCGCCGGCGTAGGTTGTTCCCACAGGAGAGTACCCTTGGCATCGTATTCCCGCACGACGTTTGCGCCGGAGCAGCACACGAGGTACGTGCCGGCAGCCGTCTTCTGCACCATGCGGTAGTGGTGGTGCGCACCCGGCATCTTGCCGTCGATTCCCCGAGGATCACCTTTGAAGCGCGTCACGACCTCCTTGCTGCCGAGCTTCATCTCCGTGATGTAGTCCGTGGCGTTCTCGGATACGACAATCGTGCCCTCGTCCGTAATCCAGAACCCGTACGTCCCGTTGCTCTTCGCGGGGCTGTAGAAAAGTTCCGTCTTCTTGGACGGGATGTCAGTGACCCACAAGTTACCGTTGGACCAGTACACCTTGTCGCCGCGCTTGACGGCGCGGTGTATGTTCCCGCAGCGGTCTTTTCGCCACTCGACCTTTCCATCCGGCGAGAGCAGCCACACGCTTCCGCCTCCGCACGCTATCAGGGTCTCCGGCGGACGCCCCTTCAGGCGTGCCCCGCTGATGTCAAGTCCGCAACAGGCGGATGCCGCCAGTGCTCCGACGGCCAGCATTATTGTTTTCGTCATTTCTTTCATTATTATTTCTCCGTTGAAAAACTGCAACTACCATATCCAGAGCATCCAACCCCGCTTGGCGGGTATGGAAATCGTCTCATCTGCGGCGAACATGCGTCCGTTCTGAAAGCCCTGGATCGGACGCGCCTCGATCTTTGCCTTAGACGGGTCGAGTCCGAGTCTCTTCCAGTCGATGGAAAGTCTAACGCTCCGTGGCTCCTTCGCGAAGTTGCCCAGTGCGACGAGCGTACGTCCGTCGCGGACGAAGGCCGTGGCCTTCACGTCCGGCGAGTCGGTTGTCACCGCCGGATGCTCGTCCCAGTAGCCGATCATCAGCGCGTCTTCGATGCCGAATTCATCCCACGCCTTCCAGATCGCGTACGGATTGCCTGTCGAGAAGTCCATGTAGCAGCGGCGCGTCGTGCCGTAGACCGCGCCCAGCCACCGGTTACCGCCGCCCTGCAGCATCTCGCTCATCTGTCCGAACGGAATCCCGGAGAACGTCACGAACCAGGCGTCAGGCGAAAGCTCGTCGTACTTGAACGACTCGCCGAACCAGAGGCGGTCGACATACGGGAAGAACTCCGTGTACTGGTTCATCGGGCCCTTCGAGTAGCCGGTGTTGGAGTGAAGGTCAACCAGCGCGCCGGGACGGTACTTTTCGATGATGCGGCGCATGCGCTTCATCACCGTGCGGTCGAAGCACACGTCGTCCATGTAGATACCGTCGATCTCGTAGTTCTCGAACATCCAGCGCAAGCCTTCGAGGTAGTAGTTGATCCAGCGCGAACGCGGACTCGTCACGAACGCCGCATCGACGTAGCTTCCGTCCCACATCCTCACGTACCATGCCGGACGGTAACCCTCCCCCATGTGTTCCCACATCCACGGCGCGCCATGCGCGTTACCGGGCGCAATCACCTCTCCGCCAAGGCTCCGCAGCGCCTGAAGTTCCACGACATGGTTGGAGAGTTCGCGTATGGTGTAGTAGAGCTTCACCTTGCGCCCCTTCGCGTGATGAGCGGCGATGTAGTCCTTCAACTCCTTCTGCACGATGAACGGATAGTTGATCACTGGATTCAACAGCTGCGCGTGGTGGATGTTCACGATGTTCGCGCCGGTCGTCGCGGCCACTTCGTCGAAGCGCGCAGGGTCGGCATGGAAGTACCGCTGCGAGAACTGTTTCTTCAGATCAAGTGGTTTCACTGGCGTGACGTTCAGGTCGAACTCCCACCGACGAGGCGTGGCGGAGAGCGCGGTCTCGCCCGTGCGCGCAACGACCGTCATGCCGTCCGTGCCGCCGAACTCAATCCGCCCCTTCCCGTCATTCGCCCACGCCTGCGGCGGCTTGTAGCTGTACGACCTGTCGGCAATCAGCGGACCATGGTACGCGCCACCACGGAACTCCACATGCAAACCCGCCTCCGGCCCGCCGGTCCAGTAGCTATCGTAGTAGCCATTCTTCCAGTCCCATGAATACGACTGTGGCCTCTTTCCGCCGTCGCGCCCCATGTAGGCCGCGCCCATTAGATACTGCGAGGCATAAGGCGTGTACTCCGTCACAAGCCGCACATCCTTCATCTTGACATCCTCTTCTGCCGCCACCTCTATGACATATCGCACAAACCCGTCAAACTCCATCCGCCCCCTCACGTCAATCCTCAACTTGCTGTTGTACGCTTGCTGTCTTCCCCGCCCCGCGTCTGTCACTACCTTGCTGTTGTACGCTTGCTGTTTCACCCTCCACGCGACATGCCCCTTCGCCTCCCACCTCTCCGTCTCGCGCTCCACAAACGCTCCCGCGCCAACCTCAAACTCGCCCTTCTCCGTCACGACCACGAACCGCATAGGCTTCTTCAGCACCTCGCGTCCATTGACCTTGATGGACGCCGGGAGTCCGCTCTCCGCCAGCGTCAACGCCTTTTCCGACGCGACCACCCTGCGTACCTCGCGATCGAACGACATCGCCTTGTACGGCTTCGTGGGAGTGTCGCTTTCGCCAATGCGCGAGTTGAGCCACCGAAGACGCGAATGCCGCCACAGCTCGCTGTCGCCGTGGTCGCGCGCAGTCTGGTCCGACACCGTAATCGCAAGCGAGATCGCGCGCGGGGACATCCCCTTCGCCGTAATCGTCGCAGTGCCGCGATACACGCCCGGCATGGCATCTTGCGGAATCATCACGCCACACCAGAGCGGCTGCACGCGGTTCGCGGGGACATTGAGCGTGATGTCCATCGGCTTGCCGTCCCAGTTCACGCCCTCGGTATTGAAGCAGGTGATTGAAGATGCCGAAATCTGCGGCGGTCGCGGGGCGACCGCCCTACCAGGGTCTAAAATCAGATCCGAAAAATTCACCTTCACGCCCTCCAGCGCGCAGCCGGGCGTCCAGAGCGCAATCTGCCACACGTAGTATTCATCCTTCAGCGCCGTGCCGTTGAACGAATCGCACACCTCCGCGCCCTTCGTCCACTTCGCGGGAAGCCATGATGCGGGATGGATGGGATTGGTGCGGTCCTCGGTAAACACCACCGGGTTCTCCGGATGTGCGTGGCGAAGAGCCGCCGTCTCCGCCACCGTCGCGCGAAGCCCCATAGGCGTCCATGCCTCGAAGGCGGTGCGGCTTTCGAATCGCAGCACTTCGGCCTCGGTAGGGCGGTCGCCCCGCGACCGCCGCGCGGCTTCTGTGTAATTCGCCGGAAAGTAGTCGTTCCACAACGGCTGATGACGTCCCTCGCTCGACCCCTTCCGCTCGCGGTACGGCATGTAGTAGATGAAGTATTCGCCTGCACCCGCAGACGGCTCAAAGAACACCTCGCCCGTCTCAGCGGTCACGTTGCGTGCGACCACATGAGCTGCGTCCGCACCCGTCGCCGCATGTTTCACGAGCACGCGCTTGATCTCGGGCTGCGGATCAACGCGCCGCCACTTCAGCACGGCGCGCACCACTCCGTTCGTCTCCGCCACGCGCACCACGGCTCGGTGGTTACCGAGACCATCCGGCTGCCACGTCTTCTCCGCCACGACAAACGGCACACCGTCCGGCGCAAACTCCGCGCCCATCGCACAACAAGCTACTAAAAGGAACGGCAACAGCGCTTTCCAGCATACCACCTTCATCAAAAAATGTTTCTTCATGGGGCGAATTATACCAAAGCCCCACCCTCCACGCAAGTAGTGGAGAGCACCCGATCACCGCGCGGGCCGATGTGGCAAGGCCGGTGTGAGGCGTGAGATTACGGTGCGGGACGTGGGTGGGGGTGAATTACGACATTTCCACGGACAAAGGCGTACCTGACGTGCCGAGACAGGAACGCGGCGTGACGGTGAACGTCAGCACATCGCCGGACGGCAATTCGTCCTTCTTGAACTCGACCGTCGTGACGCCGCCGTGGGGCGCGTGTGCCACACTCACGTTGCAGCCGGTGGCGAAAACACACTTCAACGGCTTGGCGGGCTTCGACGACTTCTCCGACGTCACTGCAACGTCGTACGCGAACACACGGCACTTCGGATTGCCGTCCGCCGGCGGAATCGTAATGCGTACGGATTTCTCTTTGACAGGATCTACAGGATTGTTTTGATCCTGAGTTTTTGCCCCTGATACTTCTGTCAATCCTACCTGAACGTCAAGTCTTGCACCAGCGCGGAACTGCGGCTCGCCGATCACCTTCAGAAGCTCCGTCTGGACGAACGGATGCGGATCGTATTTTCCAAGCGGCATGATCCAGTCCGCGCCGATCTTGCCGCCCTTACCGAACTCGTGGCGCTCGAACACGACCATGTCGTCGAAGACGCGCACGATGTAGCCCTGGCGGCTGCGGCCGTAATCGTCCTGCGTGCCTTCCACGAACGGTACCTTCGCCCATTTGCATGTGCTGGGCGACAGGCTGTTCGATCCCATCGGGGCGCACGACGGACAATGGAGCGTCGGTGAAGTGCTAAACATGCGGATGACGCTCCAGTTGGCCGCGCTTGCGTGCCAGTGCCCGAAGAACCCCACGGCGTTGCGATACGGGGCCATCGCCTTGTTGAAGGTGGCGTGTGCCCGGATGTGCGAGAAATGGAAGAACGGCTTCTTGTCCTTTGCAAGTCCGCACTTCGCATCGACTTCCTTCACGAGCGCAAGGGTTTTTGCCTCGCATGCTTTGAAGTCCTTTCCCGCGTAGTGGCGTCCGAAGAAGTGGTACCCCTTTACCACCTTGTGCCACGCCTCGGCGTATGGTTCGCCCCAGATGCGCTGCCAATTACCAGTGATGTCCGTGCAGAGGACGTGCTTCTTGAACTCCTCCGGATCGGGGTACAGCTTCTTCACGAGCTCGCCGATGCCGTAGGTGGTTCCGTCGAGGTCGTGGTTTCCGGCCACGAAGAGGCGCTCCACCTTGTGTCCGTCTGGCGCAATGTCATTCGGGAACACCTTGCGCCATGCGGCTGCATGGAACTCCATCTCGGCGACCTGTCCGGTGTGCGCCATGTCGCCGAGGTGCAGGACGGCATCCACGTTG
>CACWIW010000135.1 GCA_902761035.1 uncultured bacterium | reverse complement strand
CGCCGCCATCAAGGCCGCAGGCGGCAAGAAGATCCTCTACCGCGAATACAAGGGGCTCGGACACAACGTGTGGACGCCGACGTTCTCCGACGACAAGGTGTTCAAGTGGCTCTTCTCGCAGCGGCGCGGGGGAGAAAGAAAATGAAAAGAATAGTCGTTGGCTTGCTTGCGGTTGCGATGGCGGGTTCGTCATTCGCCTCTTTGCCGGCACTTATACCGATACCGAGGGAATTGAAACTCACTGGCGGGACTGTCGCGTTTGCCGCGACCAATTCGCCGAAGGTCGAGGTTGTCGCGTCGATTCCGCCCGAGGGCTACGAGCTTTCGATTACGAAGGACGGCGTGACGATCCGCCACTCCGACGACGCTGGATTGTTCTATGCGAAGCAAACATTGGCGCAACTGCGGGCGGACGCGACGGAGCGCGTCCCTCCCGGGAAGGGCCCGGCTCCGTCCGGGCCAATTGCCCTCCCGTGCCTTGAAATCAAAGATTCGCCTGCGTTTCACTGGCGCGGGGTGCATCTCGGCGAGACGCAACGGCTCTACGGCAAGGGGACGATCAAGCGGATGCTCGATCTGATGGCGCGCTACAAGTTCAACGTGTTCCACTGGCATTTCACGGACGTCAATGGCTGGCGCATCGACTTCCCCGAATACCCGAACCTGGCGCGGAAGAGCGCTCTGCCGGGCCTTTGCTCGAACGAACAGGCGCTCTTCTATTCCAAGGAGGACGTCGCCGACATCCTCGCCTACGCGAAGGAGCGTCACATCACTGTCGTTCCGGAACTTGACTTCCCCGGACACTCACGCGGGATCACGACGGCGTATCCCGACTTCGCCTGTCCCGTGAAGGCGAAGAAGCGTCCGGACGTGCTGTGCGTGGGCAATCCCGAAACGCTGAAGTTCGCGGAACGCGCGATCGACTGGGTGTGCGAGACGTTCCCGTCCGAGGTCATCCACATCGGCGGCGATGAGTGTCCGCGCCACTTCTGGGAGAAGTGCCCGAGGTGCAGGGAGTTCATGAAGCAGCACGGCATGAAGTCCACAAAGGAGATACAGCCGTGGTTCACGCGGCATCTTGCGGAATACATTGCGAAGAAGGGGCGCAAGGCGATCGGTTGGGACGACATCGTGACGGAACACGGCAACGTCGCCAAGGCGCTCGACGCATCAGTGTTGCCGGACAGGGAATCCGTCATGGTGATGGGCTACCGCTGCCGCAGCGTCATCCTCGCCTCGCTTGCCGCGAACATGGGGTACAAGGTAGTGCAGTCGCCGTCCAAGTACACCTACTTTGACTACAGGCAGGGAATCGCCGACGATCCGTTCAAGTACTTCGGACGCAGCGTGACGCCATTGGAGACCGCCTACAAGTTCGATCCCTACGAGGACGTGAAGCCAGAGGCGCGGGAGAACGTCATCGGCGGACAGTGCTGCAATTGGACGCTCTACACGCTCACCTACCGCGACCTCGAATGGAAGATGTGGCCGCGTGCGTTCGCGACGGCGGAAATCCTCTGGACGAATCCCGAGCCGAAGAAGCGTGACTTTGCGGAGTTCTCCGCGCGCGCGGCGGAACACCGCCGCCGCCTGATCCGCGAACACGTCAACTGTGCCCCGATGAAATAAAATTTCGTAATGCAAGAGAGGTAAGCACTTATGAAAACTCGATATGTTCTGTCTGCAGTGATTGGCTTCTGCTCGACGTGCGTCTGCGTCTATGCGGCGGAGGCGTTCGCCACGTCGAATGACGGCGCGAGATCCGTGAAGAAGGCTCGTGCGCTTGAAGACTTTCCCGTCGCATGTGAGCGCGTCGCGGCGGTGGAGGGGCGCGTGGCGTCCCTTCTGCCGAGCGGGCGAAAGTTCAAGCTCGTGTGGAATGACGAGTTCGACGGCGATAAGTTGGACGAGACGAAGTGGGGCTACCGTACCAACTTCTGGGGACGGAGCGCGCATTGGTTCGCGACGCCGGAGGACAACGCCGTGGAGGTGAAGGACGGTCTTCTCAGGATGAAACTCGTCAGGCGCGCCGACGGACAGTTCGTCTCGCCCCAGCTCCAGACGGGCGAGATCGTGTGGGACATTCCTCATACGGATACCGGCAAGGGGTTCTGGCCGCTCGCGAAGCGCGCAAGGCCGAAGTTCATGCACCGCTACGGCTACTACGAGTGCCGCTGCCGCCTCCAGCAGAAGGCAGGCTGGTGGTCGGCGTTCTGGATGCAGGCACCGATGCAGGGCTGTTCGCTCGACGCGCGCCGGGCGGGAATCGAACACGACATCATGGAGTCGTTCGATCCCGGCTTGGTCATTCCGCACTGCTTCCACTACAACGGCTACGGCGCGGAACACGGCTGCTTCAGGATTCCGCGCGTTCGGCGGAACGCCGACGCGATGCTTGCGCTCGACAAGACGCAGTACCACGTCTTCGGCCTTCTTTGGGAACCGGACGGCTACACGGTGTACATCGACGGACGCCGCCACGGAGAGAAGTCCGGACGCGGAAAGGGCGAGGCGGTCAGCGAGACAGAGGAGTTCATCCTTCTCACGACCGAGGCGAAGTGGTACCGCAACAACCGCATGACGGGCAAGGGCGTGCCGGAACTCGAATCGGCGCTTGGTGACGAGTTCATCGTCGATTACGTCCGCGTGTACGACATTGTGGAATAACGAGCCAAGCCGACGGGAAAAGAGACTAGTCCTTTGCTTTTGAGCAATTGAAAAACAACAAACAGGAGGAATGACGCATGAAACCAACCAATGGCTCTATTGATCAAGGGGGCTCGTTGTGTCGGCAAGGGTTCTACTATAGAAGAATTCGCATTGAAAGGAGAATAGGTGTGAGTATTCGTTCAAGGAAAGGAAACGATGATGACGCGTAGGATGTTTGTGAAAACGGCATCGGCTTTTGCGGGAGGTGCCGTGTTCGGCATGGATTTTTCTGCAAAGGCGAACATGAAACTCGCCTTTCAGGTCTATGGCGTACGCGACCTGTGCGAACGCGATTTCGCGGGAACGCTCAAGGCAGTTCGAGCAATCGGCTACACGGGTGTGGAGACGGGGCGGTTTTACGGACTCGATGCGAAAGGGCTCGGCGCAGTCGTGCGCGACGCAGGACTGGAGCTTGTCGCCCTCCAGCTCTATCCGCACAATCTCACCGAGCCGCAGCTGGGCGAGACGATCAGGTTCTGCAAGGAGTGCGGATGCCGGCGCATCAACGTCGCGTGGTACAAGGGCAGCAAGGAGAATCCCAACGACTGGCAGCTGCTCGTGAACGTGCTGAACCACGCGGCGGAGGTCTGCGCGAAGGAGGGCATCACGGTTGCCTACCACAACCACGACCACGAGTTCCGTATGCGCGTCCAAGGGAAGACGGTCTGGGAATGGCTGTGGGACGGCAAGCCGGGCGATTCGCTTCGACAGGTAACGGCGACGCCGCGTTTCTCGCCGCGCGTCATGCAGGAACTCGACTGCGGAAACTGCGTGTTGGGTGGTGGCGATCCTGTCTATTGGCTCGACCGTTTCCCGCATCGCAATCCCACCGTCCACGTGATGCCGGCCATCCGCGATACTGCCGGTCTCAAACCTGGCGGGGCAGGTGTCGGGTCCGTGCGAGATGCGGCGCACTGGCCGGAAATCATCGCGGCGCTCCGTCGCAATGGAACGGAATGGCTTGTCGTGAAGCCGACGACCTTCCCCGGTTCGTTGGACGATCTTGCCGCCAGCTATGCGTATCTGCGACCGTTGCTTCTGCAAAAGGCGGCGGGGAAATAAGGAATCTTAGGAGATAACGAAATGAACAAAACGAATGTGTTTGGTAAATGGGCGGCTGTGGCGTTGGTTGCGTCCACGGCGGGATCGGTGTTCCGTGCGGACGCCGGCGAAGTCAAGATCAAGGAAGACTCCATCGTTCTCCCGACGTACGCGCCGGGCGGCTACGACAAGACGCCGCTCTTCTACACGGGGCGCGTCTATCAGGGCGCGCAGGGGAGGGTCTATCCGTACCCGATGCAGGACGTGCTGCACGACGAGAAGATCGACGAAACGTACAAGTACCTGACGATGGAGAACGAGTGGTTCCACGTCGGGATGTTGCCGGAGCATGGCGGACACCTCCTCAACTTCACGGACAAGGCGACCGGTTTCGAGACGTTCTACCGTCAGCACGTCATCAAGCCCGCGCTCATCGGCATGCTCGGCGCATGGATTTCCGGCGGCGTGGAGTGGAACTTTCCGCACCACCATCGCGCCACGACCGCGATGCCGATTGACTGGCGTTTCACCGCGAATAAGGATGGCACGAAGACGATCTGGTTCGGCGAGACGGAGCTCCGCCGCCGCCTGAAGTGGACGATCGGACTCTCGCTTCTCCCCGATCGCGCCGTGCTGCGGGCGGACAACGTGTTCATGAACCGCCAGCCGTGGATCGAGTCGATGATCTACTGGGCGAACGTTTCCGTACACTGCGGCGACGACTACCAGATCCAGTTCCCGCCCTCCATGCACCTCGGCTTCGACCACCACAAGAACTACTGGACGAGCTACCCGATCGGTCCGCGCAAGGAGGAGCTGGAGCTTCTCCCCTCGCAACGCTCGAAGTACGCGAACGACATCTCCGGCACGATGGACCTCTCGTGGTGGAAGAACTTCACCATCGAATCGCGCTCCATCTTCGGCATGGACCCCGACAACTCCTTCATGGCCGGATACGACCACAAGAAGAACATGGGCACGGCCCATGTCTCGAACCGTCACATCACCGTGGGCAAGAAGTTCTTCCTCTGGGGCAACTTCCCCGAGGCGCACGTGTGGGATACGGTACTAACCGACAACGACGGCCCCTACCTCGAGCTGATGGTGGGCTGCTGGAGCGACAACCAGCCCGACTACTCGTGGATCGCCCCCTACGAGACGCGTAAGGTCTCGCAGTACTGGTTCCCCGTGAAGGGCATCGGCGGCGTGAAGAACGTAACCATCGACGGCGCGGTGAACGTGGACCGCGTGAAGCCCGACGAGCTGCTCGTGGGCTTCCATTCCACGCGCGTGCTGAAGGGCTGCACGGTGAGGGTGCGGCGGAATCCCGGAAAATCCGGAGATTCCGGAAAATCCGGAAAATCCGGAGTAGTCTTCACCGAAAGCGGTATCGCCATCGACCCGAATACGCCGTGGTGCAAAACCGTCAAGGTCGAGCCGGGCGTGGCCGACCAGGAATTCACCGCCGAAATCGCCGATGCGAACGGCAAGGTTTTCCTCGCGTACACGCCGGTTCCGCCGCAGGGCAAAGTTGAGTTGCCGCCGAAGGTGGAAAATCCAAAGGAGCCGAGGGAATACACCTCCGCCGAACTCGCGTACGAGGTGGGCCTCCGTCTCGACCAATTCCAGAACGGCATCCTCGATCCCGAGCCTTACTACAAGCGCGCGCTTGAGATCGACCCCGACTACACGAAGGCGAACCTCGCGATGGGCGTGCGGCTTGCGAAAAACGGAAGCTATGCCGAGGCGAAGCCGTACCTAGAAAGGGCCGTTGCGCGCGCCACGCAAAACCATACGCGCGCGCTTGACGCCGCACCGGAATACTACCTCGCGCTCGTGGAGCGCGGACTCGGCAACCTGAAGCGCGCCGAGGACCTCTTCTGGCGTTGCACGTGGCGTCTCACGCACAAGAAGGAGTCGTATGTCGAGCTCGCGCGCATTGCCGCGCTGCGCGGCGACTGGAAGGAGGCGCTAGCGCGCATCGACGACGCCCTCGCCCTCGGACAGGACGAGGCGAAGCTCTGGACGATGAAAGGGATATTCCTCCGGAAGTTGAGAGTTGAAGAGGGAGTTTTCAAAGCATCCAACGTTTACCACTCCTACGCCGTTAATCTCGACAGAGCGCTGAAATGTGATCCGCTAGAATACTGGGCGGTGGTGGAAATAGACGTGGAAATAGACGGCTTTGCCGCCGCCGATAAGAACCGCGGGCTCAAGGCGCAGCAGCTTTTGGAGTGCATCAGCGACTACTGGGGCATCGGTTGCTACGACGAGGTAATCGCGCTCTGCGACGCCGCGCTCGCCAAGGCCGCGGCGGAGAAACCCTACCGCACCGAGGGTCCGCGCCTGCCGCTTGCAGATACCATCGCCGCCTGCGACAGCTACAAGAACGCGCTCTTCGGCTACTTCAAGGGCGCGGCGCAATTGAAGAAGGTTGCCAAGAAAATGTTGCCAATTGACAATTCCATACTGGCAACATTCGCCGCTGCCGCCTCGATGCCCACCGACTACTGCTTCCCCAATCGACTGGAAGAGGAAGAGGTGCTGAAGCTCGCTGCCGCTACCGCGCCGGAACTCGCCAACACCTGGTACTACCTTGGCTGCTGCGAGTGGAATCACGACCGCAAGGACGCCGGCCTCGCCGACTGGAAGAAGTGTGTGGCAATCAATGCCAAGCATGCACTCGCTTTGCGCTGCATCGGGTTTGCGCTTTCGCATCCTGGCACGTATTTCACGAACACGGGCGTACCATCGGGGATTCCAAGCAAGGAGGCATACGAATACTACCTCAAGTCACTTGAGGCCGATCCAACGAACTTCCGCACGCTCGACGAGGCGGGCAAACTCGCGGAGAAGCTCAACATCCCCGCGCCTAAGCGTCTTGCTCTTATGGAAAAGTATCGCTCAACGGTTTACAAGTACGACGCCTGCGTGCTGCGCCTCGCCTACACCTACAACGCCGTGGGACGCTACGCCGAGGCGCACGAGATTCTCACCACGCGCCGCTTCCATGTGTGGGAGGGCGCGGATGGCCTACTCGCGCCGTTCGTGGAATCGTGCATCGGCCTCGGCAAGGCGGCGATGGCGAAAGGCGACTACAAGACAGCGCTCAAGTACTTCGCGGAATCGACCACGTATCCCGCGAACCTGCAGGCGGGACGCCCCGGCGACGCGGGCACGGAGCCGAAGAGCCGTTACTTCATGGCGCAGTGCAAGAAGGCGCTCGGCGACGAGGTCGGCTACAAGGCAGAGCTCGAAAACTCGCTCAAGGGCTGGATCCACGCGGGCGAGATGGACTACTGGCGCGTGAAGGCGCTGCGCGAGCTCGGACGCGACGCGGAGTGCGCGCCGCTCATC
Organism: uncultured bacterium; assembly: GCA_902761035.1. Classification (GTDB taxonomy): domain Bacteria; phylum Verrucomicrobiota; class Kiritimatiellia; order RFP12; family UBA1067; genus RUG572. The sequence continues at coordinate 15,570 of CACWIW010000135.1, read as the reverse complement.
GCGGAGCTGAAGGCTGCGATCAAGGAGCTGGAGACGCCTGCGCCCGTGATCATCAACGCCTATGCGAAGTTCGCGGGCGACAACTCGGCGATGGAGCGTGCGGCCAAAGCGCGCGAGAAGGCGGGGGCTCTCCGTGCACTCCTTCGCGAGATCGCCGGGGCGGACGCCACGGGTGCAAATGGAAAATGACGTCGTCGGCGACCAGGTGCGTGCCAGCGGACGCGGCAGGCCTTGCAGCGGCTGCGCGCGTGCTGAACGCGGGCGGCGTGTGCGTGATTCCTACTGACACCGTCTACGGCCTCGCGGCGCGTCCTGACTTTCCAGAGGCGGTGCGTCGCCTCTACACGATCAAGGGGCGCGCCGAGCAGAAGCCGATCGCGCTCCTAGCGGCCGACGCCGACGCGGCGTCCGGTTTCGTGGGCGCGGTGGCGGCGGAAGTGGGGCGGCGACACTGGCCTGGCGCGCTCACCGTGGTGGCGCAGGGCGAGGGCGTGCGCGTACCAGACCATGCGTGGACGCGCCGCCTCATTTCTGCGTGCGGCGGGGCTCTTCGCGTGACGAGTGCAAACCTTTCCGGGAACGTCGCGGCCACGGACGTGCCGCAGGCGTTGGCGGATGTGGGCCTTTCGGCGGACCTGGTGGTGGACGACGGCGTTTCGCCTGGCGGCGTGCCATCCACTGTTGCCCGCATCGCCCCCGACGGCTCCGTGGAGATACTCCGTCCTGGCCCTGTCTCGTTCGACGCTCCCCCGGGCGAAGAAAAATCGCCTTGAAAATTCCATTTCTGAACACGGCCGAATTATGGTAAACTAGCACAATCACTTTCACCACCAAAACGGAGAAAAAAAATGAACAGACGTGATTTCTTCAAATCCGCCGCTGCGTTCGCGGCGGTTGCCGGCGCGGCTACTACCGCGAAAAAGGCGGAGGCGCATGCCGCCAAGCCGAAAGCCGGGAACAACCCAATCTGGCTGATGACCTCGGCCTTCCCCGCCGACGACTTCGACGGCGTCGTGAAGCGCGCGCTTGCCGTGGGCGCGCAGGGCCTCGAACTCTGCGTGTTCCGCCGCGATTCCGACCGTACGGACCATGTAGCAACGCACCTCGACTACAAGAACTTCACGCTTGAGAAGGCGAAGTACGTGATCGACACGTGCAACGAGAAGGGCCTGCGCGTCTCGGTGGGCGCCTACGACAACCTGATCGGCGGCGACTTCCAGGAGACGAACCAGAACCACATCCTCAAGCTCATCCGCATCGCGGCCCTGCTCGGCGGCGACGCGAACGACGTCGTGTGCGGCACTTTCGTGGGCTACGACCAGAAGCTCGGCGCGGAGGACGGCGGCTTCGAGAAGAACCTCGAGAAGTTCAAGAAGGTGTTCACGCCCATTCTCAAGTACGCGAAGGACCTCGGCGTGACGCTGTGCGTGGAGAACTGCCCGATGGAAGGGTGGGTGCCGGCCTCGTCGCCCGTGTGCTACTGCAACCTCCCGGGCTGCCTCGCCGCGCGCAAGCTCATGTACGCTATCCTCGACGACAGCTCGAACCTCCAGGAGACGTACGACCCGTCGCACGACATCTGGCAGCACATCGACCCGTCGGACGTGATCAATGCGATGGACTTCAGGAAGCTCCGCCGCATCCACATCAAGGGTACGCGCAACTTCCCGAACGACGCGGAGGCCGTCAATTGGGGCCGCCTCTTCCCGCGCCAGCGCGTGAACGACGCGCTTGCCGCGAAGGCGGGTCTCCCCGCGCTCCCGCCTGATTCGCAGGGCGGCAACTGGGACCGCATGAACTACGAGCCGCGTCTCCCCGGCTTCGGCGGCAGCGACTCGTGCGACTGGACGAAGTTCCTCGAGACCTTGATGGCAAAGGGCTACAAGTACCCGTTCGTGATCGAGAACGAGGGCTGCAACTCGTCTCACACTGGCAACATGGGCGCCACGATGCAGGGCTTCAAGGCGACGATCCTCAACACGGCTCCGGTCGTATGGCCTCTCAGCGAAAACGGCTACGCATTCGATACGTCCGCGCTCAAGCCGATGGCTCGTACGCGCACGACGGACATCCCAGTCGTGACGATGAAGGACCTCGGTGCCTGACGCGCCGAGCCCATAAGGGCTTCTTTAAACCTAAAATCCTCGGTTGAAAGTCTCACGCAGAGGTGCAGAGAGGCGGAGAGTGCAGAGAAAGTTCAGAAATCCACCCAATTGGTGAAAACAAATACATACTCAAGCAATGGGATAAACTCTGCGAACTCTGCCTCTCCGCGCCTCTGCGTGAGATATAACATGGAGTGGTAAATCGAAATGAGGAATTTAGGTTAAATGAAAAAGCTTCTCTGCTACTTCCGCATCGGATTGTCGATAGCGGTCATTTCGTTTGCTGCAAGCACGATTCTTCCGGCGCGTGGTGCGGTGTCGTATGTCGTTGACGCCAAAGAAGGGCCAGAGAAAGCGAAATGGGCCGATGACGTGTTGGCGCTTGCCGACCCGTTCATCGGCTCCGGCGGCACTGGACACACCACGCCGGCTGCCGCGTATCCGTTCGGCATGGTCCAGCCGGGGCCCGACACCAGCCATGCCGGATGGGAACACTGTTCCGCCTACCAATACGGCGACAAGCGCATCCGCCGATTCTCGCAGAACCACCTGAGCGGAACCGGCTGTTCGGAGTTCACCGACGTCGCGTTCATGCCCGCAGCCGGCGATCCAGATGCGGCGCTGAAGCGCGACTACGGCTCCCGCTTCAACAAGGCGACGGAAAAGGCGTCGCCGGGTTACTACGCGGTCACGCTCGCGTGCGGGACGAAGGTCGAGGCCACATGTACTAAGCACGTATCGGTCTTCCGCTTCACGTTCCCGAAGGACAAGAGGGCGTCGCTCCTCTTTGACCCGTCCTGGTCGTTCTCGGATATAAAATCCGCCGAGATAACGCCGATGAAGGATAGGCGCGTATCGGGGCATGTTGATCGTCACGGTTGGCCTGGCCACGAATACTGGTTCGCGTGGGAAATCTCGGCCGAACCGCTGCGCGGGCGGATCGTCAAGGAGGCCAAGGCGGAGAAGGGGAGCGTGCCGGTGTATGCGTATGATTTTGACGTTGGCATGGGCAATGTCATATACCTCAAGGTCTCGCTCTCGCGTACATCCGCCGAGGGCGCGCGCCGCAATATCGAGGAGGAAGTGCCTGGCTGGGACTTCGACGGCGTTCTTGCGTCCAACCGTGCCGCCTGGCGCGGAATCCTTGAGCGCGTTAAGGCGAAGGGCACGAAAGACCAGCTCAAGGCCCTTTACACGTCGATCTACCACCTCTGTTTCCAGCCTAACACGATCTCGGATGTCGGCGAGCCCGACCTCTATTCAACGTTCTCGTGCTGGGACACGTACCGCGCGGCGGGTCCGCTCTACACGATCCTCACGCCCGAATACGTGCCCGCGTTCATCAACTCGATGCTCTGGCACTTCGACCAGAACGGACACCTTCCCGTCTGGACGCTCTGGGGCAAGGACAACCAGTGCATGATCGGCGCCCATTCCGTTCCGATGATTGTTGATGCGTATTTGAAGGGCCTTGGGGAACGGGGAATGGGGAATGGGGAACGGGTGGACTGGGAGAAGGCGTGGCGGTGCGTGGAAAAGACGCTCACGGAGAACCGCGGCCGGCATAAGGCGAGGTACGAGCTGATCGAGAAGTACGGCTATTACCCGTGCGACATCGTGAAGGACGAAAGCGTTTCGCGTCTTCTCGAGGACTGCTACGACCAGGCGTGCGCCGCTCGCTTCGCGAAGTCTCTCGGCAAGGAACGCGAGGCGAAATTCTTCCGCGACCGCTCGCTCAACTGGACGAACGTGTTCGACAAGACGACGGGCTTTATGCGCGGTCGAGATTCCAAGGGCGCATGGCGAAAGGACTTCGATCCCTACAAGATCAGCCACATCAGGCACTGCGACTACACCGAAGGCAACGCCTACCACTGGAACTGGCACGTGATGCAGGACCCCGATCTGCTCGTCGGCCTGCTGGGCGGACGGGATGCGGCGGTGCGGCGTCTGGGAACGCTGTTCACGGACAACTCAAAGAAGGGCCTAGACGCGATTCCGGACGTCACTGGCCTGATCGGGCAGTATTGCCACGGCAACGAACCGAGCCACCACAACATCTACTTCTTCTCGCTTCTCGACCGTCGCGACCTCGCTGCGCGGTACATCAGGCAGGTGATGGACACGCAGTACCAGACGACGCCGACGGGCCTCTGCGGCAACGACGACTGCGGGCAGATGAGTGCGTGGTACATCTTCAGCGCAATGGGCCTCTATCCATTCGACCCGTGCGGAGGCAACTACGTACTGGGTGAAGCGCAGATGGAGGAAATCTCCATCGACGTCGGTGGCGGCAAGCGCTTCCGCGTGGTCTCCGAGTTGCCAGGCGAGGTCTCAGCCTCCGTTGAACTCAACGGACGCAAGCTGGACGGCGTGACGATCAGCCACAACGACATTATGAAGGGCGGTACGCTTGGCTTCGTCGGAGGGACTTCGGAGTATGACTACGTCTTCGACACATCCGGCGCCCCCGAACTCGCCGCATGGACGAAGCAGAACATCGTACATGTCGTTCGCGAATGGTATCCAAAATTGGTGGAGATGTTTCCGTCGGAAGGCTGGAAGGCGAGCAGAAAAGTCAAATTTCGCTTCACGAATGAATCGGACTATCCTGCGTATGCGTCGGCGAACTGCGTGACCTTGGGACGTCCATGGTTCAAGAAAAACCCCGAAGACATCGGCTGCATCATACACGAACTGTTCCATGTCATCCAGGGAGGGTATCGCAATTCGCCCGAATGGCTGACGGAAGGCATTCCCGACTATGTCAGGTTCTATCTCTTTGAACCAGAATCGCACGGATGCGACATGGTCCTTCGCTCCGCCGAGGCGCGTTACGACGGCAAATACCGTGTCTCAGCCAACTTCCTCGACTTCGTGGAACGTCGGCATCCGGGTGTCGTGAAGGAGTTGAACGCGCTCTGCCGTCAGGGCAAATACGATGAAGAGACCTATTGGAAGAAGCGCACAGGCAAGACGGTCAAGGAGCTGGAGACGGAGTGGAAGAGCCAGGGGAACGGGCCTTTCAAATACTATCGCTTCTGCGTTGACGCCACAAAGCGCCCGGCCTATTGCACGCAGCTTTCCGAAATTACGCTGCTAGACGCGAACGGCAAGGTGATTCCCAGCAGTGAGTTCAAGCTCAGCTTCGAGGCTGGCGATGGGGCTTTTGGCGACGGCGAGACGCCGGACAAGGCCGTTGACGGTGACGTCAACACCAAGTGGCTTGACTTCAGGGCCAATAGCGGTGCGTCGGCCTCGAGCCGCGCTTCTGTCTGGCTGCAGTTCAATTTCACCTCCCCCGTGAAGCTCTCGAGCTACAGGTGGTGTACGGCCAACGACTTTGAAGAACGCGATCCTGCGGCCTGGCGTTTTCTCGGGTCAAATGACGGAGTCACTTGGTTCGTGCTCGGCCAGGTCACCTACTTCAAGGCCACCTCCGACCGCAACAAACTCGCCTTCTCCAGGCACTTGCGCTAACCACCAAACCACCTAACAACCAAACTACCTAACCACCTAACCACCTAACCACCAAACCATCAAACCAATGAAACGATTGCAGACAAGAGAAATCATGGCCGGGTGCGCACTGATGGCTAGTGCCGCCTGTGCGTACCAGGTAGGCGACCGCGTGGGCGGATTCGAGGTGACGGCCGTCACGCCGGTTCCCGAGGTGAAGGGCACGCTCGTGCGGATGACCTATCCGAAAAGCGGTGCCGACCTCGTGTGGCTCGACCGCGACGACGACAACATGACCTTCTCGATCGCGTTCCGCACGATTCCTGAGGACGACACGGGCGTCGCCCACATCCTCGAGCATTCCGTGCTGTGCGGATCGGACAAGTACCCCGTGAAGGAGCCGTTCGTCGAACTGCTCAAAAGCTCCTTCGCGACGTTCCTCAACGCCTGGACGGCCTCCGACTACACGGCGTATCCGGTCTGTTCGCGCAACCGCAAGGACTTCCTCAACCTGATTGACGTCTACATGGACGCCGTTCTGCACCCCCTCAGCGTGAAATCGCCGCTCCCGTTCCGCCAGGAGGGCTGGCACTACGAGGTGGACGATGAAGGGAATTTCAGCCGCAACGGCGTTGTGTACAGCGAGATGAAGGGCGCATTCGCGAACCCCGAGCGTCTCCTCTACCACGAGCTGCGTCGGATGCTCTTCCCCGACAACACCTACCGCTTCGTCTCGGGCGGTGATCCCGCGAGCATCCCCGACCTCACATTCGAGAAGTACAAGGACTTCTATTTCCGCCACTACCATCCGTCCAACGCCCGCATCTTCCTCGACGGCCGCGTGGACCTCCCCGCCGTGCTCGCGAAACTCGACGCGTACCTCGCGCCCTACGGGCGCCAGGCCGTGGACGCCTCCGTGCCGTTCCAGAAGCCCATCTCGGCGTCCAAGACGATCGCATACGAAATCGCGCCCGGTGACAATCCGGCGGACAAGACGCTTGTCGCCGACTCCTGGGTGTTTGCGTCGTGGAAGGACCGAGAGAAGGGGCTGGCGTTCGACGTACTTTCCGACGCGCTTGCCGACTCCAACGAGGCGCCGCTTACGAAGGCGCTTCTCTCGCGCGGGCTCTGCGAGGACGTGGCCCTCTGGTGCGGCGGCAACGAACAGCGTGCGGCCACGTTCTACGCGAAGAACGTGAAGGACGGTAAGTCCGACGAGGTCCGCCGCGTGATGCGCGAGACGCTGGAGGGCCTTGCCGCAAAGGGTCTCGACCATGCCCGCATCGCGGCGATCCTCGACCGCCACGAGTTCCGCGAGCGCGAGAAGGACACGGGCGACACCCCGCGCGGACTCGCCTACTTCTCCGACGCGATTGAGGCGTGGATGTACGGTGGCGACCCGACCGAGGCGTTCCGCCACGCCCACCTCTACGCATCGCTCCGTGCGAAACTGAAGACGGGCTGGTTCGAGAAGTTCCTGCGTGAGACGTTGCTTGAGAATCCCCACCACGTGCAGCTCACGATGACGCCCTCCGCCACCCTCGCGGCCGAGCGCACCGCCGCCGAAAAGAAAGAGCTGGCGTCCATCAAGGCCGGCTGGTCGAAGGAGAGACTCGAGGGCGAACTCGCCCTCGCACGTGAACTCACCGCGTTCCAGAAGCGCCCCGACGCGCCGGAGGACCTTGCGAAACTTCCGCGTCTCGCCGTCGCCGACGTGCCCGTGCGCGGGCCGGAGCGCGTGCAGAAACTGACGCAGTTCGATTGTGGCGGGACGGTGCCCGTTCTCTCCCCCCGCACCGGCGCGAACGGCATCACCTACGTGAAGCTTTACTTCCAGCTCCACGGCCTCACGCGCGAGGAGCTTGCGGACGTCTATCTGCTCACCGCCCTCATGGGCGAACTCGCCACGCGGAACCATTCTGCGCTGGCGCTCCGCAGCGAGATCGACTCCAGTCTCGGCGGTTTCGGCGTGTCGGTTGACGTTCAGGGACGGTCTGACGGCGAGGCGGCGGCCTACGTGGTGGTGACGGCGAGCGCGCTCGAGGAGAAGAAGGACGAGATCATCCGCCTCGCGCCGGAGATTCTGCTCGGGACGAAGTTCGACGACGAGAAGGCCATCGGCAAAATCCTCCGCCAGCTGCGTCGGGCCAAGGAACGCGGCACTATGGGCCTCGGCGCGCGCATCTACGCCCGACGCCGCGCGCAGGCTGCGCTCTCCGAACGCGGACTCCGCGTGGATATCCTCTTGGGAATTGCGCAGATTCGCCATCTCCAGAAGCTCGACGACGCCTACGCGAAGGACGGCGCGGCGATCTGCAAGCGCCTCGATGCGCTCCGGAACCGCATCTTCCTCTCCTCGCGCGTCGCGCTCTGCTGCCTCGCGGACAACACGCCCGCCGACTGGGCGCGCGGCCTGCTAGCGACAATCCCCGAATCGTCGGCCCAGTGGTGCTTCGCGCCCTACGGCTTGCCGCCGAAGGTTGCGGAGGGTTTCCGCACGCCCGGCAAGGTCGCGTTCGCCGCGAAGTCGTCCCGTCCCGGCCCCTACGTGGGCAGTTCCGTGGTGGCCGCGCGCATTCTTTCGCTCGACTATCTCTGGAACGAGATCCGCGTGCGCGGTGGTGCATACGGTTCGAATTTCCATGTGCGTCCGGACGGCGACGGCGGCTATCTCTCGTGGAATGACCCCAAGCCCGGCCGCACGCTCGGCTGCTACGACAAGTCTGGCGACGCGCTGCGCGCGTTCGCGAAGAGCAACGCCGCGCTCGACCGCTATATCGTGAGCGCCGTCGCGTCCACGGAGCCGTACGAGACGCCGAGCACGGAAGTGGAGAGTGCCGCGATGCGCTACCTGCAGGGACGCACGCCCGAGGATGTCCAGCGTCTGCGCGGCGAGATGCTCCGTACGACGAAGGGCGACTTGATGAAGTTTGCCGACGTGCTCGACGGCCTGACGAAGGACGCTTCCATCTGCGTGATCGGTGGCGGTGAGGCATTTGACACCGCCACGAACCTCCTGCAGCGCGTCGAGTCCGTGCAATGACGCGCCGTGCGCTCATCGCTGCGCTGGTGGTCCGCTGTTGCTTGGTCTGTCTGGCGGCCGGGGACGCGCCGCGCATCGTGAGCTGCGCGCCCGCCGCGACGGAGACGATCTTCGACCTCGGCGGCCAGGAATGCCTCGTGGGGCGCAGCTCCGCATGCCTCTACCCGGCCGCCGCCACGAACCTGCCGAGCGTGGGCGCGTACTCCGCGCCGTCGATCGAACGAATAGTGTCGCTTGCCCCCACGCACGTCGTGATGACGTACCTCTCCGACCCGTCGATGTCGAACCGCCTTGAGCGTCTCGGCATCCGTGTGCTGCAGTTCCCGTGCGAGCGGCTCGCGGACTACGCGCCGATGCGCGCGCGTCTTGCTGCGCTCTGCGGGATCCAACCGCGCCGGATGCTCGCCGTCGTGCAGCGCGAGCCGATGATCGTGGCGGGCAGGAATACGCTGCCGGACGACGTGCTTGCCGAGGTCGGCTGCGCGAACGCCGTAACGAACCGGTATGGCTACTTCGTGTTGACACCCGAGGCGCGCGTGAAGCTTGCCGCCGACGGCGAGGTGGATTTCAGCATGGACTACGATCTCACACGCCTGGGGCCGAAGCTGGCGGGGGCGATAGCGGAGTTGCGGGGGAGGGTGGGGGCAACGGGCGGGACGCCCGTTGCTGCATTTGCGGGCGAGACGCCCGCCACCCCGAAAATTTACGAGTCGCCCGTTGCCCCAGTGGCCGACGCGCTTTTCTGGCTGCGGGTGTGGCGCGTATTGGCGGGGCTGCTCGTGGGGGCGTCGCTGGCGCTTGCGGGGGCGGTGCTTCAGACCGTGCTGCGCAATCCGCTCGCGGATCCTTTTGTGCTGGGCCTTTCCGGCGGGGCGTCGCTCGCGGCGGCGGTGGTGCTGGCGACGGGACTTGCGGCAGTCGGCGCGTTCGTGTTGCCGGTGGCGTCCTTTGCGGGCGCAGTGGCGGCGCTCCTCGTGGTCGCGGCCGTTGCGCGGGCTGCCGGGGGTGGACCCGTCACGCTGATTCTCTCCGGCGTCGTGATGGGCGGCATCACATCGTCCTTCCTCATGCTCATTCTCACGTTCTCCGAGTCGCGCGCGCTGCAGTCCGTCACCTGGTGGATGATGGGCAATCTGTCGAGCGCGGAACCCGCTCAGCTCGCCGTCACGGGCGCGTGCGCGGGCGTGGCGGCCGTGGTGCTGCTCGCGCAGGCGCGGCGGCTCAACGCGCTCGTCTTGGGGGCGGACTACGCGCGCACGCTCGGCGTGCGCACGGAGCGCGTGGTGCCGCTCGTCCTCGGCGCGGCGTCGCTCGCCACGGCGGCGGCCGTGTCGCTAGCGGGCGTGATCGGCTTCGTGGGGCTCATCGTGCCGCACGCCGTACGCCGTCTTGCGGGCGCGAACCACCGCGCGCTCCTGCCGTTCAGCGCGGTGGGGGGCGGAATCTTCCTCGTCGCCTGCGACCAGGCGGGACGTCTCTTCGGCGAAGTCGAGGTGCCAGCCGGCGTGATCACCGCCCTTGCGGGCGGTCCGTTCTTCCTCTACCTGCTCATACGCCATGCCCGAAATCAGAAATAGAACCGTCCGCTACGGAAAGGTTGTCGCGCTTGACGACGTGACGTTCGCCGTGCAGTCCGGCGAGCGCGTGGCGGTCGTGGGTCCGAATGGGTCGGGCAAGACCACGCTCCTGCGCGCGCTGGCGGGTCCGGGCACTGCCGTGGTGCCGCAGAACGTGCCGACCGACCTTGCGCTCGGATGCCGCGAATTCGTGATGCTCGGGCGCACGGCGCATCTCTCCGCATGGCACATGCCGTCGCGCGCGGACGAGGAGGCTGTCGACCGCGCCCTTGCGTCCGTGGACGCCGCCGACCTCGCCGGACGGCGCATGGACGCGATTTCAGGTGGCGAGCGCCAGCGTCTCGCGATTGCGCTCGCGCTCGCCACGGAGGCTCCCGTGCTGCTCCTCGACGAACCCGCCGCGCATCTCGACTTCCGGCGCCGCGACGAGCTGATGGCGCTTCTCGCGCGGCTCGACCGTACCGTGGTGATGACCACGCACGAGCTACCCTTTGACACGGATTTCTTCACGCGCGTCGTCCTCCTCGCACGCGGGCGGATCGTCGCGGAAGGGCGTCCGGAGGACGTCCTCTCCTCCGAGCACATCGCCGCCGCCTGGGGCGTCCCAGTGAAACTCCGAACCGTCCGTTGCGCATCCGTGTAGACGGTTGCGCGCAGAGAAGAAGGTACGCCCTCCCGCGCGTGAGGGCTTTTTGGTATAATATTGGCGCCAAAGGAAAAACATTGAGTAAAATTTCATTCAAATTCTTTTGCATAGAGTTCTATGCGCGTCACATTAGCTCCACAGGAGCCGATGTGTACAGGATGTTCTCAGAAAGCCAATGTGGAGCGTCCTCGTCTTCATCGGGGCGTTCATCGACTCGGGCGCCGTTTTGATGGAGAACACACCATGAGCGGAAGGTTCAACGAGAATACGCGTGTGCAGGTTCCGGCGGCGCTTCATCTGTGTCGACTTGGATATGACTACCTCGACTCGATCGGTGAGGATGAATACGAGCCCCGTACCAACTTCCTCGTGAAGGTCTTTCGTGAAGCGGTCGCAAGACTCAACCCAGGCATCACGGAAGCCCGCATTGACGCACTGCTTTCCGAACTCGTGCAGGCTGCAAAGAACGACGACTTGGGCCGCGAATTCTTCCAGAAGATCACCGCCACGAGCGGTGAGCGCGTGATAGACTTCAACAACCCTGACAACAACTCCTGGCATTGCACGACCGAGTTCACTTGCGAAGACCCGGAGACGCACGAAAATTTCCGGCCCGACATAACGTGTTTCGTCTATGGCTGCGTCTCCATGCCGTCGAACGTGTTCGCCACCACCGGCACGAACGTCTCCGTCCTCTTCTTCGACAACTCCCGCAAGGCGGACAAGGTCGTGCTGATCGACGCCTCCAAGCTCGGAGAGGAGTATAAGGACGGCAACAACCAGCGCAAGCGCCTCCGCGACTTCGAGATACAGAAGATCGTCGATACGTTCCTCGACCAGAAGGCGGAGGACGGTTTTTCCGTCGTCGTCTCGCACGACGAAATCAAGGCCAAGGGCTACACGCTTTCCGCCGGACAGTACTTCGACGTGAAGATCGAATACGTGCCGATCACCGCCGCCGAGTTCGCCGAGAAGATCGCCGGCTTCAAGTCCCGCCTTTCCGAACTTAACGCCAAGGGCGCGGAACTCGACCGCGAGATCGCCCGCAATCTCGATTCGTTGAAATTTAATTCTGATGTCGGAGAAAACTGACATGGCGAAAAAGGACGACAAAGGCAATTGGGACCTTGAACCGCAGAAGTCGTCTGCGGCGCAGTTCATCACGTACATCGCGTCGACTGGGGCAGGTGGCGAGAAGTACGAAATCCGCTACGAGGACGAGAATATCTGGATGAGCCAGAAGATGCTCGCAGCGGTGTATGGCGTGGAAGTGCCGAACATCGCCTACCATTTGCGAAAATTGTACGAAGACGCGGAACTTGATAAGACGTCAACTATTAAAGAAATTTTAATAGTTGCCGATAATGGCAAAAACTACCGTGTAAATCATTATAACCTTCAAGTTATAATCGCGCTCGGCTTCAAGATCGACAACGAAAAGGCCATCGCATTTCGCAAGTGGGCAAACCAGATTGTCAGCGAATACACCATCAAAGGCTGGGTGATGGATGTACCGCGTCTGAAAGATGGCTCCCCAATTAGTGACAAGTATTTCGAGCATCAACTCGAACGCATCCGTGAGATTAGGCTGAGCGAACGGAAGTTCTATCAGAAGATCACGGATCTTTATGCCACTTCCATTGATTACGACAAGACATCAAACGTGACGCGCATTTTCTATGCAACTGTCCAGAATCGGATGCATTGCGCCGTTCACGGGCATACTGCTGCGGAAATCCTCTATACGCGGGCAGATGCGGAAAAACAACACATGGGCCTGACTACTTGGGAAGATGGCCCTGATGGAAAAATCAAGAAATCCGATGTCGTCATCGCAAAAAACTACCTGACGAGTGACGAGCTTGGCATCCTCGAACGTATGGTCAATGCGTTCCTCGAATACGCCGAGACGCAAACTTTGCGGAAGATTCCGCTTACGATGGAGGATTGGAAAGTTCGCCTTGAGAAGTTCCTCGAGTTATTCGACCAGCATGCGCCGAAGTATAGGGGCGATCCTGTGACTGCCTATCAGGCACAGCTCTATGCTGAGTCTGAGTTTGAGAAATACCGCATCGTGCAGGACCGTCTCTTCATGAGCGACTACGACCGTTACCTTCTTGAACTTGAGGAGCAGATCAAGAATGAAAAGGGCGGCGAGAAAGGAACCGAGGCGTCCGAATGATAACAACGCACCATAACGGGCGTTCTAGGAAGTATCGACGAGAAGATCGAGTTGAACCGCAAGAAGATAGCCGAATTGGAGGCGTTGGCGAAGACCATCTACGACTATTGGTTCGTGCAGTTCGACTTCCCCGACAAGAACGGCAAGCCCTACAAATCCTCCGGCGGCAAGATGGTTTGGAACGCCCAGCTGAAACGCGAAGTACCCGAGGGGTGGGAGGTTGCCCGAATAGGTAGTCACATTAGGTCTAATCGCGGCATTTCTTATAGCACAAAGAATATCGCCTCTGGCAAAGGATTTCTAATGATTAATTTGAACTCCTTCAATGTCGATTCAACATACAAGGTTGCTGGTATTAAGACATTTGAGGGAGACGTGCTGGACAACAAATTGTTGAAGCCTTTTGATCTTGTGATGTGCAACACGCAACAAACGGACCTCGATCCTAAGAAAGACATTATCGGTAAAAGCTTTCTCGTTCCAGACATATTTGACTCACCTGTTACTTCTTCGCATCACGTTACGTCAATTCATGTTGATGATGATGATTTGAAGGTATTCTTGAACGCCATGTTTCATACAAGAGAATTTCATTCTTATATTTCTGGGTTCGCATCTGGTACGAGTATTAGAGGTTTAAATTTCTTTGGCGTTGAGAGTTGCATTACCGCGCTACCTCCTAAGTCCTTGCTTTCGCTTTTCGCAAGCCTGATTATGGCTTGTGAAAAGCAAAAGTCAACTGTCCTAAGAAATCAAGCACTACTCCAGCCTTTACGGGATAATCTCTTACCTCTCCTGATGAATGGGCAAGTTGAAGTTGCTGGGTGAACAAACAAAACGAACGCAAGGGGCGCAGAGGCATGTCTTTGTGCCTCTGAGCCCTTTGCGTTGAGAAGCATCACCACGTGACGATGCGGTCGATGAGGTCGCGCTGTTCGGTCGCCGTTCGGCGAAGGTAGATGCGCGTCGTCTCGATGGACTCGTGGCCCATCAGGTCCGCAAGGAGCGCGATGTCGTTGAACTTCGCGAGAAAGTTCTTGGCGAAGCGGTGGCGGAAGGAGTGCGGATAGACCACTTTGGTGTCGATTCCATAGCTCTTCGCGAACATCTTCAACTGGCAGGCGACGCCACGCGCCGTGATGCGCTTGCCGAAGCGGTTGCAGAAGAGGTAGCCGCTTGCGCGGCCGGTCTCCGCGAGCCACTTGTCCGTCTCCGCCTTGAGCCGTTTCGGGATGTAGAGGCGGCGGAGCTTTCCGCCCTTGCCGTAGAGGTCGAGATAGCCCGCTTCCACGTGTTCCACCTTGATTTGCAGGAGTTCCGAGATTCGGGCGCCCGTGGCGCAGAGATAGCGCACCACGAAATACCAGTTGAGACGCTTCTCTGCTTTCAGCTTCCGGCAGAAGAAGCGGTAATCCGCGTCGCTGATGACGTTCTCCAGAAAGGTCTGCTGCTGGACCTTGATGAACTTCATCTTCAAGTTCGGCTTCTTGATGAAGTCGAGGTAGCGGTTCAAGGCTTGAAGACGCAGATTCACGGTCTTGGCCTTGTAGTTCTCCACCAGCCATCCCTTGTAGGACAGCAGGTCCATCTTGTTCACCTCCCCATACTGACGGTAGAAGAATTCCACCGCCTTGCAGTACGAGGCTATCGTGTTGTCCGACAGGTCGGACAACTTCAGCGCATGAGCGAATTGTTCTGTCATTTTTCCTCCGTTTCATTTGGTATACGGACGGACGCCCGGTGCGCTTCTACAAGGTCTTCAACCCGCTCTCCGACGGCATCCGCAAGGTCCGGGATGTGAGGTTGACCAAAACCCGCGAAGAATGGTATACTTGTGCCATGAAAAACATTTTGCTGATCCTTTCCTTGCGGCGTGCATGGTCGCCACGGCATTTTCAAAGATCGTGGGCCCCTCGCCATTGGGCATGTCAACCCCTGATGGCTTCAAGATCATCGTGAGGTAGCTGATGGCATCAACTTTCCAGAACGGTGTGATGTATGCGTGCTTCGTCGTGTTGGCGTTGCTTGCGTGCGTCTGCGCGTTCGTGGGATTCCGTCAGGTCGGAAGGTGGCTCCGCGCAAGGTTGTGTCCCATTGCCCTGGTGGCGTTAGGGTCGGCGGCGATCATCGCCACCTGCGATGCGCAGAAGCGAGGGAACGAAGCGGCGAGAGCGCCGCTTCCCCGAGGAGAATACATGGTAAGCATTACGCCGCGTTCCGTCGGGGAAGCGGAACTCCTGCCGCTTCCCGGCGCCGTGACGAACGCGAAATGGCGTGCGCACGGCGCGTTCGAGGACGCATTCTATATCCGCGCGACGAACTGGTGGGCGCGGATGCCGGACGGCAGGTGGATGGACCGTCTGCGCATCCTCTCCTCCTGCGGGTTCCGGGCGAGAGGCGTCGGTGGCGGCGCATGGACCAACTACCCGCCGCCGTTCACGCAGAAACTCTCCCTTGCTCCCGAGGCCAACTGGCCGCTGCTTGACCGCGACTCTTCCTTTTGGCACGCCACGACGCCGTCCAACACGCTTGTCGTTTCTTGGATCGGAGGACTCTAC
>CACWIW010000134.1 GCA_902761035.1 uncultured bacterium | reverse complement strand
GTTCCGATTCAGAAACCTCCATCTTGCATCTTTGCTCAATATTACCCAGAAAACTACGACCTCCCTTGACAATCTTGCACCACGAGTCTCGGAATGGAGGACAACCGCTATAATCATACAGTTTCAACTTTGGAAGAACATCGCGCCCTGATAAATACAGTAACTCATCAACATGAACGTGACGGGTCATTGACACAAAAGTCATCGCTATAACTTGTGGTTCTGCTTCAGACTGAACGAACACCACCGGACACGACCCTGCCACCGGGCGCGCGACAGAAAGAGTACGGCCACAACACCCCGCCATAAGCACAAGAGACAAGACGAGAATTGTCTTTATCAGTTTCTTCATCCTTCATCTACTCCTTTCACTTGCCGCCGCAGGGCGTATTCCGCGCGTCACCAGCGCCGCCGTCAACAGCCTCTTCGGCGCTGTTTTCTTCCCATTGGTTTGGCAAAAATGGGTTTTCTTTGCAATCTTTTCGCTCTTTGTCAAGTTCTATAACATACGTTCCACGTTTGTTCCACGGCGGTGTCTCAAGATGTACAGGATATCCTTGAGCCTCAATACTTATATCATGCCATGTATCTTGGGGATCGAGGTATGTCGGCAACAACGACCCTCCCGAAGGTGGCGCGACCCACCATATAAAATGCCAACCCCCGCTTGATTCCACAGAAAACCGCCCGTTCGAATCCGTGATGGCACCTTGGGAGTATCTACCAGCACAGACAGTAATTCTGGCATTTGAAACAGGATTCCTAGATTTTTTATCGATGACAACGCCACTTGTCTTCTCCAAATGTTGCCGATAATGCGGAATGGGCAATATGCATCCCGCCGCCAACGCGAGGAATGAAACGAGGATTGTTCGTGCAAAGGGTTTCATGGCTTACGCCCTTTCTGCGCATTACTTTTCAATCAATTCCTTGTCAAGGAGGAACGGAATTACTCCAACATGGACGACGCCATTTACGTCTGTCCATGGGTCCTGATAATCCCCAGTGACGACAATCTTCCGGAACGAATCGCCCGTCTTGCGAAGCGGCAATGTCTCTTGCTCGCGCTTCTCGTCCGTTTCCATCGCGTATGCCGACTGAACATAGACCCTCTCGCCCGGAAGATTCACCACAAAGTCAACTTCGTGTTGACGTTTTTCCCTCTTCCCTTCCCTGCGCGTCTCGATTTCGACCATTCCGACATCAACCGAATAGCCTCTCGCCCGCAGTTCATTGAATACAATGTTCTCCATGATGTGCGTCGGTTCCTGCTGCCGATAGTCAAGACGGGCGTTCCGCAGCCCCACGTCCACGGAATAGTATTTGCTGGGGTAGTCCATGTAATGCCGACCCTTCACATCCCATCGCTTCGCCTCCTCTATCAGGTATGCCGACCTGAGGTAGCCCAGATGGCGGCGCACGACCTGATAGTCCGTCTTGATTCCGAGGACGGTTTTGATGGAGTTGGTCAGCTTTGCCGGATTGGTCAGGCTGCCGACGGCGCTCATGACGAATTCGCTCACATGATCCAGCACGGCCTCGTCCGCGAGCGGCGCGTTCCGATCGACGATGTCCTTGAAGTAAACGGTCTTGAACAACCCCTGCAGATACTCTTTCCTGTCGTTGCCTTCCGCGTACGCAAGCGATCCAGGCATGCCGCCGTAAACCATATACTCCTTCCATGCGGCAAGTTCGTTCTTGCGCACCGCCGAAAGGAACTCCGCGAAAGTGAACGGACAAATCCGCACGGTGTCCGCCCGCCCCCGGAACATTGTCGCCACATCTTCGGAGAGGAACGACGAATTCGATCCCGTCACAAAGATGTCCGTATGCGCCCTTGCCTTCAGTTCGTTCAGCGAACCGTATATCGCGGCCTCGGCATGCTTGCGCTCTTCCTCGTCCGTCCGCTCCGGCAAGGCCATCTGCAGCTCGTCGACAAACACAACCGCTCGCCCGCGAATGCGCCTGAGCGCGCCCGAAAGATGCTCATGGAGAGCGTCCGGCGAACGAAGCCGTTCATTCTTCTTCAGTTCGAGGGAGACGGACACGATCCGATCCGGCGCAAGGCCGTCCCCAAGAAGCCGCCGCCTCAACAGCCGGTCAAGGAGAAAACTCTTGCCGCACCGCCGTATGCCGGTAATGACCTTCACGTTCCCGTTCCCCATCAGCCGGACAAGCCGATCAACCGTTTCTTCTCTATTGACAATCATCTAAGGCTCCAATTCTTCAGTGGATATCCACCTAACTTTTGTTCGTGTGGATATTATACCATAACTTCCCGACCGCCGCAGGGCTTGGTTCCACCCGTCACCCCTGCGCATATTAAAATCGCCAATTCACCAGCGGCAGAATCCAACTGCCCTCAATGTAGTTCACAAGTCCTATCTGAAGTCCGCTCCAGTCACCACGCGCGTAGTTGCAAACGCCGATCTGCAAGCCCCCGCCGCCACGTTCTGAAAGATTGACCCCGCCAATCTGCCCACCCGTCGTTCCTTCATGCAGCGTCGCCACAGGCGCGATGGAAACGGCTAAGCCATCCGTAGCCGAACAACCAAGCCCACAGATTTGAACGATTCCACCTGATTTGACTTGAACATCGTCACCAGCCCCACCTACCAGAAAGGCAAAATGCTCCGTCGAAATGGTTGAGCCTGCTAACGCAATATTCACGCCCGTGACTGAAGTCCTTCCCGACGAGAACAAGTCTGACACGTCAGCAACGGAAATCCCCACGCCCCGCACAGTATGGTTACCACGCATAAGCCCAAGGCGCAAGCCATATACGTTCGTATTCTCTTGGGGCAACCATCCGAATCCCCATTCAAGTCCAATTGGAGACCATTCATCCGCAAATGCTCCGCCCGCCATAAGCGCGAGGGATAAGACGAGAATTGTCTTCGTCAGTTTCCACATCCTTCATCTACTCCTTTCGCTTGCCGCCGCAGGGCGCGTTCCGCCCTCCGACGCACCACGCATTGAGCCGCATTCGATGCTCGTTTTGCCCGGTGGATGCGCTGTCGTGTGTCCCACATGGTGAACAGTCACTGAAAACCATTACGACCAGACAGTGCGCACCGGATGAGGTATTTCACATGTACTCCTCCCATTAATGTTCACTTTCAACAACCTCCCAAAATCCGCCTTTGTCGGATCGATGCGGCTAATTTTAGATGCTACTTTCAATCGTGAAAGAGATACTTTCTGAAAGACCATGAAAATCCTCCCTTCATGTCTCGTAGGAGGCCCTGAGATTGCCTTTCTGGAACACAAAGGGAGGAAGCGCGTGTGCGCTTACCTGCCAAGTGCCGCCAGAAATTTTCTCAGGATTCCCTACGACGGCTGATTGCGGTATTGCAAATTGTCTTGTGACGGACTCTTGCCCGCCATTTCTCTTTACTGGGTTGTCATGCATCCTTTCATTTCCAGTTTTACGATTTGAGATTGTTACTTGCCGCCTAGAACGGCGAACATCTGATCGTAAACCATGCCGTCTTTGGCGTTGCGGCGGGTTGTCCACGATTTGAAGCCGTTGTCGTTGTAGAATTCAAGCAGCTTGGGACGGTCTGCTTCCCTCTCCACCATCACAAGTTTCCCGCCAAGTATGTTCTTCGCAGTTTCAAATTTGTTAATCGCCAAGTCCAAGAGGTCATGTCCCTCAATGCGGCGTTCTTCGGGAATCGCAAAGTTTTTCCCGATTTGAGCAATCAAATATACTGCGGCATGATAATATCCGTTCTCGTCAGGCTCTGCAAACCGTTCGATTAGACGGCGATTAGCAGAATTCAGCAACTTGCCATTGACAGAATACGCCTTGGTCATTATCGTGAAATACCCCAGCAATTCCCTGTACTTGCTGCTACAGACGAGATACGTTGCCGAAGATGACCTTCGGGAGGATTGGCGAGCTTTGCTCTTAAGGAAATCTTCTACCTCAAGATTCTTCGGGCACGAAAAACCCGAAAGGAAGAACGCAAGGTTTTCCTCACCTATCTCCGCTTCATACTGCATGAGCGGGAATACGTTCAAGTCCTCTATCATGCCCCTACGCAAGCCCTCTCTCTCTCAAGCTTGCTCCTGAGTCGTTCAAAGAACGCCTTATCACCAGCGGGTGTATGCTTTACTTCGAAACGAGATCTTGGAGGCATCCTGCGCGGAGATGATGTCTCTGTAAAGAGGGCATGAACTATCGCATTGGCGGCCTTTGGGTCGTCAGTGTAGAAGTTTGCCGTTATGCTTGATGTTGCCATTTTATACCTCACTTTCCGTTTCAGAGCGTGGCAGCCCCAATGAAAAGTGGCGTTAATATAGCATTTCTGACCTGAAAAGTCAATGGGGGAATTTTGCAAAATTGCCGAAAACGAGCAGAAATCGAGGCAAGAATGATTACTCTGCGACTTAGTACGCGGCAAGTGCACGAGGGCCAGAGGGTGACCCTAGGCCGTCCACCAGCTTTGTCGTTTTCAGGCAATGGGACTCGGCAACGGGTAGGTGAGGGTAAAAGCGCGGCGAATGGATTTCATCTTCACCTTTGCTACGAACGACAAATTACACCCGTCACCTACGCTTCCCGGCACCGTAAAGCCAAAACTTCCCACCCCGGGAACCATGGACTGTGCATGATGGCAACAACTCTGCGATGAGACAGTTGTCAAACGTCGATGCTTGCCCGAGCCCTCCATCCTCGTGCGCGCAAGAGTAATCTCAAGCGATTCAATCTCCTCTGGATTTTCAAGCGACCAATCGACCTGCGCCGGGGAACCTTGTTTCCACATCGCGCACGACAGCGTCAGCACGAGGCGCGGCGCACGCAGCGCGCGGACAATCTTGCAGATTAAAACGCCGATAAGGAACAGCCCCACCAATGGAAATATCGCCAAGACAAGCAATCGCGGCTCCAGTCGCCTGACCTGTTCTTCGCCGACGAATCCCAGCACGAATGACCACGAGAACACATTCCAGACAACGGCAAACAGTCCCAGCGCCGCCAGATCGGCATGCGAACGCTTCATGATCCGCCTCTCAAAAGAAAGCGGCGCGCCATTGCTCCCGCGCAAAAACGAGAGAGTCATCCAGAGCCCGGCGACGATTATCGCGAAACCGACCACGCCGAACAGCCCCATAAAGGCCATCGCCACGATGTCGCCAAGCCCGCTTGATTTCTCAAGGACGCTCTTGCGCGGATCGTCCGGAGAAACGTACACCGTGACCGCATCGCCCTTCTTGTATTTGTTCGCCAAGTGTCGCTGGTGGTCGTAGTTGTTGGACGAAACCTGCGAGATCGCCAGACGGTCGCCTTCGTACTTCTTTCCGCCAACGGCGTATTCGTATCCGACGCGCACGCTATACGACGTATGCGGATGGCGTCCGCCCGACCTGAACGAATACATGCCCGAATAGAGGACTTTCGCAGGAACGGGCACATACGCCTTTGCCTCAGACCGTTCGCGCACATGTTGCACGAGGCCAATCGAACCGACAGTCATGAACGGACATCCAAACAAGACAAGCCCAATGGGGATAAGCAGTTTCTTCACGCGCGGCGTCGTTACAAGCCGCCGGACAGACGGAAACGCAGACGCGATCATGAATACGCCAGCTAAAAGAAACAGAGCCAAGACCATCCCAGCGACGATTGGCCCGGTGTTGCCAGACAATGCATCCGGGTCTTCCACCGGATTCTCCACGGCGAGAACCGCGTCAAAAGGATTCTCCGGGTTGACTCGACATTCGTGTTCCGTTCCGGGGGCATACTTCTCAAGAAGCGGCAGACGGCTTGCGAGGCGGTTGAACTCAAATTCGCCTCGACCTGGCTTACGTAGGGAATTTGACTTGCAGGTTCTTCCATTGTGTTCGTAGGCGAACTCAGCGGTGAAGATGAATCGATTGACCTTCTCCATCTTGACGGACGACTTGACAATGCGGCATGGAACCGTCTCATAGCCCTTGAGCGACGGCGTAAACAATGCATCGGACATGAACCACACAAAGACGGATACGAACGCCACAATGGCGCATCCAAACACCATCCTCCCGAAAGCAAAACCCTTTTCCTGCTTCATCATCATTTTCCTTCCTTTACGTTCTTTGCGTCCTTTGCTGCTAAACCTCATTGGAACTGGTCATTGGCCGTTGGCAACACTTTCACATTGGCAACATTACAGCACCACCTTTTTCGCCTTCTCGTAGTCACTAGGAGCGACGCATACGCACATTCGCGTTCCGAGGCCGCCGTTTCCGTAGTGGTGATAGGCTCGGTCTTCGCTGAGAATATCGAGCCGACACCGTATGTGCGCATCCTCAAGCGCCTGCGCAGCCGCCTTTGCCTCATGCACCGCTACGTTGTCCATGATGACTACCCATCCGTCGTGAGTCTCCACGACAACATTCTCGGAACCCGTCTCACGCCAGTCGATTCCGCCGTCGTCATCGCCAAGCTCCTCCAACTTCGTTTGCGGCTTGGACTTTGTCAAGCTGTAGAATTCAAGTCCGACAAGTGTCAGAAAGGCCACCGCCGACACAACGCTACTTGTACTCCGCGGCAGCTTACCACTGCTCACATAGATCACAGCTGCAATGACAACAAGCACAACGACAAAGAGAGAAAACTTCTTGAAAAAAGATCGTCCGCCAGAACCGCCCGCGCCGCCAAAACCCTCCTCAACCTCCCATTCGAATCGATGCTTCCACGTCTCTATTCCGTCAAGATAGTCGAGGAGCGCGTTCTCCGCCTCAAGTCTCAGAACCGGGCGCTTGCAGTGGTACAGCGGCTTGTCCGCGCCTTCGCGGTATTCAAGGTCGATGCCATCGGGATGATCGTCGAAGGCGATCTGCATGAACGCCTCCTCGTCATCGTCGTGCATGAGAATCAGCCAGTTGCCGCGTCTCGCGTCATCCGCCATCAATTCACGGATAAGTTCCGCGCTCGCCTCGGTCTCCTTGACGTTCTCTGTTTCAAGCCTCATAACGTTCCTCATTGGGCTATCGGAATAGGCTATCCGTCCTTCCCCTCAATACGTTTACCCCAAGTAAATGCAAGTGGTACCGAAACATTGTAAGTTCTATCCCTTTTGCCGTCTTGGGACGAACACCACATCGTGTACGACAGGATTCCGTCATGGGTTACCCCTATCGACTTTTCATCCACATAGCGATGGTCATAGTAATCCTCCAAAAAACTAGGCGCACTAAAATACAGTAATTGAGCCATGACGGAATTGCCAGCCACATTCGGACGAACGGCGAAAAGCGAAGTCGCATGGGTGTCATTCTGCACATAGAACACAAGCACATCACCGGCAAAGGTCTTGAACCAATGGGGAACGATTCCGCGAATGTCCTTGCCGTCAACAAGCCTCAATACCCCCTTAATCGCTCCATCATCCGCCAACGCCATTATGTCAACGTTCAACGCCGCAGACACATCTGGGGATGGGCACTCGACCACTACGGAATACTTTCCGGATGGAGACTTTACGCCAGAGTCAATGACGCATTCATTCACGTCAACATTCTGCAACTGGCGAAATGTGAAATCTCCATCCCAACCACCCTCAACAGCGAATACAACATTAGGGTCATTTGCAAAACGAGCTGAAACACAGCCAGCAACAACCACCGCCGCGAGCGCGAGGGACAAGACGAGAATTATTCGTGCAAAGGATTTCATGGGTTCTGTTCCTTTCGTCATTATTTCAAGATTAGAGCCGCTTCAACGACTGTCGCCACAGTTGCCGTCAATACAAGAACCCGAAGAGCCACAGCGGAATCTTGCTGCCGAAACCAATCTCCACATCGTCGTTCACGACATAGCTGTCCGGCTCGTCCGCGATCTGCGAAAAGCCCTTGCCCGCGCCGCCGACCTCAAAAAGCCAGCGGCCGTCCACCTTGAAGTCACCACACGGCGGATACTTGACATCGTGCCCCGCCCCGCGCAGTTGGTTCAGGAAGAACGTCTCCCGCATGGTGCCTACGTCGGCGCGTGTCGTGAGCGCATACATCATGTTCGGATTGTCCGGATATATCTTGTCCGGACGCGAAAGGTCCTTCAACGTGGCCTTCTCGGACTTCAACTGCTGGAGAAGCGCCGCGCGTTCGAGGATGTCCAGCATCTTGAGCCCCTGCGCGCGCGTCGTCTCCAGCTCGGCGTACAGGCTGTTCATCTTCGGGAGCTGCGGACACGATCCCGCAAGCACCATGAGCATCCGCTTGATCTTGCGGATGGTCGCAGGCGAGACATCCTCCACCGCCGGCAGGTCGCTTTCAAGGACCTGGTTCGCGATTTCGTTCAGCCTGCTCTCGTACATGCCGTGCACCGACTTGTAGAACGGATAGAATCCGCACTTGAGATACTTCGTAAAGTGCGGCAGCACCTTCACCTTCGATGTCAGCTCAAGCGCAATTTCGCGATGGTTCGCCAGCAGCGCCTCCAGCGGTAGAGCATGAAACGACGCAACCCCCTCAAACTCAAGAAACTCCCGAAAAGACATCCCCCGCAGGTCGTAAACCGCCTGCCGCCGGGAGAGGTCTGAACGCCCCCGCTCCAGCTTCAGAAGGCTGGAACCGGAATAGACGACATCCAGTTCGCCATATTCATCGACGATGTTCTTGATCATCCGCTGCCAGTCTTCCGCATGATGGACTTCGTCGATGAAGAGGTGTCCGACGCCATGTGAACAAAGATAGTCCGCGACATCCTTCAAGGAGTGCTTTGAAAACCAGAGGTCGTCGGCAGAGACATACAGCGCCCCTCCGCCGCGATTGCCCTTGAACGCCTCTAGATAGCGCTGAAGAAGCAGCGTGGTCTTCCCCGTTCCCCTCGCGCCCTTTATGCAGATCAGATGGTCGCGCCAGTCTATTTTAGGATAAAGATACCTACGGAAGCCGGTTTTCACCAGCTTCAATCGATGCTCCATTGCATCATACAGCCGTTGCATTTCCGAACTCTCCATAATCAAACCTCCATAGACCTTCTATTATCTTTTTCTATCACACAAAAGACCTTCCAAGGTCTCTGCGTGATATTATATCACACTTTTTATCCGTAAACAACCGCTGATATTTGAAAAACTCTCTCATTCATGCAACGAACGCGATAGATGAGGCGAGGATGGTCTTAGTCAGTTTCCACATCCTTCATATACTCCTTTCGCTTGCCGCCGCAGGGCGCAGTCCGCACGTCACCCGCTCACTGTCCGAACCACAAAAGCGTAATCGTCATAACTCAACCGAAGTCCAATGGCGTAGAATGAGTCCTACCTTTGTCGTCAACGCCAAGCTCGACATCACCCTGCTCCGTCGCAGAGTAGAATTCTTCACGTTCCTCGTCGTTCATCTCGTCGACCATCCGCTGTACCTTGGCTACTTCACGCCAGCGGCGTACGACATCCCATACGCCCCATGCAAGTATGCTGCCGAATGGTATCGCAGTTATAATAGTAAGAAACATGGCCTTCACGCCCCAGCCCCCATCAACCCAAAGACAAACGAGAAACACAAGCGGAACGCTCGCAAGGATGATTACGATAAACCCTCCCAATCCTGCAAGTAGTCTATTCAAGATTAGCGATGTCTTCGTCCGTTTCATTTCGACTCTCCTCATTGGAACTGGTCATTGGCATTGGCAACACTTTCACATTGGCAACACTTTCATGCGCACGCATTGATTGTACGTCCTGGGGTAAGTGGGGACGGCAGGAACACCTCGCAGTCGCCGAATCGGTCGAAAGCGCAGTCGATGGCATCTGCGGCATGGGCGTCCGCGCTCAAGATGAACTTCACGCCGCGCGCGCGCAACCGGTCGCGGAAGGCGGCGGACGGATAGGCGTCGTCAAGCCAGCCGCGCGAGATCGCGCCCGTGTTGACTTCGGCGATCTTCCCGCTCGCCGACACGGCGTCCGCCGTCCGGTCGAGTTCGGCGAGATACCACGGAGCGGTTTCGTCGAAGTACGGATGGCGCGTGTTGAACTTGCGCACAAGGTCCAGATGTCCGACGACATCGAAGTCGCATGAGAGAAGCATTTCACGTACCTGCGCGAAGTAGGCGTGCAGATACGCCTCGGCATCGCCGCCGAAATGACGGCGAATGCCGTCCTCAAGCGACTCGGGCGATTCGTCCACGCACACGCGCGCGCCGTCGGGGGCGACGACGAAATGGACGGACCCGATGATGTAGTCGGGCGAGATGGCGGCGTACGCGCGCCGGTCGGGCGTTGCGCCACCCGGCACGTAGTCCGCCTCAACGCCGCACAATATGCGAAT
Source organism: uncultured bacterium (assembly GCA_902761035.1). Taxonomy (GTDB): domain Bacteria; phylum Verrucomicrobiota; class Kiritimatiellia; order RFP12; family UBA1067; genus RUG572. The sequence continues at coordinate 6,641 of CACWIW010000134.1, read as the reverse complement.
GCGTCCCTCGTACTTCTTCGCGAGCGCACGTATTTCCGCCGCATAACGCGGCACCTTCTCGGGCGTCAGCACCCAAGACGTGTCGTCTTCGGGCAACATGGCGTGTGACGAAAATCCGATGGCGCCGAACCCCTTCTCGATCGCCGCAAGCACCACGGTCTCCGGCGAATCCTTTCCGTCGCACCATGTCGTGTGAGTATGGTAATTGGTCTTCATGTCATTTCATCCCCGATGGGAAATACCTCATTACATCTTTTTGCGGATCCGATTCACCTCCAGACCGGCACGAAGAGGAAGTCAATCTTGCGGTCTTTTTCGGGGTCGTTCTCGTAGCGGAAAAGCCGCCAAAGAAGCGATGTCTTCACGTAGCCGTTCGTCTTCGAGTCGTACGTGAAGCCAGGGAACACATCGAGCGCAATGTTGTCGTTCTCCTCTTTCCAGTCCCAGAGCTTCCACAGGACGTTGTGGCTCTGTTTCGACGTGCCCTTCACGGCGTCCGTCTTCCAGTCATGCTGATAGACGAGCCACAGGAACGAATGCCAGCCCTCCTCGGTGTCCGACACCCTCGCGCGCGTGGCGAGGTCGAACTTCACGCGCCGTTTCGTCTCGCGCCGGAACAGGAGCCGATTGCCCATCTTGTGCTTGTACGTCATCTTGTACGTATTGTCCGGTTTGTTATTGTCGTCTCCGTTCACCAACCTGTCGTTGTCGGAGACGAGCAGGTACGTACGTTTGTCGTGCGTCCAGAAATATTTCTCGCGTGTCGGCAGTTTCTCCGCGTCGAGGTACGCAAGCTTTTCGTCGAAGTCCGCGCACTTCTCGTGGTCAAAGAGCGGGAAGAGCCAGCCGCCCTCCTTCTTGCCGGACTTGACCCCCGCGAGCCCGGCCGCGAAATACGTGTTCGTGTAGGCCCCGCTAACCTGCCTGCCATACGGTATCGTGTAGATCGAGTGCTTTTCGCGCATGTACAGCGGGAACAGCCATTCCGAATCGCGGGACTTCCCAAAGAGCGGAGTCACGAAGGACTCCTTGTCGCGGTAGAAGAGCGGGAACAGCCAGTCGCTTTCCTCCTTCTTGTTGCGTCCGTAGAGCATCGTGAGGAACAGTTCGTCGTCGTTGTAGTAGAGCGGCATCGCCCAGCTGTAGTCGCCGGACTTGCCGAACAGCGGCGTGATGAGCTTGTTCGTATCGTGGTAGTAGAGCGGGAACATCCACGACGCCTCGTATTCGCCGTTCGTGGACGAGTTTGCGCCGGCGAGCCCGCAGAGGATGCGGCTCTTGGTTTGCTCGTCGTTCTCATAGCGGGAGTAGGGAATCGAATAGAAATTACCCTTGCTCCACAGGTAGAGCGGGAGGATGCGGTGGTTTGCGAGTTCGCCGTCCTGCCTTTCGTAGCCTGCGAGTCCGCAGAACGCCCAAAGGCCATTACTGCTTGTTCCCGGCCAATAGCCATACAGCGGGAAGAGCATGTCGAGGCTTCCGCGTATGTTTATGTGCCAGTAGAGCGGGAATATACCGAAAGATTCGGCTTTGTTCAGCCACCAGAACGGCAGAACGCCCTTGAAGTCGTCGTTCCACCAGAGCGCAGGGAAAAGGCAGAAGTATGGATCGTCGCCGTCTCTGTCGCTCCCCCAGAAGAACGGGAACACGCGGTAGTCGTTGTCCCTCGTGTCGAACTGGCAGATCGGCCAGAAGAGATTGAACTCGTCATACTCGCCGTAGCCGTGCCGTTTGTACTGCGACCAAACGGGGCGGAACGCGAGATGGTCATCACCCCACGAGACGACCGGCCAGACGATCGACCCGACCGGCTCGCGCCAGTAGGCGAGCGGCCACAGGTTCACGCGGTCCTCGACCGCGCCCGTGAACTTCACCTCGTCGCCGCTGTACAGCGGAGTCGAGGAGAACTCCTTCATCTTGCAACCACCCGCCGCCAAGAGCGCGACAATGGCAATCATCTTATTGATTGTTGCCAATGTGGAAGTGTTGCCAGTTCCAATGTTGCCAGTTCCCAGTTTCTTCATTTTTGTTCCCCACTTAAAATGCTTTATTTCGTCACCTTGCGGAATTGTAGCGTTATCTCAGGACCGATAAATTCACAGTGGAATCCCGGAGAAAGATAGATGCCTTTCTCATCTTCGCCAAGATAGTATTCATCTTGGATACTGTACTCGCCTTTGCTTTTAGTCAGGGGGATCGTCCAAATAAGGCGGACCGCCCACAACCAATCCTCTTGCTCTTTGGCGTTCCACTTCAATTCCAACTCACCTTTTCGATGTAGTTTCCAGATCACGAACTTGTCTCCGTTTCGCCAGGGGTTGTCTCGGCAAAATGCACTTCGGTAATCCTCCGGAACCCTGGAGACAACCGATCCCGCTGGATCAATCGTAAAACAATGCTTGTCGGGGTCATCCGTTGAAGGCCAGCTCAATTCCGTCGCCAGCAGTTTGCGCGTCTCGGAATCCGCAGACCACTTGCCCGGCAAAATTGACAGGATCTCTTCCCTTGTCATGTCCGTCTTTGCCTTCCATGTACCAAGGTCAGACTTTTTCACAACGTACTGAAGTACGATGCGCCCATCCGCCTCCGGCTTCACGCCGTCCAGCTTGATGTTCTTTGGGAAATACCACGGCATGTATCCCAATGCCGATGCCCTGAACGATCCTTTCGGCTTGCCGAAAAGCCTGCTGACAAGGAACTCGCCCGCTTTGTCCGTCTTCCCATCGAACGACGACTCGTCCAGCTCAAGCAAGTTGTCCATGCCGGTGTCGACACCGCCGGAGACTCTCACATTCGGCACAGGCTTTCCGTCTTCATCGACAATCCGGATGTAGAACCCGTGGTTGGGTTGGCACAGATCGTAGGGCAGGCAGACGATGTCCGTCAATGGCGACACGACACACTCATCTACAATATAAGCCGGTAGCGCCAATGGTAATCCTGCAAGGGCGACCAGATAACCAAACGAATGCCCCTCTGACGCGGCAAACAGCCCCCACACCGTTACCATGCAGCATGACTCCGTGGTCTTTCCCGGCCCCATGCCAGTCTGCCGATTGTTGCCAATATGGAAGTGTTGCCAATTCCAATGTTGCCAGTTTCCAGTTTCTTCATGATTCATCTACTCCTTTCGCTTGCCGCCGCAGGGCGCGTTCCGCCTACCGACCGCCCGACACGCCGCACTCACATGCCTGAGGCAGAGCTGCCGCGTAAGGGTGAGGGTTGTGTCAAGCCAGGCACTTTGCGGAACTTGAGTATGCAGCGCGGGGGTATGTAATAGTCTTCACATTCTGCTGCAAGATAGACGCCTTTGTCGTCTTCCCCGAGATAGTATCGCGCAACCTTGCGATTGTTTTCCTTCTCATCCACGATGAACAGGCGCGCACGCCATGTCCATGGCATAAGTACCCAGGCATTCCCAGAAGACACAAGTCGCCATGGAGATGCCTCGTTTCGTTCGACCGTCCATGCGAATGGCTTCTGAAAATGGCGCAGTTCATGGCTGTAGAGCGAACTGACACTGCTCTTGTAGTAACGCCCTGGCGCATGACAGACAGCAGTTCCATCGGAACGCAGTTCAATCCAGTGTTCAGCCGGGTTCTCCTGTCCGGTCTTCATGCCTAATTCATCAACGATGAACTTGCATGCGTCTTCGTCGGGCCTCCAGGTTCCCACGCAAAGCTTCTCGACTTCTTCGCGCGAAAGGTCGGACTTCTGATTCCAATCGCCGACGTTCGACCGCTTCATTACATACTGCAACACGATACGCTCCCCCGTGGGGATGGCGTTGGTGACTGCCGTCTGCCCGCCAGAACACTTCTCGTTCTTAGGAAGCCGAATACTTTCCGACCCAAGCCAAGGTGCATACCCCGAAGCCTTTGCCTCCATCGAACCTTCACACTTGAAGAGCCGCCCGACATAGAATTCTCCAGCCTCGTCCGTCGTGCCGCTCAAATCCGTCGTTGACAAAAGGTGGCCATACCCATCGTTTTCTACGCTTCCGGAAATCTGGGCTCCGGGAATCGGCTTGCCGTCCTCATCGACGATCCGAATGTAAAAGCCATGCTGCGGTTGGGACAGGTCGTACGGCAGACAGGCTAAGTCCGTCAATGGCGAAACCACGCCAAGGTCCAAGACGGGCGCGACGATGGCAAACGGCGAAAAGATGATGGCGACCGGCAACCCGATCAAATGTCCTTTTTGCATGGATAACCAACCCAGCGCCGTTGGGAAGACGCAACTTGACGCCACCACGCCCATGCCCATCTTCGCAGTCTGCCGATTGTTGCCAATATGGAAGTGTTGCCAATTCCAATGTTGCCAGTTTCCAGTTTCTTCATGATTCATCTACTCCTTTCGCTTGCCGCCGCTAGGTACGTTCCGCTCGCAGCGCCCGCGCCGACATTGCGCCCACAGCCAAATTATTTTATCTTCCACTTTATGCAGACGGTCTCGGACAACACGATGTCTCGCAACGATGTCACAGACCCAGTACCGTCGTCTGCGGAAGAAGGAGTAGCAAAGTTGTTGGAGTAAGTATAGTTCCGGGGATCCATCGCAGTGTATATGATTTCGTTGATTTCGCAAAGTGTTACGTCCGCGTCCATGGCCATTCTTTGGGCGAGATCACGGGCATTCTTTACCGCCAGCGTCCTGGCCTCGTTTCTGGCGGCGGCAGGATCGAACAGTTCAAACGAGTTACTCAGCGATTTGACCGCCTTACAGCTGAAGAGAGCCGAATTTATGCGATTCAGCCGGGCCCTATCAACCTTGGCAACGAATATGTAGTCCTCTTCAAACTTGTAGCCGTTGAATTTGCGCCCCTCGCGCCAATCATAGTCGGCGCACATGCTGATTCCCGATGTGACGACTTCGTTCGTCGAAATGCCCGCTGCGGCAAATGCCGAGGCGAGCTTGGCCGTATGTTCTTCAAACATGCGCCGCGCAACAGTCATGTCCTTGTCTTCGGCCGAAACTGTAAAAGTGATCTTCATCTTGTCCGGTTGCCGTTTCACAACGCCTTTGCCCGTCACGGTAAGTTCACCGCCGAGCGAAACAAGCGCGAATCCAATCACGCCAAGTGCAACTATCATCTTCTTCATCGTTTCCTCCTTGTTTGCCATTCGGTCACTATCGGAACATTCCCGGCGCCATCCCTCATGGCGCCGTTTCGGGGGCCCACGCAAGCACCCAGTTGATAATTCGCGTCAATTTATTGTAGTCGTAGAAACACTCGTCGCTCTGGCGATACAACGCACGGCGGCGCAGTTCCTTGAGCTTCGGGACGTCCTTTCGCGTGGCGCAATAGAGAATGTCGCTTGTAGCCTCCCGGCCGTAACCCAGATGCGCTGCGTTAAACTTATTGGCGTCTGGCTTGAACTTCTCCCGCATGCCTGCGGGCATTGCGCTCTTCGACGCCACGGTCTCCCTCATGAACTTTGCGGCGCGGCTGTTCTTGTCTTCTGATTCAAGAAGACTGCTGAAGGTTTCCCGAAGTTCCTGCTGCCCCTTCTTGCCCTGTGCGATCATATTCCATTCAATCGTCTCCACAAGTTGGTAGCGTATACTCGCATCCTTCTCCACCTCCAGCCGCTTGAGGAGGGCCTTGGTCATATCTTTGGATTCCGGCATTAGGAACCTGATCGCGCCGAGCGCATTCGTCCTAACAAGGGCATCGGAATCGTTCAGCTTCTCGCAGAGCATCGGCACAGCGAGGTCGTCGAACAATCCGAAGATAAAATAGACTTGCCAGTAATACCTTTCCGGATCGATCTTGAGGAACTCCTCCGCGTCCTTCACTGCCGGGGCGTATCTGAGCATGGCGAGTTCCTGCATGGCATCAAACTTCCGATTCTCGCCCATCTTCGACTTGTTCTTCCGATAGTTCTCCAGAAAGACCGCTCCAACCTCATCCCCTCCGATTTCGATCAGGACACGCGAAGTCACATTATGAAGCCACGATGTCGGATTGGAGGTCTTGAAAATGTCCAGCATCAGCGGCACCGACGAATCCTGCTTAGCCTGTCCGAGAAGCCACACGTACTTGACCTTGTCTTCTTCCTTTGCCGACTTGTCCGCCAGCCGGACGGCGACCACCTCCGCGACGGCCTTCGCGTTTTCGCTTGCGGTCTTGCTCAGCGAAAGCATTTCATCCCGAGAGGTATTCTTCGACATTTTCATAACGCGTTGGATAAAGGCGTCGGCGTCAAACGTCGCCTTCTCTGATTTGTCTCCATCCGCTTCCAGAGCGGGGCTCATGGTTTTCTTGATCTCGGACAGCTCGCGTGTCGGGGGGCTGACCTTCGCATCCGCGAAGCAGTCCATGACAAGCAACGCCGCGAAAGCGACGACACAGCATCTTGTACACTTCTTCACTTGTTCTTTTTGCATGAGTTTCTTCCTTTCCTTTTCAGCTTATTATATCATAATTTCCCGACCGCCGCAAAGCGCGTCCCACCCGCCACCCGCGCCACGCACAAAAATCCATCACGAACCATAATCCACCTACCAATGCAAATTGATTACAGGTAAAACCGGAAATTGTCCGTCGGGAATGCGGTTTATGAGTCCAATTTGAAGCGCAGGCATATCAGAATAATTATAGAAGCCGACCTGAACTATGAAACCCGATGTACCATACC